>QWQG01000024.1 GCA_003670925.1 Planctomycetota bacterium | reverse complement strand
TCGGAGTCGTGATCGTGACCTCTTCGTCGGTGCCAAGCTGTTCGGCCAGCTGGCGAAGTTGATCGGGGTTGTCCCAGTCCATCCAGTAACCGAGTCGCTGCGATTGTTCGGTCTGTCGAGCCGCAAACCGGAGGACTCGACGCTTGCATTCGTTGACGAAGTTGTCGATTCCGAATTCATGGACGGCGGTTTTCGTGCCGAGTCCCAGTTGCTTTTCGACTTCGACCTCCACCCACAGTCCCTGGCAGTCGAAACCGTTCTGAAATCGCTGATCATGGCCGGTCATCGCAAAGAACCGCTGGTACGTGTCTTTGTACGTGCGGCCCCAGGCATGGTGAACGCCCATCGGGTTGTTGGCGGTGATGGGACCGTCGAGAAAGCTCCAACGTTTGCGACCTGCGTTTTTTCGTCGCAGTTGCTGAAACGTCTGCTGTTGAAGCCAGAGTTTCAGGACGGAATGTTCGCCGGTGACAAAATTGCTGTCGGTGACATGTTGAAACATGAGAATAGGGAACCAGAATCTGCGATGGGAGAGAATGTTGGGAAAACTGCCGGTCCCGGATTCTAGGCGGAATCGCCGCCTCATGACAGGCAATCGTGAGTGATTGAAATTCCGCGTTTGTGAGCGTGCGGCACTAGCGGAATGGCGGATAAATATTTACTTTATATTGGCATTGTGATGTTTAACCGCGTGGGCATCGCCCCGCGCTTTGTATTTCAAATTTCAAATACGAAATTTCAAATAGAACAATCGTGGCCCGATGGACACGCGGGTAAATGAATTGCGTCATCACATCTGAAGGAATCCGTCCCATGCTCAAATATCAAACCTCTGCCATTCAATCGCTCCTTCATCGCCGTGGTCAGATGAGTACCACAGCGATCGTGTTTTTGGTCCTTGGAATTGTTTTTTTCGTGATGGTCGTCGTGGTGGCAGTTCTGGTTGCATTGCTGTTGCCTGCCGTGCAACAGGCACGAACCGCAGCCAGACGTACGCAGTCGAAAAACAATCTCAAGCAGATCGGCCTGGCGATGCACAACTACCATGACGTCTACAGCATGTTTCCTCCAGGTGGGATCTACACGAAGAACGATGAACCTTACAACGCGTGGATGACGAGCCTTCTGCCTTTTGTGGAGCAGGAAAACCTTTACAACCAGATTGACTTCAACCAGCCGTGGACTGCCCCAAAGAATCAACCCATTTTCCAGTCGGTAATACCAGCCTTCCTCAATCCCAATATTGGCCCGGAGGTTTCGAAGGTCGTCGGAGGCTTTGGGGCATCTCACTATGCTGGTAACTCGCAGGTCCTCAAAAACAACGGAAGCGTAAGCTTCAATAAAATGACCGATGGCACGTCGAATACAATTCTCGCCGGAGAAGTTTCAGGCGGCTTTATGGCATGGGGCGATCCCGAAAATCGGCGTGACCCTGGCAACGGTTTTGGCACGGCACCGAATCAATTTGGCGGCCCAGAGGCACAAAGGGGCGTGCAAATGTTGTTGGCGGATGGATCTGTCCGATTCATTTCGGAAAACATTAACCCTCAGACTCTGAAGGCACTGGCCAGCCCGGACGGCAAAGAACAAGTCGGAGATTTCTGATTGCCTTGCGTAGAAGAGTTCATGGCATCGCCAAATCCAGATCCACTGACACAGGTGCATGATCACTGATCTCGAGGGCGGCTTCGCGATGCACGGTTGCGGAGCGGAACAGCGGGCGCGCGGCGGCGTTGCACAACAGATAATCGATTCGCCAGCCGCGGTCCAGTTCTCGGGCCCGACCGCGATTGGACCACCACGAATACGGTCCCTGAATATCGCCATGATGTTCGCGAACTAGGTCGTGCCAGCCGGATTTCAACATTTTCCCGAACCATTGACGTTCATGCGGCAGGAACCCAGACGTTTTTTCGTTGGCCTTGGCGTAAAAGATGTCTTTTTCCGTGTGAGCCACATTGATGTCGCCACCGAAGATGAGCGGCATCCCCGTAGTTCTTTCGCTGACCCATTTGTAAAATTTTTCTAGCCAGACATCCTTCACGGACTGACGTTCCGGACTCGAAGAACCTGACGGCAGATAGACGCACGCCAGCCGAATGCCTTGGACTTCAGCCTCAATAATGCGTCCTTCGTCGTCTTGATCGCAGACTGACAGCGCCATTCTAAGCACGTTAATGGGAGTTCGGGACCAGATCGCCGTGCCGGAATACCCGGGACGCTGAGCTGGATTCCAGACAACATGCCATCCGTCGGGCTGCTGAAATTCCGCGGGGAGTTGTTCGGGGCGGGCGCGGACTTCCTGAAGCAGCAAAATATCCGGCTGAATAGCGTCCAGATGCTTCTGAAATCCTTTCCGGATGGCGGCTCGCAGGCCATTCACGTTCCATGTGACGATTCGCATTCGGTGTCTCATTTTTAGGGGAACATGCGGATTTTGTGGTGCTTGGTTGATTGGAGCGAATTGCTAGAATGCGTATTGTAGGGGAAATGTCAGGAAATCTGAATAACCCATTGGACTTGAGTGCTGGAGGCAGGTTAGCCTGTGAGCAAGACTAAATTGTGTTGCAATAGTTCGCCAGCTTTACACAGGCTTTTTCTGCTGTAAAATCAGACGACTCACTGTTTATTCAAGGCGTCGTGGAGATCTTGGGCGATTTTGATTCGCCTTAAATTTTAAGGGGTACGGGTTGTATGAAAACGTTCCGTTTCATCTCAACATTTGTCATGCTGGCTTTGGCTACGGTTGTCACTGTGGGCTCCATGTATGTGACGGTGACTGCTGCGGCGCAGCAGGAATCAACCGAGTCTACCGTTGCGCCACCGGAAGTGGCACCGGTGTTGAATGCATTAGGAATTACGGACGCTGTTCCCGTTCCCGGTCTAGAGGCCGCGATTTCGGGAATTGATGCCGCTTTGGACAAGTCCATGATTCTTCGAGGTAGTCAGAGCCATGTCATTCTCGATGAAGACGGTGGTTTCAAAGGTCGGCTATCGTCGCTGCAAAACAAGGACGGCGAGGCCGTTCCGGCTGCCAATTTGAATGTTACGCTGGCCCAGCATGGTGTGGTGATCGGCTCTACAACGTCTGACGCGGCTGGGCAATTTTCATTCACAGGCCTGCCCGAGGGCGTTGTTGCCATTTGGGCTGAAGGTGAAGATTCTTTGTCATTGTTTAGCTTTGTGCTGTTTGCAAAGGACACGGCAATTGAAGAAAATGCCGCGCTAGTGGCAGCTCAGGTTGAGTTTGATGTGGACTCTGCAGTCGCTTTTGGGGCTGACATTGCCACCATTAAAGCGTTAATGTCTCCGTCGTTGCAAAATGAAGACAAGCGGTTTGCAACAGAGGTTGCTGTCAAGGATCAGGAGTTTGATTTTGGCGCAGGCGAAGTGTCAGCGACAGTTCAGCGTCATCGTGTTCGCCTGCAGAATGATGGTAGTCTGAAAGGCGAGGCCAACATTATCGACGAGCGCACTGGGCGTGTTCGCGAAACGCTGGACTTGACTGTACATTTTGTGAAGGACGGTGTTAATGTGGCATCATCTGAAGTCGCTAATGACGGGAGTTTCATTGCGACCGGATTGTCACCGGGCGTGCACAGCATCGTGGCTGTTGGCCAAGACGGGATTATGGTCACTGCGGTGGATCTCGTTGGAATGAACGACGAAGATAATCAGGCTCAGGGCGCCGGTGGAAGCCAGTTTACGCCCGTCAGCGTTGTGGCAGATTCCTTGACTTTCTCGGGTTCCCCGGTTGGGCCGGAAAATGTTAGTGCGTTCTCTGGGGCGTCAGGTAGTGGTGGCAGTCTGGCTCAAACGGCGATGAGTACAGCTCCGCCTGCAAGTAGCGCAAATGCAGCGGAAGGTGGAAGCAGCAGTGGAACTGGCGGCGGCGGAGGTGGCGGTGGAGGCGCTGGCGGCGGTGGATTTGGTCTGCTGCTTGGCGGAATTGCGGGTGCAGTCGGCTATCTCGCCGGGCAGAGCAACAACGACACACCAGCAAGCCCTGGGACGTAATTGCAGGAGTGTATTCAAACTCCAATTCAAAGCCTCGGATCTTCAGATCCGGGGCTTTTTTGTTGGACGGGTGGCCGATGTCCTCATAGGAACTCTTGGCGCTTTTGCAGTTCTAACTGACTCAGAATTTCCTTGATCCGTTCTGACTGTGTTGCATCTGCCACCAGTGTCGCGTCGTCTGTATGCACGATGACCACGTTACGGAGTCCCAAGGTTGCGATCAGATGATCGTCCGTAGTGCGGACAATGCATCCTTGGGTATCGACGCCGCAAAATGGCCCGTCGATTGTATTGCCATCTGCATCGCATCCGTTCAGGCGCGGCAATGACAGCCAGCTGCCAACATCGTCCCATTGAAACGGAGCTTCAATCACAACCACGTTCTGCGCTCTTTCCAGCACGGCATAGTCAATAGAAATACTTTTGAGGCTCGGGAATTCATCGGCGATCACTTCTAGACCTCTCCCGTTATGAATTCCAGCGGCAATCCGCATCAGACCGGCATGAAGTTCCGGCTCAAGCTGTTTGAGTAGATTCACAATCGTCTGCGCTTTCCAGCAGAAGATCCCACAGTTCCAGAAGAAGCGGCCGTCGCGCAGATATTCTTCGGCTAAACCTAGATGCGGTTTTTCTCGGAACGCATTGACGCGATACAAACGCGGTGCACCGCTGGAAACTAATTCTCCTCGTTCAATATAACCATAGCCTGTCGCAGGAAACGCGGGAATCACACCGAAGAGAACCAGCCTAGAATTATCATCTTCGACCGTTTGGACGGCCTTTTGGGCGGCAGCTGCGAAAGTCTCTTCCGTCTGAATCACATGGTCAGCAGGCATCACAAACATGATGCCATCGGGATCCTGTTCAAGGATTTGGATGGCGGCCAGTCCAACACAGGGAGCCGTGTTACGGGCGGCGGGCTCCATCAGTACGTTTCGGGGTGGAACTTCAGGTAACTGCGAGATTGTCGCTTGGGCCTGGACTTCGTTGGTGACAATCCACAGGCGAGATGGATCCACCCAGCCTCGACAGCGATCCGCCGTCTGCTGAATCATCGTGCGACTCCCGGCCAGTCGCAACAATTGCTTTGGCGTCCGCTTTCGACTTTGAGGCCAGAATCGCGTACCACTGCCACCTGCCATGATGACGGCATGTAACATTATGCAAATCCCTGATCTTATGAAGGTTCCTTGCCTGCAATTGCCCGGGCCACGGATTCGAGCATCACTTCCATGGCAAATGGTTTTCGCAGGTAATCGACGACACCCAGCATTTCCGCGTACGCCTTATGTCGGCTGCCTTCGTTGGCCGTCATCATGATCACGGGCGGAGCGTCGGGCAATTCCGCCAGAAATTCTAGGACAGGGAATCCACCCATGCGCGGCATCATCATATCCGTGAGTACCAAGTTTGGTTTCTGCGTCTGAATCAGGCGCCGACCGTCCTGACCGTTATTCGCGGAAAACACGCGATAACCGGCCGCGGTCAACACACTTTGAATGGTTGCCGAGATATCTCGATCGTCCTCGATCAAAACGACCGTCTTTTGATTCTCTGACATAAATCAGCAATATCCTGAAGGCATGAAGGTTCAGCTTGGACTGACAGACCCGTTCCGGTTGAGACTCCAATTGTCCATCACTCCTGCCCTAAAAGCAACGGCACCGAGAAATTCTGCCGGTGCAAGCCGCACTCCTCAGTTTTTTATTCAGTCAAGAATCGAAAACACGAGGCCCGTTGGAATCGGCGCCATCATTTCCGTCTGATTCGAGAGAACCTGAGCAAATTCATCGTCTGCCAATTCAAGTAGGTCGTCAGCTGCAGACGATGGCGAAATGAGAATAAGGGCACCAAGCGATGTCGTACGTTCTTGCCGCGCCTTTGAGGGATCAGCGATCGTTGAAATGCGTACGTCAGTTTTCGGAATTCTCAGCAGCTGCGTAATCTCGTCTGCAAGTCGGCGGCGGGCGATCAGCAACGGCTCGCTTGTTAATTTTGCATTCCCCTTGTGGCTGACAATCAGCCATGCTTCGTCCAGAGTTCCAAGCGCGAGACACGGCTGGCAGGCATTCAGAGCCGCCAGTTCAACCGCATCATTTGCCGCGAAGTTTTCAGAACCGACCTGCTGACATTCAAAGCCTGCCTGTTGAAGAGTGCCAAGCAATTCCGTCGAAGTTGTGGACGTAGCAATCATGGATAATACCCAGACAGGATAAGAAAATCGAATTCCGGGATCATCCTCAGGTACCAGTGCCATCAAGTGCAGACCAGCAGCATCGTTGGGGAAGGACGTCTTGGTGGAAGATTCGTACTCGTCGCGAAAGAGCAGGGCGGCAGAGAATTGAGCACTGGGGCCCGTCAAAATCACTTCCGCGTGACTGAGGCGGGTATAAAGTTCCGAACTGATAGACGGACGTGCCAGCGGCCAGATTCGGTGACGAATCCCCAAATCATCAAGCATCTCAATCGGGGTGAGCCCTGCGACGGCCCCGCGAAGTTGTGCGCTGAGTGATTGCCTCTGACCGGCGTTGTTCACGGACAGGAGGCCGCTGACCGGAGTCAACGCCGCCTTACAACAACGCAGGAGTTCAAGTTCTGTCGCGACGTCTTTCGCGCATGCAGTCCCGACGCGGCGAATAGTGCTCAAGGAATTGTGAGGTGTTGCCAGACAGGCGATGATCGTAATTCGGGAAGCAGACTCCGTGTCATGTATTCCCTTGGCAACGGCTGATAAATCCGGCGGACTGATGGTTTCACAGACGTAGAAACAGTCGTCATGTTCTCGAAGCAGCACGCCTTCTTTTTTCCAGAGCGTTAAGAAATCATCAGCGCGGATCACGCGATCAGCCGATGACGTGTCTCCCGGTTCTCCGCGACTCCGCACCAGTCGTACTACGTTGCAGGGATGACGCCGATAAAGGACGCGCTGAAGATCCTGATCTATGTCGTAGGTTGGTGGGGCAGTGACCTCGTGCAGGGCACCCACTTGGCTTAAATCAAATCGCCAGCCACAGAACGGAAGCAGTTGTGCCATAGGTGCGACGCATGTTTCAAAAAGACAGTGGTCAGATAATCGAAGGCGGTTTCCCGATCCTTGCATTGTGGATCAAGCGCCCGGAATCGGAAGTCGCAGCACGTGCGGCATTGACAAATTCGTAAACACGAGCGGAATCCTTAATCCCTGGAGACGATTCAACGCCGCTGGCGGTATCGATCCCCCATACTATCGAGCACTCAACGCCTAAAGCCAAATTTTCCGGCGTCAGCCCACCTGCCAAAATCAATGGCGGTCTCTGCTGCCTAGGGTAGCGTTCCAGAAGGCTGAGATCGACGGGCCTACCCGTACCACCGTATTCTCCGATCACAAAAGCATCCAATAGAATCGCGGCCAATGGCACCGCAGCAGTCAGCCGATCAATGTCGTTCAACGTATGCTCGATGTTTCTTGGATCGACGCGAAACGCGCGAACGATTGGAATGTCAGGGCAAAGTCGGTGGATCTCGCTGACTTGTTCAACCGATTCGTCACCATGCAGTTGAATCAAACTCAGACCCACTTCCTGAACCGATGTGCGGATGGCGTTGGCTTCCGCATTCACAAACACGCCAACCAGATCGACGAGCGGCAGATCGACGGCAGATTGTCGTGCCGTTTCGGCCAGAACACGAGCGATCGAGTTGGAAACATATCTTTTGGAACTAGGAAAGAAGTTGAACCCAATTGCGTCCGCTCCAGAAAGCACAATGGTCGCGACATCTTCGGCTCGCGTCACACCACAGATTTTGATCCACACTGTTCAGTCCTCCACTTCCGGAATCGGCGACCCAGCAAGAATATCTTCGCCCTCCCAATTCACCCGCCCTGTCGCAGTGTCGTACAGGAGAATCCTATCCCTGCTGCCGGGGACAGGTTTCAGGTTTTTGGTAGGCAACAACCTGCGGTGTGACTCTTTAAGAGCGGTGAACTCACTCTCCTGAGCGACGTTCTTCCACTCGTGAGGATCCTCGTGCAGGTTGTAGAGTTCTTCGCTTCCGTCAGCATAGCGGATGTAACGCCAGTCGCGTGATCGGACGCTGTGATTGTCGTGGTTGTGCGTTGTAATCGCCGGCCATGCACGGGCCGCAGATGCATCAGCCAACTGCGGAGTCAGGCTGTGGCCTTCAAGACCCGGCGGCTGCGGAAGATCAC
>QWQG01000037.1 GCA_003670925.1 Planctomycetota bacterium | reverse complement strand
TTGCGGGTGAACTTGTTGTCATGATTGGTAGCATCAGCCGCAAACACGATGTTGTGTTGTTGCACAAAGCTCGAGATCGCCTCGTCTTGAATTGTTAGCATCGGCCGAATGAGTTCGACAGTGTCACTCAAGCGCCGCCGTTCAGGAATACCTCGCAAACCGCGGAGGCCGGTGCCGCGGAGGATATTGTGCAGGACCGTTTCCGCCTGGTCGGCAGCATGATGAGCGGTCACAACCAATGGCGTTCCGTGCTGCTTCGCGGTCGTTTGCAGAAATTCGTAGCGTGCGATTCGTGCCGCTTCTTCGAGACTGCCGCGTGATGCTCTTGCAAGCTGCCCTGCCCCACATTCAGCAATGACTATCGGCACATCGAGCGACTTACAGACCGCCCGGACAAGTTCGGCATCGTGCCGCCCCGCCTCACCACGCAGTCCGTGATCCAGATGCGCGACGACGATCTGAGGAATTTTCAAGATGCCGCGAAGCCTGGCCATTCCGTGCAGCAGCGCCATGCTGTCGCGGCCACCAGACACCGCCAACAGCACGCCCTGCCCTGCCACGTTCAGGTGTGTTAGATTCAGTTCCAGTTGATTTTCGAAGCTGTAACGATGGGCGGGGTGAGACATTTGGTGTTGATCAGACTCCGCACGGTGTTCAATGAAACATCAAATTCGATTGTTCAAGATTCGCTTGTAGTCCCGGCTTTAGCCGGAAAATTGGCTGAATGTTCATGGTTTGGCAGGCTGAATTTCCGCCTGAAGGCCGGACTACGAACAAAACAGGACCGTCGAACTGACTTAGAAGTGTGACCAGAGCCGGCGGCAAAGTGAACTGATGATGGTCACGTGGACATTCATGTCCGAGCCCCTCGCCGAACAACGTACCACTGGCGAACGTCGCCTGTTACATAAAAACTTTTCGCCATTGCAATTTGAATTCTAGTTCGCGTTCGTGAACGTTCATCAAAGATAGGCCCTGCTTGCCGAGCAGGACTTCGCGGCCACGCCGCGACCAGCGACCACACGAGCTGGAAAGAACAGCAAAGTGTCCCCGTGAAGCGGATGTGCGCCCCCAAGGCGGTTCGCCTTGCGGCGAAATAAAATCCCGAGCGGGAAAAAAACATTGACAAACATGCCATCTCGACATATTATTCCCGATCGGGACATTTACTGTCATCCGTGGCCTGAATGCCAAAAATACTCCCGAGCGGGAATAAACTTATGGTGAAAGTGAACGACGCAATTCAGATCGGCCAACTTGTTCGCCAGCGTAGAAAAGCGGCCGGCATGACACTGAAAGATGCGGCGGCCCTCGCGGGTGTCGGCGTGCGGTTCTTGTCTGAATTTGAACGAGGAAAGCCGACACTGCAATTGGGGTTGGCAATCGGAGTCCTGCAATTATTTGGCCTTGAGTTGCATGTGGAACAGCGGGGAGAGCAGCGTGCCTGAGACGTTATTTGTGCATTACCAGCAGTATCCTGTGGGTGCGTTGACGCTTGCGGCATCCGGGATGATGCAGTTTCAATACCATGCGGGATGGCAGCAGCATCTGCACGGATTTCCAATTTCGATTTCGCTGCCCTTGGATGGAAATTACGACATCCATGCAAGCCATCATTTCTTTGTCAATCTTCTTCCAGAAGCGAACGTCCGCCAGCAGATATGTCAGTCTCTGAAGATCTCACCGGGAAATGACTTTGAACTGTTGAAGGCGATCGGAGGCGACTGTGCCGGGGCGTTGGCAATCACGGAATCTGACTCGCCCGTTCAGCCTGATCAGCGTTATGAAGCTGTCAATGAGCGGCAGTTGGCTGACTGGTCAATCGGAGCCCCCAATGCATTTTCGGCTGTAACAGGACAAGATGAAGTTCGACTGTCACTGGCGGGGGCTCAGGATAAATTGCCCGTGCACATTCAGGACGGCCAGATTTCAGTTCCGCTAGGAAATACGCCCAGCACGTATTTATTGAAATTTGCTTCGCCAATTTACTCACATCTGCCTGAGAATGAAACTTTTGTCGGCACGCTCGCGAGTGCCATTGGGTTGCCGGCCGTGGACATTCAACTTCGTCGTACGAACCGCGCCGCGATTGCTGTCATCTCTCGCTACGATCGTATTCTTGAGGGTGAATCCTATCGGCGTCTCCATCAGGAAGATTTTTGTCAGGCACTTGGGATCAGCCCGGGCAGGAAGTACGAAAAAGAGGGCGGACCAGGATTACGGCAGTGCGCAGAAATTATCCGCAGCCATACGTCCTTTCCACTGCTCGAACTTCAAAAGCTGATGCATTGGACACTGTTCAATTTGCTGGTCGGAAACGCAGATGCGCACGGAAAAAATCTGTCACTGTTGTACGTGGATCGACGCCGCCTACAACTTGCTCCATTTTACGATCTCGTCTGCACCCGAAATTACAAAAACATTTCACGACACCTCGCGATGAGTCTAGGAGGTGTTTCAGACCCGGATCAGATCGGCGCAAAACAACTGCATGCCATGGCTGACGATCTAGGAGTCCGCGCAACGGTAGTCCTAAAGGCAACGGCCAGCCTAAGCGAACTGCTTCATCAGACAATGCCGGATGTGGTGACGCGTTTTGCTGACACTTGGGGAACGTCCCCGATTTTGGAGCGAATCCCCATTATTGTCCGCAAACAAATTCGCCGCTTGAAGACGCTGCTTCGCGGATAGGATTCCGGAATTCAGACTGTTTTCACCAAGCCCGCGTCGCCAATCCGGGGGTCGCTGCGTGACTCCGTCAAAGTCGGGTCGAGGACGGCATGGCATTGATACAAAGCAATCCTGAAATGCCGATCTGGCATAGTCAGATTTCCATGGTGCCCCGGCGGTTGATTCGCTGGGCAGCTTTGGTAGCATATGTCTGTCCCTTTTTAGAGTCAGCGGTCATGATCCGGTGACTTTTGAGAGGATGTTGACAGAAATTGGTCTTCCGGACCTGCTGTGAAGCTGATTGTACGTTTGCCTAGTGTCGGCCTGCCGAGGCTATGCAGCCTGAATTTGACATTGGATCCCTCCTGCACTCATGGGACTTACTGGACTACTTTTGTTGGCGTTTTGCCTTGTAGGCTTTGCGGCTGGGATGCTGCGATGTCGTACTCGAATTGCCGTGCGCTGCGCAAGATCTGGACAGCAAATCTGCTGTCCGACAGAACTTGTTGATCTGCACGCGTTGATTCGGCCAGTGCCATCACTCACCGGCCCGACGCGGTGTGCTAAGCCTGCATGGCGGTGGTTGTCCGGATTCGCTCTCAACCTGTCTGTGCGGTTGCGGCCATTTTTTCAGACTGCTTTGCTCTTCGCAACTCTTGAGGCCACCCTGATCACCGTTGGGTGATCATTGGCGTGCGTTACTGTCAGCTCTTCACACCATCCCATCGCGGATGCAGGAACCGTTTGTGAATTGAGGGGGCGTGTTCATGGATAATCCAATGATTGCCGGCGTGATTGCCGCAATCGTGGGTGTTGCGGTCGGCTACTTTGTTGATCGATTGATCAAAGGTGGCGCCTACAAGACCCGTGATGAAATTATTCGGCAGGCGGAACGCGATGCCGAGATCGTGAAAAAGGATCTGGAACTCAAGCTGAAGGAAGACATGCTGAAGCGGCGGGAGTCGCTGGAATCGAAAATGGAAGAGGCCCGCGGCTCCCAACGCGAGCGTGATCGTGAACTTGACAAGCGTGAATCGCAGCTTGCGGAACAGCAGGATTCGATCCGCAAGAAGGAGAACATGCTGCAGGGTACGCAGCAGAAACTGGCCGAACGCGTTAAATCGATGGAGGTCAAAGACACCGAATTGAACCGTTTGCTGAAAGAAGAGCAAGAAGTTCTGTACAAGATCAGTGAACTGACGCGCGATCAGGCGACCACTCAGTTGCTGAAACGCCTAGATCGGGAACTCACGGAACAGACGGGTGCCATGATTCTCAAGCATGAAGCCGAAGTGAAGGTCGATTGCGAACGGAAAGCTCGGGAAATCATCGGCATGGCCGTGCAGCGTTACGCTTCCGCGCATACGTCTGAATCGACCGTCTCCACGGTGGATATTCCCAGCGACGAAGTGAAGGGACGCATCATTGGCCGTGAAGGACGCAACATCCGCGCATTTGAAAAAGCCACCGGTGTCGATGTGATTGTCGATGACACTCCGGGCGTGGTGATCGTGTCCGCTTTTGACAGTGTCCGTCGTGAAATTGGCAAGTTGTCGCTCACGAAACTCATTCAGGACGGTCGCATTCATCCGTCACGAATTGAAGAAATCGTGGCCGAGACGACCAAGGAAATGGAAGAACACATTCGCAAACTGGGAATGCATGCATGTGAAGAGGCAGGTGTGCGTGGTCTGCATCCGAAGCTGATGGATCTGATGGGCCGCCTGCACTTTCGTGTGAGTTACAGTCAAAATGTGCGGCAACATTCGATTGAGGTGGCGCATCTCACCGGCATGATGGCCGAACAGCTTGGTCTCGATGGCACATTAGCCCGCCGCTGCGGCTTTCTGCATGACATCGGCAAAGCGGCTGATCATGAAATGGAAGGCGGACATCCGGCGGTGGGAGCGGAATTACTTAAACGTTACGGAGAAGGTCCGGAAGTCGTCCATTCTGCCGCTGGGCATCATGACGATATCCGGCCGGAGTATATTTATACAGTCTTGGTGGCGGCGGCAGATGCCGTGTCTGCCGCACGCCCCGGTGCGCGGCGGGAGACACTCGAAAAGTATGTTCGCCGCCTCGAAGAACTCGAAGCGTTGGTCTGCGGTTTCCCGGGAGTTGAGCATGCGTTTGCCGTTCAGGCTGGTCGGGAAATCCGCATCATCGTGGATTCCTCGCGCGTGAATGATCGTCAGGCAGCAAGAATGAGTCGCGATATCGCAGGTGCGATTGAACAGACATTGACGTATCCTGGTGAAATCCGAGTGACTGTTTTGCGTGAAACTCGGAATGTTGAGTATGCTCGGTAATGCGTTCGGTAATTCTACATCCGGGCTTCACACCACTGACTCCGATGTCAGGAATGCAGGGTCTGCTGATGCTGTGAATCGGCAGACTCTGACTTTGATTTGTTCTGACAGAATATTGACCGCGTGACCAACAAAAAAAAACCTGCTAAGAAGTCTCCCGAGGCTGTTGTTGCTGTCAGTGCTGATGCATTGCGGGATCTGCTGGGCTACCTGAATTTTTCTCAGGGAGCTGCCAGCCCAAGGTTTCGCGCGACCCTGAATGATCTCTTCCGCGATCAGCAGCGGTCGACTTCGCCGCGCGCACTCAGAGATTTTCTCCTCGCAGAATTACAGCGACTTTCGACCTCTGGCGATGTTGCCTGTGCGGATCCAGCGCAGGCGGAAGCCATCATCCGTCTGACGCTCGACGAATTACTGCCCGCGTATCACAAACATCACGCGGATTTGTTGAGTCATTTAGCAGAGGTCGACCATTACGCGCCGCTGCTCTTGGCTCGGATGTTTGAAGCGATTCTGAAGGCAAAAGCCGAATTCCGTCATGGCACGTCCGATCAGGTCATCACGGCCGCACTCCAGCAACTCAATCACTTCGTTGGATATCGCCCTGTCGCAGTTCTAGAAAACGGTCGCCGGTCTGAAATCTATTCGAGTGAACGCTTCTGTCCCTTGCCGCTGTACTTCAGTGAAGTTGGTGCGGCCGTTGGGCCTTACGAGCAACTGATTGAATCGACGATTGCTTTCATGCGAGATCTGCCCGACGATCTCGTCAGCACGTCGCACTTTTCAATTGACCGAATGGCAGAACTCAGCCTCGACATGCGGTCACATGATCACCTGCATCCTGTCAACAAACGCACAAATTATGTGTTTGGCGAATGGGATCCAGATGAGATTGACACGAAGGGATTTTATCGCCGGTTCATCGTGCGGCGTCTAATTATCGATTCACTGATCGACTGGATTCACCAAGACGGCGGGAAACTCGATCCGGAGCGACTGTTCGATGCATCGGCAGTGCTCGCAGGCACGATTCTGATGGCATCGGCAATCAGTGGTTCAGGTCCGCAGACATATGATTCGAGCGTTTCACTGACATCGCTGCTGCCGATTGTCGCGCGGCAACGCGACAATTTTTATCAGCGACTGCTGGACACGGCAAAGGGCGAACGAGCAAAGCGGCTGAAAAGACTGGCAAATGAATCACGTCAACCGTTCGGCCATGTGCGGCATGAACTTAACATGTACCTTTCCAAGTATGGTGCAGATCAGGTTCAGCATCGTCACCTGTCGTGGATGTTTGCGCGGATGGGGTTTGAAGAAGCCAGTTGCGAAGAAGCATCCGTCATCCCATGTCTGAGTGCGCGGTTTGAATCTGAGATTCAGTCGCGTCTTGTCATGGTGCCTCGGCTTGTCCGCAATGGAGAACTAGAGACAGCTCAGCGGATGCTCACCGAGGTCATGGATCTGCTGCATCGAGGTATCGAATGTGGCGGTCTGGTAGACCCGTGGAACATCCTAGGCTTTCAGGGATTGTTTCCGCTGTTCTTTACGCGCGAAGATTCAATTCCAGATTCCCGCGTTGAAGTCCTGCTTGACATTATGGGTCAAATTTTTGATGCCTGCACGTTGGCAATGAGTGAAGCTGCGGCATCGGGGAAAAAGGAACTGCATGGTTTGGTGCTGGAAAACTTTAGCAACCTTGCTGAGCACTGGGATCGCTACGCAACCACAACCGTGAATGACCTGACGCATGTCGAAGGCATGAAGTCCGTAGACGCCGCGACTCAGGTCGCGCGCGTCCTTACCGCATGGCGCACGGCGGGCGAATCAGCGGGCGATCTTTCCTTCTGGCGGCAGCATGTCGAAGACTTTGACGCCACGCGTAGTTTTGCGCAGGTCGTCACGGCGTTGCTGGATCGCAAGGATCACGTAGCCGCCATGGGACTGCTCATGCAGTGGCTCAGCCGCGCTGAAACTGTCCCGCTCGAAAACGGCCCCCATTCCATTCATCGCCTGCTACATCGCTTGTTACAGTGTATTTGCGATCAGCCAGAACCTGACGTACGCTGGAACAATCTCCGCCGTCTGTTTGCATTCATGGAAGCCAATGCTGGAGCGTGCTGGGAAATCCCCAGTCTGGGTGAATTTGCGGAACTCCACAAGAAAAATCGCAAGGGCGGCAAAGACGAACGCGATGACCTAGATCTAGAACACTTATTCGATGCCGATGAGCCTGCAGATAATCTGTTTGAAGCGGCGTGGGAGAATGTCACATACAATGATTCCACGGACGATGGTAATGCGTCCGACACCATGGACAGCGGGGCCGGGCCGGGTACTACGGAATTCGAAATCCTCTACCGTCAGATTGAACCGCGTCTGAAGTTTCTGCATACCGTCGGATCGCTGTGGGGTATTGCTGCGGTGTGGGTTTCACGTTCCGCAGCAACGACTGCTTCCGCAACCACAACCGATGCCGCCCGTGAAAACCAGAAGGAACATCTGCGTGAATGGCTGGCCTCGATTCGCGGGAGACTGCATGGGCTCAGCGAACTTGTTCGGGAAGTACGCGACTACGAGATTGCCGTGCATGGTTCGGGGCTTGAAGGCAATATCGAATACGATATTCAGATGCAGTGCCGTTTGCTGCTCATGCAGAATGCGCTCTCAACCACAGTTGAGTTCCTGATGGCAGAACGCCTCATTGGTGCCATCATCGCCGAAGAACCTGTCGGCGGCAGTGACAAGGATTCGTCGCTGGATCGTCAGTTGTCCCGCATGTTCACTGCCGTATTTGCGCAGGACGTAAATGCGGCAAAGAAATGTTTCCCGGCGCTTTGCAAGGAACTCAAACGCCGGCCGCTGTTGTACGTGCCGTTCGAAAATGGAGGTCAGCCAGCAGCCATTCTGAAAGCCCGAATGCTGCAGTCAGTGATCCGTGTGCTGCTCAGTCAGCTGCCACGTCTGGGATTGCTGGAAGAGACATTTGAGCTGCTTCAAACCGCGTTGCAGATGGAACGCACGCTGCGCCCTTCGGGACAGGCCGTGACAGAATTTGATCGCCTGTTTCGCATCGGATTGAGCAGTTCGGTGGAGTGTATTCTCCAATCGGCAGGTCGCTGGAAGACGGAAAGCCCGCGCCGCGTGCAGACTCTCCTGAAACGTGTGCAGAAGCTGCTGGATTCGTATTCCGACCTCTGGACACGGCATAGTGGTTCCATGCGACTTTCGATTGTAGAAGATCTGCATGATGATG
>QWQG01000198.1 GCA_003670925.1 Planctomycetota bacterium | reverse complement strand
TCCGATCACCGCACACAACAGCCAATTGGTCGCCAGGAGTTGTTGCGTCGTCGTAAAGCTCAGCGAACGAGGGTCACGACCTGCGGCCACACCACTCTGAAGCATCTTCAGTCGAATCAGATTGTACGCCAGCAGACACGACCAGACGAATCTCAACACTCTGCGGCATCTGTGCGTATTCTACGTTCGTCATCCAGGCGGGACGAGGCGGTAGTTCCCAGTTCACGAGTCGTTCGCCTTTTCGCAACCGCCGCGCGTGGGTTGGGTGGTCGTCGCGTTTGTCATGATTTTTCATCACTGTCATTTCTTGCCAAAGTTCCCTAGGAAAAGTTCCCCAGGAAAAGTCCAGCCGTCAGGAAGAAGCGTGTCACAGGCAGGTCCGCCAAATGCCTGTTTTGCTTTTCGACGGAATTCCTCAAAAATTCCCGCTGCAATCCCAGCGGAACTTTACGACTTTACGCTCCGCTGCAAACAAGAAAAACCAGCGGCAGTGCCATTCGTATCTGGAACCTTTTTCAACGCGATTTTCTGCTCCCGGTCGTGAATCTGGGACAGTCGGGCTAGCGCGATTCAGCCCCGGAGCGTCGCGCAATAAAAAACGGCCATCGTTTTTTGGCGATCGCCGCTTTCTGTTGATATTCAATTGGGGTGAGGAGCATCTCCGGGCATGAGAACCGCCGAAGATCCCCTTTTTCGTCCAGACCCCGCCACTCTGGTCTAATCCAAAGTGATAAACGGACTCATGCGACGTGCTTTAGCCAGCAAGAGAACCTTTTCAGCTTCGTTTTTAGACGCGGCATGCCGTGCCCGAACCTTAGCTAAACCAACTTTTCGCTTTCTACGGCGAGCAATTTCACGTTGTCGTTCTGTACGTCCCATGAGCCAAAAAGTCCTGTTTTGCTAAAAACACGCGATCAATCATGTCGGGGCAATTTAACAAGGTACCAATGAAAGTCAATCGGAGACCTCTGGCGGTTAGAAAATCGCGTATTTTGGAAGATTTTGTCCCAGTGCTCTGCATTCTCAATTACTTTTTGATCCATGGTTTCGCTCAGATGGAGCATTCAGGCATGGCGGAAGACCCGGTCTGCGAACTCAATCACTCTGAAATTGAGATGAATGTAGGTTCACTGGGAAAATCGAGTTCAGGACGCAACCTGCGTTCGTAATACGCTCAGGCTAAACATTCATCCCACCAGAAAGTATAAAACGTGGAACGCTCTCGCGGGAGCGGTTCTCAATCTTCCCACGCACAGGACCTGGACTCGCAGGTCTTCCCGGAGGCTCGCTATGAATCGAATTGTGCTGACTGCTTGGCTAGTCATTGCCGAAGTTGTCGTTCTGTCTCAGCCGCTGGCGGCCCAGGAGAAAAATCTCGTGTATCCGAAGACGAAAACAGTCTCGCAAGTTGATGACTTCCACGGCACCAAAGTTGAAGATCCTTATCGTTGGCTGGAAGACGATGTCCGCACGTCGAAGGACGTCGCGGACTGGGTAGAAGCTCAGAATAAACTGACGTCCGACTTTCTGAATGCGATCCCACAACGCGCCACAATTCAGAAACGCATGACGGATCTTTGGAACTACGAAAAGATTGGAGCGCCATTCAAACGTGGTGGTCGCTATTTTTTTTCGCGGAACGATGGTCTGCAAAACCAAAATGTGATGTTCCGACAGGACACACTCGACAGTGACGCGAAAGTGCTGCTCGATCCGAACGCTTGGTCCAAGGACGGTACAGTGGCCTTGTCTGGATCGGCGTTCAGCGATGACGGTCGATACGTCGCATACGGAGTTCAAGACGCCGGTTCTGACTGGAACACATGGAAGATCATGGAGATCGAAACCGGTAAGGTGCTTGATGACGAATTGAAATGGGTGAAGTTTAGTGGAGCTGAGTGGACGCCAGACAGCCACGGCTTCTTTTACGCCCGCTATCCGCAGCCGCAAGAAGGTGCCGCATTTCAGTCGCTCAATGCGAACATGAAAGTGTACTATCATCGTGTCGGCTCACCGCAGTCGGCAGACGTGCTCGTCTACGAACGGCCGGACCAACCAGATTGGGGTTTTCAGTTGAGCGTCTCTGAAGACGGTCACTATCTGATTATTACGGTCTGGGTCGGTACCGACGATCGCTATCGCATTGTGGTAAAAGATCTGACGGAACCATTTGGGCTGCCATCTGAGTTGATCGACAACTTCGACCATGAGTACTCATTCATCGACAACGATGATCACGTCTTATACTTTAAGACAAACGTCGACGCACCGCTGCGGCGTGTCATTGCGATTGATCTGAAACAACCAGCTCGCGAAAATTGGAAAGAAATTATCCCGCAAACCGACAACGCCCTCGCGAATGTAGGAATCGTCGGCAATATGTTTGTGTGCGATTATCTCAAGGATGCGAAGACGCAGGTGCGACTGCACGCCATGGATGGGACCTTCGTCCGGGAAGTGGAATTCCCCGGCATCGGAACTGCCGCAGGCTTTGACGGGCGCCGCAAGGACACGGACACATTCTATTCGTTCAGTAGTTTCGCCCTGCCACCGACCACATATCGCTACAACATGATCACGGGTGCCAGCGAATTGTTTCGCAAGGCGGACGTGAAGTTCAATCCGGATGACTACGAGACATCCCAGATATTCTACGACAGCAAAGACGGGACCAAAGTGCCCATGTTTCTGTGCCATAAGAAGGGTCTGAAGCTCGACGGATCGAATCCGACGTTGCTGTACGGTTACGGCGGTTTCAACATTTCCATCACACCCAGCTTCAGTGTGAGTCGACTTACCTGGATGGAAATGGGCGGCGTGCTGGCGGTGGCGAATCTGCGGGGTGGCGGCGAGTACGGTGAGCCATGGCACAAGGCCGGTACAAAGCAGAACAAGCAAAATGTGTTCGATGACTTTATTGCCGCAGCTGAATGGCTGATTGCGAACAAGTACACGTCGTCAAAGAAATTGGCGATTCAAGGTGGCAGCAATGGTGGTCTGCTCGTGGGAGCCTGCATGACGCAACGCCCAGATCTTTACGGTGCATGCCTGCCAGCGGTGGGCGTCATGGACATGTTGCGATTTCACAAATTTACCGCTGGAAGATTCTGGACGGATGACTACGGCAATGCGGACAACGCGGAAGAGTTTCCCGCGTTGTGGAGGTATTCGCCTTATCACAATCTGAAAGGCGGTACGCAGTACCCAGCAACATTGATCACGACCGCAGACACCGATGACCGTGTCGTTCCCGGACACAGCTTCAAGTTTGCCTCACAACTTCAAGCCAGCCAATCCGGCACCGCGCCAACGTTGATCCGCATCGAAACTCGTGCCGGGCACGGTGCCGGAAAACCAACCGCCAAGATCATCGAAGAGGCGTCTGATCAATGGGCGTTTCTGGTCAAGACACTGGGGATGGATGTGAGGTAAGGTAGCCATCACGCTCCGCCGTGATATACATTTCGTAAATGTCCATTGCGAACCGATGGCACGCGGATTCTCGCACGTCTTGGTATGGCCTGCGGCTCATGGCTGACGGGGCTTGATTATGGCTCGTTTGGACGGCGCAAGACGGCTACTTTTTCCGCATGTCTCGGCAGGTGCGTGAGCCTGTTATCACGAGAATTGCTTTACGGCGCCTTCACTTCAATACATAAAACTTCGTTGTCATCGCGTACGAACAGATGACCGTCGGCAAGTGCGGGAGCCTGGCGCGTCGTTTCCATAATCGTGGCGCGGCTGAGCTCGTGAAATTCTTGAGGGCTGGCTTCGACAATCACAACCTCACCGGTCATCGTGGTGAGGAACAGTTTTCCGTCCGCCAAAATCAGATTACTCTTTCCAAAACGATTCTTCTGCCAGACCGTCTTGTGATCTTTCAGCCGGAGACAAACTAGATTTGTAATCGGCCCGGCGCCGCCTTGATTGTCGAGCCCATACAAGTGCCCATCGTGAATAACGGGCGTTTGCCATTCGGCGCGAAGTTGGCTGTCTTTGCCCAGTGACGACCAGATTTCTTCAGCCTTTGCACCGTTCTTGTCGACCTTCACTGCGAGCACCATCGAGCCATGATTCTCACCGGCCGAAAGCAGAAGATGCTGCTCGTCTAGCCTTACCGGCGATGCCGTATTGCAATCAAATTCCGTGGGAAACGGAAATGACCACAGTTCTTTGCCAGACTTTGGTTCCATCCCGAGCACACTGGAACCCGTCAACGACACGATCTGCGGTTCACCGTTCAGCGACATCAAGACAGGTGAAGCATAACCCGCGTTCCCGCTCCCGACTTTCCATGCCAGTTTGCCGTCGGCAATTCCAAACGCGGCCACGGCGGCTGCTTTCGTGCCGGAATGCACGATGACACGATCGCTCGTGACCAGAGGAGAACATGACACGCCATACTCATTCGGTTTTCCACTGAGCAATTTCGGGACATTAACAGTCCACTGTTGCTTGCCGTCAGCGACCTTCAGGGCCACCAGAATTCCTTCACCGGTGAAGGCAAACACATACCCCTCGGCAACTGTTGGTGTCGCGCGAGGACCGTGGCCCATCGCATTTTCATACTTAGGAGCGACCGACGTGCGCCAGCGTTCTTTCCCGTCAGCAGCATTCAGGCAGACAACGTATTGCGACGTTTCGTCCTGAAACATGGTGAAGGCGGCACCCTCAGCGACCGCAACTCCAGACATACTGACCCCAAGAGGTGTGCGCCACACGATTTTTGGCCCGGCGGCAGGCCAAGCGTTAATCAGCCCTGTCTCGGTGGAAACACCATTTCGGTTCGGACCGAGGAACTGACCCCAGTCGCCAGCATTTGCATGTGCGGCAACAAGGCTTATCATCACGACAATGCGGAATGAAGATCTCCAAATTTTTCGCATAGGAATTCCTCTTGAACTTACCTGATCCAGCCGCCCACAGAACGATCACGCATCGTGACATATTTATTGTGATTCAGAAAGCCAACTTTCCATGCAGATTTGGGTTGATGCGGATGCCTGTCCGGTAGAAGCAAAGGAAATCCTGTACAAGGTGAGCAAACGCTTGCAGATTCAGATGACCTTGGTTGCCAATCAAATGATGTGGATTCCGAAGTCGAACCTCATTCATTTCGAACTGGTGAAAGCCGGTGCCGACGTAGCTGATCGTCGCATCGTGGAACTTGTGAGCGTCGGAGATCTTGTCATTTCTGCGGACATCCCGCTGGCTGCAAATGCCGTCGCCCGCGGTGCGACCGTCCTAGATCCGCGTGGCGAAGAATTGAATGCAGACAACGTTGGTTCTCGCCTCGCAGCGCGGAATCTGATGGATGAACTGCGAGGCTCGGGCATGGAAACCGGTGGTCCAGCACCCTACAGCGCTCGGAACAAACAGGATTTTGCCAATCAACTGGATCGCCTGCTGACGAAACTACGGGGAAAATGACCGATTGCTTCGGCCAGGAAGTCGTGTTACGTTGTGCATCACGTGCCCCGTTCTTGCGTGGAACTTATGAGGTTGCCTAGAGGATGAGCACGCATGGCCGGAATCGCAATTCATTCCTTGATGCAAAGACAAAGTCATGACCTTATCCCGACTCGAACTGGCAATTGGCCAGATTCGATGCGCCCGTGAATACATGCATTCGCTCCTCACTGATCTGGAGCCGTACGACTGGTTTCGCCAGCCGACAGAAGGCGTATCACATCTGGCCTGGCAGATTGGTCATCTGGCAATGGCCCAGTACGGCCTGTGTTTGTTTCGGATGCGGGGCCGCGCCGATGTGGATCAGAATCTGATGTCGTCTGCGTTTCGTAAAAAGTTTAGCAAAGGAACCACGCCAGATCCTGACCCGTTGAAGAACCCGTCCCCGCCAGACATTTTACACGTGTTTGAGCGAGTTTACGAACAGGCCATGCTTGAGCTTCCGACATTCAGTGATTCTGTGCTCGACGAAGCTGTTGATATGCCGTACGCCGTGATCGCCACAAAGTTCGGCGGACTGCTGTTTTGCGCGCACCATGAAATGCTGCATGCCGGTCAGATCGGCTTACTGCGTCGTCTGCTGGGCAAAGCACCGGTCCGCTAACTTCGGGCGAGCAGTCTGTTGACTTAGTGCTACTCATGAGCCGAAAGACGCTAGCCCCGGTTGGTCTCATCGTGATTTCGTTATCTAAACAGGGGCTAGCGCCCAACGGCTGATTAAATCACGCTTACGCTAACGCGGCGACGCGGGCGACACACGCATGAGCTTAAGTTCATCGAACCATAGATCATCGTTGGGAATATCCAGTCGCAGCTCCTGAAAGACTCCGTGGCCATCCGGTACAAACTGAATTGTGCCCTCAGCAAACCACGCAAACTCCTGACGCCAGTGAATAACCTAGGTGTCGTAATGTAGATGCGTCAGATCGGCCACCAATTGAGAATTGGGCTTAAGTCGCAGCACCAGTTTATCGTCTTCGACACCCACGGTTGCCTCGCCGTAGAGCGAACTACGATAGGTTCCGACATACGCCTGTTGGTCGCGACTCGGTTGCGTTCCCTCCACTTTCGGCGTCGTGGTATCTTTGATGCGCTGGTAGAAAGCAGCTCGGTCCTTAAGATCGCGTTCGCGTCCCTGTGTCAGCCAGTCGATTTTTTCCCCGCCAAGGAATTCATCCATAATCGTGTTTACCAGTGCCGGCGAAATTCCGGTCATACTATTGGTCAGAACCACAATCCCAAGCTTGTCTTCCGGGACCAGTAGCACATGCGAATACATCCCGTCGTAACCACCACCGTGGGAAACCGTCATGCGGCCTTTATAATCGGAAAGACTCCAGCCTAGTCCATAAGCTTTAAAATGCGAGGTTGGCGAATGCTTCTGAGCCGCTTCACTGAACGGCAAAACGGTATGCAGCGTCCACATTTTACGCGATGACGCGGTGGAGAACAGGCGATGCTCGTTGTCAATCTGTCCGTGATCTAGGAGGACGCGCAGCCATTTCGCCATGTCGTTCGCACTGGAAATGATTCCGCCGGCAGCAGCCATCGTGTCCCAGTTGTACCAAGGTATCGGGCTGACATTTTCCAATGTCGGCTTATGCGGACAGGCGACGTTAGACAACGCATCTAGTGACTTTACCGACGTCACCGTTCGGGTCATTCCTACCGGAGACAAGATGCGTTCCTGAATAAATTCAGGCCAAGACTTTCCACCAGCCTGACGGATCACTTCACCGGCCGCCAGAAACATCAGGTTCGAATACCCATATGTGACTCTGAAACGTCCGTTGGCCGGAAGATGTTTTATGCGTCGCAACACTTCCTCTGGCGTATATGGCGTACCCCACCACAGAAGATCACCACTATAGGTTCCCAAGCCGCTGCGATGGCAGAGCAGATCATCAATGCGAATTTCAGCGGACACATACGGATCGTAAAGCTGCAGCCACGGAAGATGTTGCTGCACGGGATCGTCCCAACGAATTTTACCTTCTTCTTCCAGTATCGCGATTGCGGCAGCGGTGAAAGCTTTGGTATTTGAAGCGATGGCAAAGACTGTATCACCATCCACGGATTCCGGTTTTCCAAGTTCACGCACACCGAATCCGCTGGCGAGAAACACCTGACCGTCTTTCACAATCGCGACCGCAAGCCCTGGTACGTTCCAGTCGACCCGAGCTTGCTCAATCACTCCCGCGAGCTGCGTTGGATCGGGCTGCACCGTTGTCTGGCCAGCCCCCACTCCACACCATAGCAACGCCGTAACGATCATCAGAAGTCTGGAAAACATCAACAAGGTCCCCTAACACAGGTCGCGAGGAGTCGTCTGCTTTTCCGCGCGAAGCATGATAATCAAACCACCGTCGCATTACACCGAAACTACAGTCGCAGTCCATCATTCGATCAGGAAGTCATCAGTCTCACCTTCTTTCCGGCTTCAGAAAGTGCTCAAAGAACAAATAGATCTGTTCGTTCGACTCGACAGTCGGGTCATGCGCAGGACGATTGGTCATACCAACGCGGTGCGTCGCGCCAAGGAACTGGTTCACGGCGATTGAATGATTCAACGGTATCCATCGCGCCGGGAAGTCTTCAGAACCTCCTGAGACCAGGAATGGTCGCGGGGCCATCAATGCGTGCAACTCGTGAAGATCAAGCCCTTGCTTGATCAGCTGAGCATAAGGACCGGTGCGTGGGTTTTCCGCTGTGATCAACCCCGGCGTGCGTTTTGGCCCAACGCCGAGACCGAGGTACCATGGCTCCCAATAGTTCACACTACCCCGCGCCTCGTCAAACACGATTCCTGGGTCCGACCATGCGGCACAGGCGAACTTGTCATGTAAACATGAACCGAACATCGCCCATTTGCCTCCATACGAATGACCGACGATCCCGATCCGCAGGGGATCAACTTCCGGCTGTGTGGCCAGCGCGTTGTAACAATTTGCCGCAACGTACCCGAGGTATGACAACGGCTGCAATCCTGTCTCCGCCGTGGCGGGCAGCCGTGCATCGCCACCGGGCGAGCCGATCGCAATCGTCACAAACCCGCGCAACGTCAGTTGCAGAGCAAAATCACGCAATTCACCCTTGGCGCCGATGCTTGTCTCGGGCTCATAATAGGGCACAACGACTGCGGGAAACGGCCCCGATCCGTCGGGGACAAGCAGGTAACCGTCAAGCATTTGCCTCTGTGCGACTTGCACACGAATGCGATGCTGCGTGAAGTTGTCGCGTCGCGTCGATTCCAGTCGTTCGAGAACAGGCCGTTCGATCAGCGCTGGCCATTTGCCAAGCAGTCCGTTCCAGCGGTCAAGGATCTCCTGCCGACGCCGAGCCCAGTCGGCAGCGTCTTTGACCGGAGCGCCGTCGTAAAACTTAAGCGGCGAAGAATACTTGCCGAACTGCTGAGCGAACTCGGCAGGTGATTCGAAATACGGTTTCAACCGGTTCCACGTGGCGTCGTCACCCGCTTCGCTCGATGACGCTGCGACGCTCAATAAAAGGCCAATGATCGACGGCATCACTTTGAATTGCATGGTTGGTTGTCCTGTCAGCTGGATAAACGTAGAATCAAGCCAGTGAGCGATTTGCTGGTCACAATCATTCCCCGTTGTGCTGTTGTGACGTGGTGGTGTGAGTGAACTCCCAAAACCACCGCCATATTACCGATGTGAATGTCGATGGGACAAGCGATACGCGGGCACTCGATCAAGCAGGCGACAGGGCGACACAATGCCGACGCGGATTTCTCACGAGCCGAAGCGAACGCCCTGCAGTTTTGATGATGTCGCGGCGATTGATCCACTTTGCAGGACAGGATGAGTTCTCGAAAAGCGATTTTTGAAAGCCGCCGGCCCTGCATGTTTTTGACTTTCGGATGATGGCTATCGGGAGTTTGGTATGACGCAGCGATTAGTTGGACTGACTTTAATCTGTTCAATTCTTGCCGCTGGCCCGGCGTATCCAGCGGATGACGTGGACGATGCATTGGCGGCTGTAGACGCAGCAGAGGCAGATTTCGAAGCTGCCATCGACGTGGCAAAAGAAAGACTGGTCGATGCCTATCAGCAGGAGATTGTTAAACAAACAGAGTCCGCGAAACTCGAAAACGTCACCCGACTTGCAACTGGACTACAATACTTTGAAGCGGAGGGACTGCTCATGGACCCGGAACTGGAAGAGCACTATAAGTTGTATGGCAAGGCAACAAGGGCCGCAAAGGATGCTTTACTTGAAACTTATCGGGCAGCGACCGCAACACTTGCCGCATCAGATCGACTTGATGAGATACAAGAAGTCCAGCAGAAAATCCGAGACCGTGAACTAGTGTCTAAACTGGTTTCTCTGCAACTCACAAGCAAGACCACTCTTCATTTGATGCACGCCGACTTAAAATTCAGTGTACAAGAAGTGCAGAAGCATCAGCGATTGAACGCGACGTTCGAAATGGTCATAGGATTATCCACCGATGGGATCGTGCGAGAGAGTATCGCTGAATCCGGCATTCAGGGTCGACCGTCGGAAATTGTTTCGTTTCGGGCTGTAAACGCTCCAAACCACTATCTTGCTCACGGTAACAATGAACTCCGGCTGCAGGCGTACAGTCAGGAGGACGCGTTTCGACAGAATGCGTCTTTCAGGATCCATAAAGGTTTTTTCAGACCTTCCGCCGTCTCTTTTGAAGCCGTCAATTTTCCCGATCACTTCGTAACCATGAGCGACGGCGGCTTTGTCCGTCTTCAGAAACGGCAGTCAACCGCTGAATTTTCCCGCGCCGCGACGTTTACCATTGCGCGGCCGAAGTTTCCAATGTGGTGATCCATCAGCACTCAGCTGGATTTGCTAGCGAACAGCGGTTCCCCTTGGATCCGGGGCATGTTTATGTCACAATCCGATCCAACTTTTCCGCTGCCGATCCTGATAGATTCAGTCCATGCGGTTCATCGTCGGGGCGCCGGATTCCCGTGGGAGTTGTGATGTCGGATCGTGCTCAGCTTGGCGGTGTCGCGCGACTCGTATTTGCCGGTGGAACACTGATTCTGTCCGGCATTCCCGTGTCGAAACTGGACGCTTGGTTTGGCAAACTATTTTGGGTCACCGATGCGAGGATCGGGGCCGCGCGTTGCGATGCCATTCACTACACACAGGTAGTTAAGGAACTGCAGCGACGGCGAATTCAGTTTGCAGATGATGTTGCTGATTGGCAAGAAGTGCGGTGGAAAGCCGAAGAATTGCACGAACTGCGTCCCGAGCAATTGCAGGCGGTTGACGCATGGATGGAGGCCGGTCAGGCTGGTTGCGTTGTCATGCCAACCGGCACGGGGAAGACTGAGGTTGCGCTGTCGATTATGCAACGCACGAAAGTCGCCACCTTGATTGTTTCTCCCGTACGCGACCTAATGTATCAATGGCATCGCCGGATTTTGCGTTGCCTGAGTTATGACGCGGGAATCATCGGCGACAATGTGTTCCGCGTGCAGCCAGTTTCTGTCACTACGTACGACAGTGCGTGCATTCACATGCAATCGCTGGGCAATCGGTTCGGCTTGATTATTTTCGACGAGTGTCATCATCTGCCAGGTCAAATCCGCCGTGATGCTGCGCGGATGTGTGTCGCTCCTGCCCGACTTGGGCTGACCGCGACGCCCGAACGCGCGGACGGTCGTCATGCAGATCTTCACGAACTCATCGGGCCTATCGTTTATGAACTGCCGATCGGCGAGGTGAAAGGCAAATCGCTGGCGGACTACGATATCGTCCGCATCCCCGTGCATCTGAACGATGGCGAACAAAAACGCTACGATCTGCTTTCCGAAGAGGTCCGCAGCTACATGTCCGAACAGAGGAAGGAGAATCCGATGTTCTCCTGGGAAGACGTCTGTGCCGAAAGTGCGGTCTCTCATGATTCGCGGCGCGCGCTCAAGTCTTATCACGCCAAGCGCGCGATTGAAGATCGTGCGGAAGAGAAGCTCAAAACACTGGAAGACCTGTTTCGCCTGCACGCAGGAGATCGCTGCATTGTATTTGCCGGGTCAAACGCGATGGCGCGGGATGTGTCATTGCGGTTCCTGATTCCCTGCCTCTTGAATCATTGCGGCAAGAAAGAACGACTGGAGATCCTGGAAGGTTTCGCCGCGGGCGATTATCCGGCGATTGTGGCCAATCAGGTACTGGACGAAGGCGTCGATGTTCCGGCTGCGAAAGTGGCGATTGTGATCGGTGGCATGGCATCATCCCGCCAAGCTCGTCAACGACTAGGCCGCATCCTTCGCCGCAGTGGCAATGCCCGCGCTGTGCTGTATGAAGTGGTCTGCGCAGGGACAAACGAAGAACTGCGGTCCCGCCAACGCCGCCGACATGAAACGTTTGACGGCACGAAGCATCGTCGCAAGACCTAAGTTGGCTCCGCCCCTACGTTCCAATGCACCGACCGAACACCGTGATCTTTGGGACCGGTAATGAGCCAGCCGAATGTGCATTGATCAACAAAAACACAACCCCGGGGATATGTCCCCGAGGTTGTTGTTTTTCTGGGTACCGGGTTTTGGAAGAGCTACATCATTTCTGCTGATAACCACCCATCGATCAGCTGAATCATGGACACTGTCAGAGGTAGCGTCTTGTCGCCAGCGGCCTGAAGATCAATCGTCGCACTCAGTTCACGGCGAATCATGCGGCGTCCCAAGATGCGACGGATTTGATTCGCGCGGGTGATCTGCTTCAAGCGGTCTGCTTCTTCTTTGCTAGCCACGCCAATTGTGCCTGGCTCGAGCACGACTTTTCCACCCTGCAACGACATGGCGATTGGGATGCTGATGATCTGCTCAGGAATTGCATCTTTGCCTTCTTGGATTACACCGGCTCGCAAGACAAGCGTAATCTGATTGTGATTGAAGTGGACGCGGACCGGATCAGAGGAACTGAACACAAACGACGTCGGAGGTTCAGGTTCACCCTCTGCGACTGCAGGCTGAGGGTCGTCCTTTTTAGTTAAGCTGATTTCGCGTTGAAATAGATCGGTCAGAGCCACTTCCAGTTCCTTGGCCAAATCTTTTTCAAGGATTGTGCGGCCCTGCAGGCCGAGCGCGTCGATGGCGTTGTTCAAAGCACTTTCATGCAACTGCACAGCGGCACCCGTTGCTATCAAGGCAGACGGTGGCTGCATCGAACCACCCAGACGCGAACTACCAATCGTGCGTGAACTGAGTGCCATGTGCGTGTTGCTGGAACGAGCACTGATACTGTCCGGAGACACATCCTTGCGTGCCAGTGAGGCAAACATTTTGTCTAACGTGTCATTGCCGGTCGAAAACTGTGTATTTGTTTCGCTTTCAAACTTTGGCAACGCGGTTTCGCGAATTTTCTGCGCCGTTAGAGCTTCTGATTGCGGCTTGCTTGCAGCGATTTGCTGTGAGGCAATACCTCGTACAATGCCACGAATGATCGGAATACCGTCGTACTCCGTGGCAAGTCCCGTAACTCGACTGTTGGTATCCACACTGAAATTCGCCGCCGAGCTCTTGATGTGATGACCATCGAACTGCACAGATTTAGTCATCCAAAAATTATTGTTGCCTTGTGACCAGACCGTCGCCGGACTCTTCTGGGCCACTGTGCTGGATTGCACGTTACCCGCGACACTCAGATCGAACATCGCTCGATCACTGGAGGGCTTAATGTCGGCCTTCAAATTGATGGTCGTATCCTGCGATCCCGTCACCCACGCTCCCAAAATGCATTCGGCAATGTTGCCAGATTCCGTGCGATAATCAGAAATCAATCGCGACAGCAGATCTTCCGATACAACAAAATGGAGGTTGTGATTGAAGTAATTATCGTTCACGACTGTCCGCAATAACTCGGCCGCAGCCGGGAAATCACTGCGCAACGCCCGCCATGCCAACCGCGCATTCGCTGCATGCGATCCCAGTTGATCATGCTCGTAGTCCAAAAGGGACTGAATCAGCAGATCCATCTGATATTGCAGTTCGCCCTGACCTGCTTCGGCGTCGTTGGCGTAAGCGATTCGGCGGATAGCTTTGTCAACTGCCATCTTGAGTTGCTGCAACTGCGGCTTTGAAGCAAAAGCTTTCTGACCCGCATCCATGGCATCCGACAGTGTCAAATTTCTTGAGACTTGGCCGAGCACATCGCCGCTGACGTCGGGCTTCTGCAGATCATCAAGATGCAGATATGCAATCCACGTGGCACCATTTCCAATCAGATTCAACCATTGCACTGTTGTTGCCGCGGCAGTCGTAAGATTTGGGGCAGCTGAATCGCTACTCGTTCCCGCAGCCGCAATCGCCGCAGATACTAACTCTACGCGCCGCTGTAATCGACGTTTCAGCGAATCTTTCTCGGGCGTCTCCGCGGAAATAGTATTTGCCAGCGCGCGAAGTTCAGTCGCCGCTTGTTGGCGTTCAGCAGCTGATTGTTTTACGTCAAAGAGCGTGCGGAGAAGCGGCCCAGCAACTTTTGCGAGCTCAGCGTCGATGGCTTCAATCGATTCTTCAGTAATATCGGCCGGTACTTTTAGCTCGAAAACTTGCGCGAATGGTGCTTCCGAAGTGGCCTCCAGAGTCGTTGGAAAGACGGCGGAGCCGGCCAACAAGGATGCCGTAATGAATAATGCACCGACAGCCCGTCCGACTCGGCGTTGGCGCAAGACAGTAATGACTCGCATGTGTTCTCCCTAAGTTATGCCTTCGCTACCAAAGGCAATTGCAGCAATTTGCTAAATCTCTTATCGTCGTGCACGACCGGCAGATCGCCGATTTGCAAAGCAACACACACAACTGATCGTTTCCGAAAAGTCAACATACTTGCCGGATGCTCTGCGAATCACCCAAAATACCATGCAGATCCAATGGGCTCAATCGATACGGTCGTTACAACCTGCGCGGATTGCAAAGATAGGGAAGACTTATCATAGGCGGGATTTGAATGAATGCATCCTCTCGAAGATCCGTCAAATGCCTTAAAATGCTGCCATTTCAACGCATTGGACTTCAAAAACCTGCTGCTCGACTCCTTCCCCAGTTTGCCTTGTTGTTTCGGGTCTCGTAATCTGAATTCCTTTGGGGGCCTCAATCCCCAACTGGACGCGGTTCTTTCCGACGCTCAGAATCGTGAGGCGGATATTGAACTCCGGGATTAAAATCTGTTCCTGAATTTTGCGCGACAACACAAGCATGGTTCAACTCCGTCTGAAAGCTGCTTGTTGACAGAAACTGTCAACTTACATTCCAAAAAAACGAAGAGACGCTCTCTTCGCTACTCAACTGAAAACTAAAAGAGGTGTTTCTGGCCGGTGAAGTCATCGCGACCTGCGTACACATCGCGCGTCCCTTCCGGGATGTAGATGATATCTAGGCGATGCAGTCGCACGATGAGATTAGAAATAGTGACTTGGGCGAGTGTGGCGAGTTCATAGAGTGCGGGCCACGATTTTACGTCCATGCTTTTCACCGCCGCTTTGATCAGCCATTCCGGCATGAGCAACGAAGACTGATATCGATCGACCGCGCTCCTTACTTCCGGAGAATCCTGACCAGCGGTCAGTTCCCGATACAATTCGAAATATCGATCGTCGTAGGCGGCACGGTTCAGGACTTCAACAAGCACATGCCGATCCATCGCATGTCTTCGCACAACAGAGGGTTGAAGGTCAAAGCCAGGAAGTCGCGGATGATGCAGACTCGTCCGATCAATATCAATATCCCAATGTCCAGCTTCATGGCCGACCGTACTGCGTTCTAGCCCCGGCTTTGACTGAAACAGTGCTAGATGTCGGCTGTTGAGCACAATTCGTCGTTCTTCCGGGATTAGTCCTCCCAAGATCTGCTCGCCGGTCTGCTCTTCGATTTCAATCCAGTCAAAATCTAGGCCCAGAATTCGCTCGACAATTTTCTCAATTGGGACTGGGAACATCACCGGCGCACCAGTCAGCTGTTCATACTGACGAATGCGCATGCCGGTAATTCCATCGATGGTGCGCGTTCTCATGTTGGTCAGGTCATGGCGTCTCACGAGGAGTACTCCCTGCGATTAGAAGCGTTCATCTTCGAACGCTGCCGCACAATTCGGACTCGAATCCTGCGACGAAAGACATCTGCAAAACATCAAAGACTTCAGCGGGACGAAGGCGAACGGCCCGATTGCTGTTCAATCTGCCGCAACATTTCTTCCAACGCTGTGTCGGATAAATTCAGGAGTTTCCGAAACACTCCCGGACGTGCCAAAATGCGGTCGCGGTAAGCGTCTGGAATTCTCCTAGCCAGCAACAGGAGTTCATCAGGGTCAGTATGCAACGCTTTGGCAATTCTCTGGATTGTCTCTTCTCGCGGAGTCTGCTCGTCATCCAAGCGGTCGTTCTCAACACGGCTTAAATAGGTGAAATTAATGCCGACGCGATCGGCAAGTTCACGCTGCGTCAGATTGCGGCTTTTGCGGATTTCTCTGATCCGCTGTCCAATGGTGTCCATCCAATCGCTCCCTCGAATGCTGTCAAACTTCGGCCTCTTCCGGACCGAATTTTTTGAGGACTATCACGCGGCGGAAGATAGTCAAGTTGCTACTTACTGTCAACGTTAACTTCTGATGTTTTTAATGGCGACTCAATTTCGGCTCCATGGCTAACCCGTTTTTCGAATTGGGGGAACATGTCGGGACACTATCGCTGAGTGATTTTCGAGTTTATCATACTTGATCCGGAATTCACGCGGGGCGCAGTTGTCTCTCCAGAGGCAGCTGGCAAACCCGGAGAGGTGACAGAGTGGCCGATCGTGCCGGTCTCGAAAACCGGTGAACCCGCAAGGGTTCCGAGGGTTCAAATCCCTCCCTCTCCGCTTGGTTTTTCTGTGTTTTTGCCAGGGGTGATAGTGGCTTCTCGCGGAGCTTCGGATCGCATGCTGTTGCTGTTTACCATCCATGGCATGGTTTAGGCGCGACTTCAATGTGACTCTTTTCAGGCTGCAGTTTTTTGCGACGGCGGGACGGGTGTTGGCTTTCATCCCCATGAAAGTTTGTCATTATGTGGCGTAACCCGTGCCTGTGCTGAAATCATCGGATTCACGCAGCAACGGGAACTGCGTCACGCGGAGAGTGACGACGACTTCGTGTCATTCAATCTTGAAAGAGTTCTGATGAAGAGCTGCACCGCGTTTGCTATTTGGATGACGATCCTCAACATCACGTCGCTGCTGAATCCGAGGCTGCTCGCAGATGAAAGTGTCGCGCCAGTTGTGTGGGCGTATGATGGCGAGTTGATGCGGCCGTTCTGGCTAGGCGACACCGTGGATGGTGAATCCGTGCTGTTTATTAAAGACCCTGCAACGGGCGAAGCAAAAGCCCAACTGCTGTTTCCCGTTCTGGATGTGCAGAGCGTGACTCGCGCCGTGGATTGGCGCATGCCGAGTGGCATAAAATATGAGGCAGGGCGGGATTACGTGGTGACGGCGGGGTCGCGTGAGATCACGCTTCCGAGGGACTCGCGAATTCCGGCGTTCACGCGCGATCAATTACGGCGTCCGGCAGGTTCTCAGAAGCATAGACTGACGCATCGCGACGGGAACGGCGAGATTTTTTTTGCAGGAGGGGCTGAGTACCATGAAATGCAGGTCTGCATCAGCTATCGGCATGCCAGCGAGCAATGGCCATCCGCACCCATGTTTGATGAGAAGGCCTTGTCGAAGACGATTCAGAAGCTGCAACACAAAGAGGCTGTTTCCATCGTACTGCTCGGTGACAGCATCTCCACGGGTTGCAACGCATCTGGCTGGGCCAACAGCAGCCCTCATCAGCCACCTTACCAAGACTTGCTGCTGGAGCACTTGAAGCAGACATATTCGCCCCACATCACACTCACCAACCTAGCTGTGGGCGGCACGGCAACCCCATGGGGATTGACCCAGATTCCCGACGTTGTTGCCGCCAAGCCGGACCTTGTTGTCTTGGCATTTGGCATGAATGATTCGGCAGGTGTGAGTGCCGAAGAATACAAAGCTACGACGCTAGCAATGATCAAAGCTGTCCGGGCAGCTCAACCACAGGTCGAGTTCATTCTGGTTGCCACGATGCTTGGTAATCGCGACTGGGTCACGCTGAAGCACGAACTGTTTCCCCAGTACCAAGCCGCCCTGCAGGAACTCACTGAACCCGGCATTGCATTGGCCGACATGACCGCCATGTGGACCGAAATGCTGAACCGCAAACTGGATTGGGATCTGACCGGTAATGGTGTCAATCATCCCAACGATTTTGGCCATCGAGTCTACGCGCAAGTGTTGACTGCGTTGCTGGTTCCAGCAAAAGATGCTGGAGCGTCAGTTCCACTTCCTGAAGCACCATTTGCCGTGCGTTTGTGGCCTGAGAATGCTCCCAACGGCGACAAGACTTTCGAAATGTCGGAAGCACAGATCACCGTACATTTGCCGAAACACCCCAGTGGCTCGGCGATTGTAATCTGCCCTGGTGGAGGATACGGTGGACTTGTCACTGGCCCGGAAGGGCATGGGATCGCGGAATGGTTGAACACGCATGGCATTGCCGGGATTGTGCTAGAGTATCGACTGCCTGCTGGTCGGGCCTTCGTCCCGTTGCTTGACGCACAGCGGGCAATTAGAACTGTGCGTGCCCGGGCGGCCGAATGGCAGATCAACCCTGCGCAGGTCGGCATCATGGGTTTTTCGGCTGGAGGCCATCTGGCATCCACAGCGGCGACTCATTTTGACGCCGGCAATTTTGACGCTGTTGATCCGTTAGACCGCCCGAGCAGTCGCCCGGACTTTGCCGTGCTTGTATATCCCGTGGTGACGATGGGTGAGAAGACGCATGGAGGTTCGCGGACTAATCTGCTGGGTGCCATGCCGTCGCAGGCACTGCTGGACTTATTCTCCGGCGAGAAGCAGGTCACTGACAAATCGCCTCCCATGTTTCTGACGCATGCCGTTGACGACGGGCCCGTGCCGAGCACCAACAGCAAAGCTCTGTTTGATGCTCTGCAGGCAGCCATGATTTCGTCAAAGTACCTCGAACTTCCTTCCGGCGGCCACGGTCTGAACGGTTATCAAGGACCAATGTGGGATGCATGGCAAAAGCAGTCGCTCAAATGGCTGGCGGAGCAGCAATTAATTCGTGTGTCTGATGAGGGGAATTGAACGGCCGTTGTCTTGGCCGCGCGAAGAACTTGCGAATGTTTTTTTGCCGTCAGCGTTAGGGGGTTGATGAAGATTCTCGCTCGAGATACGAGCGGGGTGACGCTCCAAAGGTCTCGGTGAGCAGCACAAACAACTGTTGAGTCAGCCCGCCTACCACGGGCGCACGGGCGCACGGGCGCACGGGCAATGGCACGCGTTTCCTTCTAACAGCCGGCACGCGTTAGCGGCCGGTTCATTCAGAATGCCGTGGAAAACCGGGTGCGAGCGCACTGCGGCTGACTCGAGTTGCGTTCAAATCGAGTGGCATGAGGCGCACGCCTAGGGAATCCTGATTCATGGGCGAATTCTGCAGCATCCGGCAACCACAAAATATCTCTTGGTCAAGACACGAATGCGGCAAGAGTTCGCTGGGCGACGCGATTTTTTTGAAATAAGGACCTACTTTGGTTTTTCAACCGTCAGCTTTCGTCGATAAATCTTCGCCCCATGCGCGATGTACAGCGTGCTGTGATCGGGCCCAGCAAGGACGCAAGTTGTGAGGGGTTGGTCTTTATCAATTTTGGGCAGCAGGCCGCAGGGGCGGCCAGTGGGGTCGAAGATTTGCACGCCGAGAGCGCTGGTGACGTAGTAGCGGCCGACTTTATCGACAGCCATGCCGTCACCAAGAGAGTTTGTGACATAAGGCGGAGCTTCGTTGAATTTGAAGTCACCATTGCCGTCGATCGGCAACCGCATGGGCATCGTCGGCATTTTAGCGTCGAGCACACCTTTGGCGTTTACTCGGAAAGTCCATGTGTGAGTCCCGCCGTAGTCGGAAACGGCCAGAGTTCCACCGTCGTTCGATAACGCGATTCCGTTCGGTTTACGGATGCCAGTATCGACAGGTTTTACTTCGCCGGTTTTGGAATTGATCGCAGTCACCTGAGACGCACCTGTGTCGGTGATCAGCACGAAACCGTCGTTGGTCACGGCAAGGTCGTTCGGTTTCACACCTTCGGCTACGATCTTCACTTCGCCGCTTGTGATGTTGAGGGAAATCACGCGACTCTTTGAGCCTTGGCAAGCGTAGAGCAAACCATCCGGTCCGAATTCCAGACCGCTGACAGATTCTTTGGCGATCTCGGTGCGTGTCCCGTCAGCCGCACTCATGCGATAAACGGCCGGGGCTTTCATATCACAAAAATAGACGTTGCCGTCTTTGTCCGCGCACAGCGCATCCGCGAAGCCAAGATTATCAGCGGCGATTTCCCATGCTTGGCCGGGAATCAGCAAGTTCAGGAGCGTGAGATCACCCCCGAGATCTCCGCTAGTGTCGAGCACGGGTGTGTGAGTTTGCTTGCGCCACAACCACGTCATTGCCTCGGGGAATTTCGCACCGCCAAAATCGGCGTTGTGAGCGTAGCCTTCGGCCCAATCGAAGCGGGAGTCATAGCCCATGTATTTGACCGCCGATGCCATCTGTTGATTGGCCCATGGCCAGCTTCCGAATGCATTGTCAACGTCGCCACTGGTATCCGCCATATAGACACGAATCGGCTTTGGTTCCGTCTTGCGAAGCAACGCGGGATAGACGTCGCCGCCTCGGAGATTGGTAAAGCTGCCGACGCTCGAATACACGCGTTGGAAAAAGTCGGTTCGTTCCCACGCCGCCGTAAACGCACAGATAGCTCCGGAGCTGGAACCGCCGATCGCGTGCATCGCAGGATCGTCAGAAATGGTGTAACGCTTGCGGACTTCCGGAATGATTTCTTCGAGGAGAAAGCGGACGTAACGGTCACCGAGACTATCGTATTCCAGACTTCGATTCGCATGTTTGCCGTTGTCTCGCGGTTTCGACTTGTCATGCCCTGGATTGATGAAGACGGCAATCGTTGGCGGCATGTCGCCGCGTGCGATTAGGTTGTCGAAGACCACAGGGACTCGCCACCGGCCCTCGACGTTGGCCATGCCTTCCCCGTCCTGAAACACCATTAACGCGGCGGGCTGATCGGCCTTGTACTGCGCCGGAACGTAGATCGACCAGTCGCGAGTAGTACCGGCGAAGATTGTGGAGTCCCATGGCTCCATCTTTTCAACGGTGCCTCTCGGGACCTCATCGCGCCGCACAGCGTCGGCGTGAGGTTGCCACTCGGGTTTCGTGGTGACAATTGGAATGTTGGTGGATTCGGCGTTGTCATCCCACAGCCAGCGAAGAGCGTCCGGCAGAACTTCGCCACCCCATTTCCCACTATGGCCGCCTTCGGTCATCACCAGCTTGTATTTGTAGCCCGCGAACTGCAGCGCAGCGGCGAGATCCTGATTACCGAGCGGCCAGTTGCCGTGCAGGTTGTTGAGATCCTCTTTGCCTTCTTGCAAGTACACTTTGAGCGGCTTGGGGCTGTCTTTAGTTTTGCGAACTAGGCCCGGATAAGCCCAGCCGCCGCGAATGTTGGTAAAACTGCCGATGTGACTGAGCACTTTGCCGAACTGATTCGGTCGTTCCCACGCAACCGTAAAGGCACAAATGCCGCTTGACGAAATTCCGCATACGGCACGCTGCGCAGGATCGGTCGCCACTTTAAGATCTTTCAACGCGACAGGCAGAAATTCGTCAATTAGAAACTTTGAGTAAAGATCGCCCATCGAGTCGTATTCGAACGAACGATTGCTGCGATCACTGGCACCTGACTGCGTGGCGGCGATCGTGCCCGGACTGACAAAGACGGCGATGGTCACGGGCATGGCTTTTTGATGAATCAGATTATCAAACACTACGGGAACGCGATACGCACCGTCGGTATTTGCATAGCCTGAGCCGTCCATAAACACCATGAGGCTGGCTGGTTCCTCTGGCTTATATTGAGCTGGCACATACACGCTGTAGTCGCGCTGCGTACCCGGAAAAATCTGACTCTCGGTAAACTTCCCAGATGTCATCTTTCCCTGAGGCACGCCTGCTTGCGCAACACGATCCGGATGCTCCTCCGCGATTGCCTGAATAGCCAAGAAATGCACTGCGGCACACAGCAGGATCAAAAGACACTTGAGGCGCTTCATGGTTGGACTCCGGGACTTGTTTTAGGAAGGATGCTCGTGGGGAATTAAGATTCTTGCAGACGGCGGGCAAAATTTCACGCAGGTCGTCGCTCGAAAAATATCTTCGTATGGCAAGCTAATTGGCGACTGTCTGCCGGCCTGTAATCCGTGCGTCAAGAAACGTCTGGAGCAGAATCTGAGCGGCCAGTTTATCCATCCGCTCTTTACGTTTCTTTTTGGACAACTCCGCAGCGAGGAGAAGTTTCTCGGCCTGAAACGACGTGAACCGCTCGTCCTGGAAGGTATAGGGGAGCCCTGTCACGGTACCGAGCCACTCCGCAAACTTGCGCGCTTCGCGGGATTTCTCGCTTTCATCGCCGCTTAAATGGATCGGCAGGCCGACGACCAGACCCACTGGTCGGTACTCTTCGACCACTTTGCGAAAGAACCGTGCATCGACCTGGACGCCATGTCGCTCATGATTATGCAACGGACTGGAGAATCGTTGATCGCGATCAGAAACGGCCACACCGACGCGTTTGGTGCCATAGTCGATTCCCAGCAACACACCCGAGAGCGGCACGGCGAGAGACGTCTCGGCTCCAGCAAGCGAGCAGGTGTCGGCCTTTGGGGAAAGTGCATCCGAATCCGGCGTACCATCCCTTTTCGTAGTCGATTCTGTCATTTCAGCAAGTTGTTCTTTTATGGGTGGACGGGGCAAAAATCGCATCTGAGAGACTGGTTTTGTTTCCGCATGATTGCAGGCCAAGAGCAGTGGCATCGAACGCGAGGTGGAGTATAGTATCGCGATTCGCCCACATTCTCGACTGGACCAGCAGCATGGCACAGCCCTCAAAAAAAAACGGCCCTGTAACTCAGTTTATCAATCATCACTACCGGCATTTCAATGCCGCCGCGTTGATTGACGCCGCGAAAGGCTATGAAACGCATCTGGATCAGGGGGGGAAGATGATGGTCTGCCTCGCCGGTGCGATGAGTACGGCTGAGTTAGGATTGTCGCTCGCCGAGATGATTCGCCAAGACAAGATTCATCTGATTTCGTGTACTGGGGCCAATTTAGAAGAAGACGTCTTCAACTTAGTCGCGCATGATTTCTACGAGCGAGTACCGCATTATCGTCAGTTGTCGCCCCAAGAGGAACAAGGGCTGCTGGAACGCCATATGAATCGTGTGACCGATACCTGCATTCCTGAAGGCGAAGCCATGCGGCGGATGGAAACCGCGATGCTTGAAGTCTGGACCGCAGCCGATGGCTCGGGCAAGCGATGCTTCCCGCACGAATTTTTCTATCAGGTGCTTCGAAGTGGGAAGTACAAAGAGCATTACCAGATTGATCCCAAGGATTCATGGATGCTGGCGGCAGCCGAAAAAAACTTGCCGATAATCGTGCCGGGTTGGGAGGATTCAACGCTCGGCAACATGTATGCAGCGGCCGTGATTCGCGGTGAAATAAAGCATGTGCATACGGTTCGCACGGGGATCGAATACATGACATGGCTGGCGGAATTCTACACTGAAACCACGCAGCAAAATTCGCTGGGAATGTTCCAGATTGGCGGAGGCATCGCTGGCGACTTCCCCATTTGTGTCGTGCCGATGCTGCATCAGGATTTGGATCGTCGGAGCATCCCGCTCTGGGGTTATTTTTGCCAGATCAGCGATTCCACGACCAGCTACGGCAGTTACTCAGGCGCAGTCCCGAACGAAAAAATCACGTGGGGTAAACTGGGAATCGACACACCAAAGTTTATCGTCGAATCGGACGCCACCATCGTAGCTCCTTTAATCTTTGCGCATGTGCTAGGCTGGTAGTACCCAGCCAGCGTCGTGCAGGTTGCCCTGAGTTGTTTCTCCTGTCCAACGAAGCTTTTCATGAACTCTGATCCGAATCCGCTGCTGATTAAAGACGGCTTGCCTGCTTATGATTGTATTCTTCCCGGACACATTGAATCCGCGGTCGAAGTTGTGCTTGCTCGCTGCCGAGAAGTTTTGGCACAGGTAGAGCAGTCAACAGAGACGTCTTGGTCGGCCCTGATGGATCCACTGGAAGAAGTGGATCGGCTGTTTGAATATGGCTGGTCGCCGGTTGGGCATTTATTGAGTGTGGCGAACGCTGATCCGCTCCGGGAAGCCCATGATGCCGCGATGCCAAAGATTGTGGAATTTAGCCTGCAACTCCGTCAAAGCTCGGCAATCTACGCGAAGCTCGTGGCTCTCAAAGAGTCAACTCAATGGTCCCACTTTAAAGGAGCGCAACAAAGAATCATCGCAAGGATGATTCAAAGTGCAGAGCAGTCAGGCATCAGTCTCAAGGGGAAAGATCGTGAACGGTTCAATGCGATTGAACAAGAACTAACACAACTGAGCACCGACTACTCCAATCATCTCTTGGATGCTACTGGTGCGTTTCAACTGGATCTCATAGACGCGTCGGATGCGGAGGGACTTCCGGCCAGTCTGCGACGCATGACGGCCGCCGCGTGGTCTCGCGCAGAAGAGAACAAAGACAAGCCAGCCTCGACAGCCGACGCAGGCCCGTGGCGAATCACGCTGGATCATCCGTGCTTTGGCCCGTTCATGGAGCATTGTCGCAAACGCGCGCTCCGTGAGACGCTGTATCGCGCATACATTACGCGAGCCGGTTCCGGTGACACTGACAACACGCCGCTCATCAGTCAGATTTTGAAGCTGAAGAAGGAGCAGGCGACGCTGTTGGGATTCGAATGTTATGCGGACCTCAGTTTGTCGCGCAAGATGGCTGGGGATGTTGCAGCCGTGCAGCAGATGTTTGACAGATTGCTCGTCGCATCGCACGAAGTCGCCAGACTGGAACTGGAAGAGATTACAAATCTCGCGCAGCAGCATGGTCATGAAGGTTCGTTGTCGCACTGGGATATCGCGTATTGGGCGGAGCGACTACGTGAGCAGCGATTCGCCTTTACCGACGAACAATTGCGACCGTATTTTTCATTGGACCGAGTCCTTAACGGGCTTTTCGAACTGTGTCATCGACTGTTTGGGATCACGGTGACATTCGCGGCTGACAAAGCTCCGATCTGGCATCCGGATGTGCGGTACTACGAGGTGTTTAATGAATCCCAAGCTCAAATTGCGGGATTCTATCTGGATCCGTATTCCCGTCCGAAAGACAAACGCGGCGGAGCGTGGATGGCGGACTGCATGGCGCGCTCGGTGACGGCAAGAGGCACACGGTTGCCCGTCGCACATCTGGTTTGTAACAGTACGCCACCGTCGGATGACGTCCCTTCGCTGATGACGTTTCGGGAAGTGGAGACACTGTTCCACGAGTTCGGCCATGGACTGCAGCACATGCTGACAACGGTAGATTTCCGCGATGCGGCGGGGATCAGCGGCGTGGAATGGGATGCGGTTGAACTGCCAAGTCAATTTATGGAGAACTGGTGTCTACATCGACCGACGCTCATGAAAATGGCCATTCACTACGAAACCGGCCAATCTTTGCCCGAGGACTTATTTCAGAAACTGCGACAGTCAAAGACGTATCGGGCGGCGACAATCATGCTGCGTCAATTACAGTTGGGCATGACCGACATGGCGTTGCATTATGGATACGATCCACACGGATCCGAATCCCCATTTGAGATTGAACGCCGCGTGTTGTCGATTACCAGTCTGCTGCCGCCGCTGCCGGAAAGCCGCTTTCTGTGTTCGTTCCAGCATATCTTTGCGGGGGGATATGCCGCTGGGTATTATAGCTACAAGTGGGCAGAAGTCTTAAGTGCCGATGCCTTTGGTGCGTTTGAGGATGCGGGGTTAGATGATGAGGCGACTGTGGCGACCACAGGTCGTCGGTTCCGTGATACGATTCTCGCCCAAGGCGGCAGTCGCCACCCCATGGACATCTTTCGGGATTTCCGAGGTCGTGAACCGGATCCAAATGCGTTGCTACGTCATAGTGGCCTAAAGCCAGAATGAGGAATCACAATGCACGCGCCTGTTGAGAAAACCTTTGATGTCATTGTGATCGGTGCGGGCCCTGGTGGTGAAGGCGCTTCAATGGAAGCGACGAAACAGGGGAAGCGTGTCGGCGTCGTTGAACGGATGCCGCAGATCGGCGGTGCCTGCACACATTTGGGAACGATTCCTAGTAAGTCACTGCGCGCGGCCATCTATCGGCTCATGGATGTGAACTCCGCCCCCGTGTTCCGCCGTTTGGGCGTCAATCTGGATGTCAGCTTCCGTGATTTGCGGCGCAGCGCGCAGGCGGTGATTGATCAGCAGGTGGGCATGCGACGCAGTTTTTATGATCGCAACGACGTCGAAGTTCTTTGCGGCGACGCCAGTTTTCTGGACGCAAATCGCGTCAATGTGGAGCATCAGGACGGCAGCATCACCATTGCGCATGCGCATCATTTTGTAATTGCTACAGGTTCACGGCCCTATCGTCCGCCGGAAATTGACTTCAGTCATCCACGCGTCTTTGACAGTGATACGATTCTGGATCTACCAGAAACCCCCAAGACGATGACCATTTATGGTGCGGGCGTCATCGGCTGCGAATACGCGTCGATGTTCCGAAATCTCCAAGTCAAACTCAATCTGGTGAATACGCGGGCCAAAATGCTCGAATTTCTCGACGACGAAATCTGTGATGCGTTGGCCTACCACATGCGAGACACTGGGGTGCGCATGCGGAATAGCGAAACATTTGAGAAGCTGGAAACATTTGACGACCATGTGGTGATGCATTTGAAGTCGGGTAAGCAACTGAAGAGTGACATCCTCCTGTGGGCCAACGGGCGGACTGGGAACACCGAAGGTCTAGGCTTAGCAAACGTTGGTGTGCATGCAAATCATCGCGGACAGCTTGAGGTCAATGAGCATCTGCAGACGTCTCAACCACACATCTACGCTGTTGGAGATGTGATTGGCGTGCCGGCTTTGGCGAGCGCTGCGTATATTCAGGGGCGGTTTGCCGCACGGCATCTGGGTGAAGGGGACTCTCAACAGTTCCGCATTCAAGATATCCCGACGGGCATTTATACCAGTCCTGAGATCAGCAGCGTAGGTAAGACCGAACGTGAATTGACTGACGAATGTGTTCCGTATGAAGTTGGACATTCGATGTTCAAGAATCTGGCGCGGGCTCAGATCATGGGGCGCCCAGTCGGCATGCTCAAATTATTGTTCCATCGTGAGACTTTGGAAATCTTGGGCGTCCACTGCTTCGGCGTGAATGCGACGGAAATTATTCACATCGGCCAAGCCATTATGGCTCAACCCGGCACAGCCAATTCACTGTTGTACTTTATCAACACGGCATTCAACTATCCCACGATGGCCGAAGCATATCGCGTAGCTGCGTTAAATGGTTACAATCGTGTCAAGTGATGATCGGCACGGACGATCAGCCTTGTTTCCCGAGTAGAATGATTACAGCGGAGATAACCTTATGCGTGCATTTTGGGTGGCTTATGCAATCACGATCACCATCCTAGGTGGAGGTTTCGTCGTCGCTGACGAACCAGCGAAGCCGATGCGAATCGGAATGATCGGGCTAGACACATCGCATTGTTTGGCGTTTGCCGAATTGCTGAACAAGGAGGCACCCGATCCGGAAGTGGCAGGCTTTCAAGTTGTGTTGGTGTATCCGAAAGGCAGCCCTGATATCGAAAGCAGCGTGACGCGTGTGCCGGAATACACCACAAAAATCAGAGCGCTTGGTGTTGAGATCTGCGACGACCTAGACACGATGATTTCACAAGTTGATGCAGTGTTGCTCGAGACCAACGACGGTCGGCCACATCTGGAACAGGTGACGCCCGTATTAAAGGCTCGCAAACCCGTCTTTATTGACAAGCCGGTCGCTGGATCATTGGTTGATGCGATCGCCATTTTTCAACTTGCGAAGCACTATGAAACGCCCGTCTTCAGTTCATCGTCGCTACGATTTTCGAAAGCCATTCAGGAAATTCGCGGCGGCTCGATCGGGCCAATCACAGGATGTGACGCGTATTCGCCCTGTTCTCTGGAAGCGACTCATCCGGATTTGTTTTGGTACGGCATTCATGGCTGCGAGACGCTGTTTACGGTGATGGGAGCGGGCTGTGAATCTGTGGTCCGCACTTCTACTAAAGACTTTGATCAGGTGACGGGCGTTTGGGCGGGCGGGCGGATCGGAACGTTTCGTGGAATTCGCGCTGGAGGAGCCGGATACGGCGGCACTGCGTTTGGAGCGAATGGTGTGGCATCGCTGGGTCAGTTCGACGGCTACCGTCCCCTAGTTGTTGAGATCGTGAAATTCTATCGAACCGGACAACCACCAGTCACCGCGGAAGAAACCATAGACCTGTATGCCTTCATGGAGGCCGCCGATGAAAGCAAACGCCGAGGATTTGTGCCCGTCAAGATCGCCGATGTGAAAGCGACTGCGGCCGAGGCTGCGGCAAAAAAAGTTGCTGAATTGACGGCGACGGTGGGTGCAAAATAGGCGTATTCGCTGTGGATTAGCGAGATGCGGGCGCTTTCTAGGCACATCGTGATTCCGGCATTCCGGCATGTTTTGACAGGGAGCGGTCGTTGCCTAGAATTCGGCTCACGTTTCCGCGCAAGGCAGACGGAACGAAGCATTCCAATCAGAAGTCGTAGCAGCACGTCTAGGAAAGTTGAATCGATGAAAGCCATTGCCGTACGTCCCGGAACTCCAAACAGCGTGCATCTTGCTGAACTGGAAAAACCGGCTGTGACGGATGTTCCTGATGGTCGCGGAGTGCTGATTAGAGTTCTCAAGGTTGGCGTTGACGCCACAGATCGTGAAATCAACGAGGCACTTTACGGCAACGCGCCACTTGGATACGACTTTCTTGTGATCGGGCACGAGTGTTTCGGCATCGTGGAAGCAGTCGGTCCGAACGTGCGGCGCGTGAAAGTTGGCGATTACGTGACATGTACGGTGCGGCGTCCAGGTGGATCGATCTATGATCGGATTGGCCGCTCCGACATTACTAGCGAGGAACAGTATTATGAGCGTGGGATCAATCTGCGGCATGGATTTCTGACGGAGTACTTTGTAGACGATGAAGAATTCGTCGTCCGCATCCCAGTGGGACTCAAGCACCTGCATGTGTTGGCCGAACCGATGAGTTGTGCGGCCAAGGCCGTTGACCAAGCAATTCTCGCGCAGAGGCGATTGCAGGTCTGGGAACCAAAGCGCGCTTGGGTAACGGGAGCAGGTCAAATTGGATTGTTATCGACTTTGATCTTGCGACTGCGAGGCATCGAGGTTTGGACACTGGCGCGCGGCCGCAAGCCGAATCTCAAAGCGGAAATCGCGGAAGGGTTTGGCGCGGCGTATATCAGCACGCAGGAATATTCGCTTACGGAACTCGCGGCAAGATACGGTAAGCCGGATCTGATTATTGAAGCCACCGGAAGTAGCGCGATTGCGTTTGAAGCGATGCAAGTTCTTGGTCACAATGGCTGTATGGTCTGGACGAGCATTACAGGTGGCACGCAGAAAATAGAAGTCCCGAGCGATAGTATCAATCTCAACTGGGTCTTAGGCAACAAGCTGTTGGTCGGATCTGTGAATGCCAACTTCCGGCATTTTGAATCAGGAATCGCTGATCTAGCACTGGGCGAAGCGACTTGGCCGGGCGTGATTCAGAAGATTTTGACGACCCCTGTTGAGGGCTTGGAGAACTACAAAGTGATGATGCGTTTGCTGGTTGAAGACAAGGAAGCGCTCAAGGTTTATGTCAACGTAGCGGAAGGCTGAGGCGAACTTGATTCGATTCAGCCAAAAACCGGCTAATTTTGCCCGGTGGACCCGCAGAATGTCTGAAATTCGGCAGAATCTGCCGGTGTCTGGCCTGCGCCGCCATTTGGGTGTCCATCGCTTCCGAATCGGCGTTGCCTGGAAATTGCCGCAACGGGTATTCTCCGTTTCTCTCCAATCTCAATCGGCTTTGAACTGTTCTCACAGTTTCAGAGTTCCCGTCTCTGGTTTCCTCAGCACTCTCACCTTTCCAGAATTTTCTGAAAGGCTCCTGCCATGCGCTTCTTCAGGTTGCAGCTCCTTTGTTTTGTCGGATTGATGGCCCTGCATGCTAGTGGCTGTCATACAATGAATGGCTACGCGACGAATTCGTCGGGCATGGGCTATTACGAAGACGGGAACTACGCAGCCGCTGCGAATGAGTTTCAGCAGGCAATGTTGGCGAATCCCTCGAATCCCGACTACGTCGCAAATTTTGCTAAGGCAAAGTTGAAGTTGGGTGACCCGCAAGGCGCCGAACAATTGTACCGCCAATCGCTGACGATGGCACCCTCGCATCAGCCGTCGTATCACGGATTGGCAGAAACCATGATGACTCAGGGGCGAAGCGACGAAGCCGCTAGCTTATTGACGACATGGGCAGGAACTCAGCCATACGTCGCCGAATCCCATGTTGAACTGGCTTGGTTGCAACGAGAAATGGGCCAGTCTGACGCCGCGGCCCAATCCTTACAAAGAGCGCTTCAGGTGAATCCAAGTCATACGACGGCGTTGGCTCATCTAGGGCAGTACTACGAAGAGAGCGGTCACCCGGATCAGGCAGTGGCCGTCTATCAACGTTCACTCCAATCCGACTGGAATCAGCCTGAAGTTCATTCGCGCATCGCCGCCGCATCACAAAGTGCGGGTCCGGGTAGTCCGATGGCCGCGACTGCGATGGCCCGCGGGGTGCATCCTTACAGTGTGCCTCGCCAACAGACTGCCTTTGGGCCGCCGTCGCGCGGTGCCCGGATGGCTCAGATGCGAATGGCTCAGAATCAAATGGGCATAGGTGGAAATTCAATGGATGGTGGCCAAATGGCAGCCGCTCCTAACATGATGTCTAATAACATGATGTCAACACATTACGCGCCGAGCGAGATGCAAATGCTCGGAAACATGCCAGCATCCGGCGGTTGGCAATCCGCAAACTCGATCATGAACGTGCCACCAGATCAGACAGCAGCAATGTCATTCGGAACCGGAATGCCCGGCAACGAAATGCCCGACATGCATTCGTCCGGAAAAGAATGGTCATCAGAAACGATGCTGCCCACCGCCACTCCTTCGGCCGTCCCAGCGAACTCAACCCCCAATACCGCCGTCGGCCCAACCCCGGATCCTGCGTTTTCGGCAAGAGAGGCTACGACACCCGTGACTAATGTCTCGTGGTCTGCCTCCAGCACGAAAACGCCGATTTCTGGGAGCTTAACACACGGACTACCAATGGTTGAGGCCTTTTAGCCAACGCAGCTTGGCACACTGAGCCCGTACTGAACCGCGGCAGCCTTTGCCGCAGTTGCATTCTGAGTCCTAATCAGTGCTTCGACACCGGCCTTCGCAGCAGCGTCTGTTGCAGTTCGGAGTTCAGTTCGAATGAGCTGCATGTAGGCGACATCGACGGTCATCGCTGCCATCACGATAAATGTGAACAGCATGGCAGCAATCACGATGTGGGCTGCTCCTGAAGGCCTGTCAATTGATCGAATACTCTGGTTAAAAATTATTTTCATGTTGACACTAGCACGTCACGATTGAAGGCACGCAGAACCATGATGCAGTCTCAGCCACCATTAGATTTTTCTACATTCGAACCATAACCACCGATGATGTGGTCGTTTTCCCTGACATGAATTTTACGGGGCCATAGGAAAGATTAGATGCCGGAGCAGACAATGTCACGGTGACCTGCGTGCCTCGCGCGGTTGCCGCTGTTACTGTCGGAGAAAATGCGATCGTAAAAACCGTGATCCTCCGAACAGTCAGGATTTCTTGGCATCGTGTCCGCGCCAGTGCTTCGTTGTCGCCCGGCTGAGTTATGACTTTCGCTGCCTCGTATGCGGCAATGTTCAGTGACTGTCGCAGAAAAGCAGCATTGCCCATTTCCATGGCACCAAACACGAGAATCACCAACAGGGGCAATGTCACAGCCAGCTCTACGGCCGCGACTCCCCGGTTCGATTTAACCCGGCGATGCGTCGAATCGATCCCCAGTATTTCTGTTGTCAAATGAGTGCCGTGATTTCTCAAAGGCATAGCTTGAAGACTAGTTGAAGCACGTGAAGCTACCATACATTTGTCTAGCTCAAACTTGTGCCTCAGGTCGCCGAAGATCAAGACTTGCGGCATTGAAAGTTACCCGTGCTGTCGAATCTGAAGGTTTTTCGTGTCCTATCGAACAATTGGACCTACGCAATAGGGCCAATTCTGGCAACGTCTGCTACCCGAATTCAACAGCCTGCCGAAGCATTCCGCACGCGCCATGCGTACACGATCCAGTCCATTTGCACCAGAAGCAAACTTCAGCATTCCTGTTTTTGCGCAATCAAATCCTTAACAAATCCCCCGGCATCTGCCAACGGAATCTTCTTTGCATCGCTTTCAGTTCGCCATTTAATTTCGGCGATGCCTTCGGCGAGGCCTTTGCCGCCGATCGTGACCCGCAAGGGGATCCCGATCAGGTCGGCGTCTTTAAACTTGAACCCCGGACGCTGATCACGGTCGTCCATGAGGACGTCGATACCTGCATTGGTGAGTTCCGCATAAATCTGGTTAGTGATCCTCATTACCTCTGCATCGTTCACGTTCAGCGGGATAATTTGCACGGTATATGGCGCAACGTTGATCGGCCAGATGATCCCATTCGCATCGTGGCAGGTTTCCACAATCGAGGCCACGACGCGTGTCACGCCGATACCGTAGCAGCCCATGATGATGGGATGTGACTGTTCTTGGGCATCTACGAACTTGGCGTCCATCGACACGCTGTACTTAGTGCCTAGTTTGAAGACGTGACCAACTTCAATCCCATGTACCATCTGCAGCGTCCCCGCACATTTCGGGCAGGGATCGTCGGTTTCTGCGTTTCGCAGGTCAAACGTCTCCGTCAGTTTGAAGTGCGTCCCGGGAATGACGCCCGTTAAATGTGCGTCCTTTGAGTTTGCACCGACGATCGCGGCTTGAATCAGAGCCACATCGTGATCCGCAATGCACGGACATTGAATGCCGATCGGACCAGCAAAACCCACGGGCGCTCCGGTAACTTTCAAGATCGTGGCTTCATCGGCCAGTTCGACGGTCGTCGTTTGAGTGGCTCGACGAATCTTGCCTTCGTTCGCAGTATGATCGCCGCGCAGAAGTACGGCAATTGGTTTGCCGTCGGCTTTGTAGATCAGCGTCTTGATGAATGATTTTGCGTCGGACTTTAGCAACTGACTCACTTGTTCGATGCTGCCAGCGTCAGGCGTATCGACTTTCACCGGCGCGGCTGCCTCATCCACTTTGGCCTGCACTTTTGCTTGGCGGCCAGTGTCCGCGCGTTCCTGATTTGCAGCGTAACTGCATTTCGGGCAGTGGATCACAAAGTCTTCGCCGTTACTTGCAGGCACCATGAATTCGTGCGAAGCATCGCCGCCGATCGGACCGCTCTCCGCTTCGACCGGCAGATATTTCAACCCGCAACGCTCGAAAATTCGGCAATATGCGTTGTACATCGCGTCGTATGCCGTATTGAGCTGTTCAATTGTGGCAGCGAAACTGTACGCATCCTTCATCAAGAATTCACTCGTGCGCAAGACGCCGAAGCGCGGGCGTTCTTCGTTACGGAACTTCGTCTGGATCTGGTAAAGCGTGATCGGCAACTGACGGTAGCTGCTGATGTGTTTGGCCATCAAGTCTGTGATCACTTCTTCATGTGTCGGACCGAGTGCCAAGTGCAGTTTTCGATCGCCCTTCTTCACTTCGAAATTGAACAGAACGTTGCCGAATGCTTCACGCCGCCCGGTGCGTTCGAAGATTTCCATCGGCTGCAGAGCTGGCATGAACAGCTCAACCGCGCCAGCCTTATCCATTTCTTGGCGGACAATTTCCGAAACCTTACGCACAGACCGATAGCCCAGCGGAAGGTAAGTGTACGCTCCAGCCATCAATTGACGGATCAGTCCGGCCCGCAGCATTAATTGATGGCTGGGCACTTCAGCATCCGCAGGAACTTCCTTCATGGTCGGGATAAATGATTGGGACCAGCGCATGGAGAGCCTTGAATGTGAGCAAAGAAAATTTAGGATCGACGATGGAGTCCGGGGGACGAACATTACAAGTCAGCGGCCCGACGCTAGTCGCCGGTGCCGGAGTGCGTTTGCATAACAGTAACCGGTAGCGAGCGCCATCCGGCTCACCGCTTGATTTATAGGAATGAACAAATATAGTCGGTCACTTGCGTGACTTTGAGTTCAAAATACGAGTTGCCCGGAACGTGAAAGGATTCTCCCCCCTTGACGTCATGCCACTGCGTTTCGCCTGACAGACAGTAGTTCAATTGCCCTGCCTGAATCTCCATCAGTTCTGGCTTGCCAGTATTAAACTTATACTCGCCGGGAAGCATGATTCCCAATGTCTTAATGCTGCCATCAGCGAACTCGACAGTCCTGCTGGTGACCTTGCCGTCGAAATAAATATTTGCAGCTTTCACGACTGTCACCGATTCAAATTTGCTCATAACGCACCTGAGATCCTGTCCTCGAAATATCGACGCATTTGTCGGGATGTTTGTTGGTTCCGCACCAAAGATCTCCGCCACGGAGCGGCAGGGCACATCCGGCCGGAAAGATGCAGATGCTACAGTGGCAGACGCGACGAGGAAAGGGTATCACCGATTCCTCAATTTTCCGGGAACGGATTCAGGATGGTTTCCCGGATAATACAAAGCGGATTCCAGCGTGCGTTTCACGCTTCAGCCAAAGAGATCGTCTTCAGACAGAGGCGCCGCAACGCCCACTTGCGTGACACGGGCGATGCGGTCGCGGGCATGATCGGACCAAGGCCCGCGAGAATCGTGTTGCAGATACTGTTTCCAGTAGTCGACGGCTTCGGAATCGCGTTGGTTCTGATCCAGCAATTGAGCGTAGTGGAGGAGTGCGTCGGGGTTTCCAGGATGAATTGAGATCGCGGTGACCAACGATTGCTCCGCCGCGTCGGACTGATTCAGTTCCGACTGCAGGCAACCCAATTGCGTCCACGCTTCGATAAAATCCGGAGCGGACTCAATCGCACAGTAATAGCGTTCGATCGCAGCTTCGACCCGACCCATGCGATACAAGGCATCAGCCATGTGGAAATTGACCTCCGCGGGATCTGGAAACAGCGAAAATTGGTCATCTGCCAGATGCTCAGAACTGAGTCGCACTGCGGCAAATTCCGACGATAACAGACTCATCGCATTTCTGAAGGCATTGATCGCTGACTCCAGTTCCCCTTCTTCCGTCAAGCGACAACCTTCGTGGAACCATTCTTCAGCGTTCCAATCCGTCATCCGGCGGTCTTGCAGATCCGGTCGTGCCGAACTGAATGGAATTGAAACGGTTTCTTCGTCCGTCTCGTCGTGGTCGTCCGGATCATTTGATAATGCCCCTTCTTCGGCAGGACTGTAGACGCCGAAGCCGTCGGTCACATCAAAATCCAACAGTCGCTGGCCAGTGCGGGGATTCAGCACACCGCGATCGTCCCGCATCAGGATCTTGTCATCCTGCACAAGCAGATTCAGCTGGGCCAAGGATCGGTCAGTGCCAGCCATCGTGTGACTCAGTTCACTGAGGCTACGTTCAAGCACGTCTGCTGAGACACCTTGATCCAGCAACATCGCCAGACGTCGCGCGCTGGCCACTTCGCGATAATCAAAATACGGCAGGCGACAAACGCGGCGAACCGGGCGAATCAGTCCCAACCGCGCCCAACGACGAATCATCCGCACCGGAACATCAAGCAATCGGCTCAGCATCGCCGGTGTATGCGCGCGGCGGATCTCTTCGCGATGCTCATCCAACCCCAGCAAGAGCAGCCAGTCTGATTCTGCTAGAACCTTGATCTCAGAGCCATCGGCGACCAACTTAGCGGTCTGCTGGAGTTTCTGAGAAGTTCCACCATCAGTTTCCAAAGGCCAGCCTTCTTCGCCGATGATCAACATGGTGGTCGAACCACTGACGGTATGCGTGGCGCGGCCGCCATATTGTTCCACAAGCCGAATCGCGTCGCGGTGCGTCATTGACGCCAGCGTTCCGGTAAAAGCAACCGTTTCAGCGACAAGTGGTAGTGAACTCACGGCCACCTCGTGCTCCGCCTTGGTCGCATGGGCAGCGATCTCAGATTCGGGATGAGTCAACGGAGGAGCAGCGATTTCGCGGGACTCGAGCGATGGCCGGTCAGTCACCGGTTTTCCTCCGTTAAGACAACAATCGTGCATTCCGTAGATCGGAAACGCTAAAAGTTTTCAGCGAAGATACCGTCGAAAAATCACAAAGGGTAGCAATCAGACGATCTAGTGCTATAAGAGTGAAAAGTCGCTGAGGGTTCCGGATTTCCCTTAAACAATTCCCAAAAAATCTCACGAAAACGGCTCGAAGACTTGCACGAAAGATTATCGTGCATCTCAATTCCTGACGAAAATTGGTTCAATCAGTGTTTTCACTGAATCTCGCTTTTGTGGTCCTCCTGTCGCTCGTATTCCGCGCCATTGAAAGAAGTTGAAATGTCTGCCCTGAAATCCACCGATTCAGCCATTTGGGATGCCATTGTTCATGAGCGTCGCCGCCAAGTCGATGCGCTCGAACTGATCGCTTCAGAGAATTACACCAGTGCGGCTGTGATGGAAGCGGCGGGCACGGTGCTCACCAATAAATACGCCGAGGGTTATCCCGGCAAACGCTACTATGGCGGTTGTGAACACGTTGATGTGGTCGAGAACATCGCGCGGGATCGGGCTCTGGAATTGTTCGGAGCCGAACATGCGAATGTGCAGCCACACGCTGGTTCGCAAGCCAATATGGCGGCTTATCTCAGCATCTTGAATGTCGGCGATACGATTCTGGCTATGAACCTCGCACATGGCGGGCATCTGACCCACGGGATGCACTTGAATTTTAGTGGCAAGCTGTACAAGGCGATTCACTATGGAGTGCGTGAGCATGACCATCGGATTGACTTTGAGCAGGTCGCGGCGTTGGCGAAAGAGCATAAGCCACGACTGCTTGTCGCCGGGGCCAGTGCGTATCCGCGGGAAATTGATCATGCAAAATTTGCCGAGATTGCAAAGTCTGTCGGAGCCTATTTGATGGTGGATATGGCCCACTATGCAGGTCTGGTGGCAGCCGGCATTCATAATAGTCCGGTGCCGCATGCGGACTTTGTGACGTCCACCTCACACAAGACATTGCGTGGTCCACGATCGGGTTTTGTGCTCTGCCGAAAAGAACATGCGGCGAATGTTGATCGCAGTGTGTTTCCGGGAATTCAGGGCGGTCCGTTAATGCACATGGTCGCCGCGAAGGCTGTGTGTTTCGGGGAAGCCTTAAAGCCCGAATTCAAAGCCTACGGTCGTCAGGTTGTGGACAATGCAAAGACCTTGGCGGAAACCCTGATGCAGGGAGGATTGCGCTTAGTTTCCGGAGGCACAGATAATCACCTCATGATGTGTGATGTGACGACAATTGGCTTGTCCGGCAAGGTGGCTGAACATGCCTTAGATGAAGCCGGCATCACAGTCAATAAGAACATGATTCCCTACGATCAGCGAAAACCGATGGATCCCAGTGGCATCCGGATCGGAACAGCTGCACTGACGACACGCGGCATGCGGACCGACGAAATGAAGCGTGTCGGAGGATGGATATTGGCGGCATTGAAGTCGCACGATCAGGCGGGATCGCTTGGCAAAATTCGCGGCGAAATTGCAGAATTTTCCGTCGCATTTCCGGTGCCTGGGATTGAGTAATACCTTGAGGCGCGCGGGGGGAACCTGCTGCTCGGTTCCGGAGCTGAATGCGGAAGGTGTTAGAAACTTCCCGAATTCTTCCCAATTCCGGTACGGTAAATTTGGATGCGGCTCGTCTTAACTCAGGTAACACGGAGTTACAACCATGCGACTGATTTTCACGCTGACGCTATTTTCGTTGCTGACTGTCGCGGCGGATGCCGCTGACGAAACTCTTGAGCGCAAGGGCATTTCCGCAACGGAGTTGGCTGCCTACGTCGATCAATTGACATCGCAGGGACAGATTATCAGCGATCTTCGCGTCAGAGTCGTTGAAAGAAAGGCCGTCTTTGATGTTATTGCAAAGCCAAACAAGAACCAACTCGCATGGCTGATTCAGGTGAATATCTCGGAGCAGGAATTTCGTGATGCCAGAAAGCGATATACCGAAGATGGTTTCAAAAACACGATCCATCGCGTCATCCCGAATGGCCGCGAAAAGTTACACTCCTCCATCTGGGTCCAGAAAACAGATAACATCGTATTATTGAAAATGCCCGCAGGCTCGACTCCCGTTACAGGAGAACTGGGAAAGAACCTTGAGCCAATCAACGAACTCCTGCTAAAGACGCTGACCGACAACAACATCCCTGGCGCTACCCTGACTGTCGCAAAGGACGGGATGATCATCTACGAACGCGGCTTCGGGTATGCGGATCTGGAACAGCAAACACCGCTGGCTCCGAATACGACGATGCGGATCGCTAGTATTTCCAAGCCGATTACCGCCGTCGCCCTCCTGCTCTTGGTTGAAGATGGTAAGTTGAAGCTGGATGACCATGTCATTGACTACCTTGTCCGCGATAACAATTTCACACTCCCGCAAGATGCCGATCCTGCATGGGGGCGTGTGACGATCCGACACCTGCTCCAGCATTGCGGCGGCTGGAGTCGCGACAAATCCAAAGATCCGATGTTCGAATTGCTTGCGATCAGCCGTAAACTCGACCTCAAACAACTGGCCCGCATCCCGGACATTGTTCGCTCCCAGTTGGCTCAACCGCTAGACTTTGAACCCGGCACCGAATATCAGTATTCAAACTTTGGTTATTGCCTGTTGGGGAGAATAATCGAAGTCGCCAGTGGGCAGCCTTATGCAGCATTTGTAACTGCGCGAATTTTGAAGCCAGCGGGGATGACCCAGACGCGGCTCGCGAAAACAAGACTCGCCGATCGTGCTGAAGATGAGACTCATTATTACACCCAGACGCTGAAGACGTTTCCGGCAATCTGGGATGCGGCCCATGCAGAAAAATCAGGCGAGTTTGAACTCGTACAAGCGCCCTATGGACAGTTTGACATCGAGGTTATGGATTCGCACGGAGGATGGACATCGACCGCATCCGATCTTGTGCGATTTGTGATCGCCATTGATTCAGCCTCCGAACCACTTCTCAAACCCGACACCCAACGGCTGCTGCAGGAGCGACCGTCATTTGCCAGCTCCGAAAACGATACTTGGTACGGACTTGGTTGGAATGTGAGGTCAATTGACGAGCATGAGAGTGTAAACTTGTGGCACAATGGCCTGTTGGCAGGCTCATCGGCAATCCTTGTGAAACGCTGGGATAACTTCGTCTGGGCGGTGCTGTTTAACTGTGACGAGACACAAGATGGTGAGAAATGTGCAACCGTCATCGATAGTCCGATGCACCTCGCCGTTGATGGCTCAATCCCGTGGATAACGCCCAGTAAATAGCTCGTCAGAAGCACATCTTCCAACTGCGGAAAACGGTTGTTCTCGCACGATCAGTCGAGCGACAAAAGGCAGCTCATGGAGTTCAGCTCCAAAGAAAACTCGTGTCTCAGCGGAGCCAAATGAAGCCAGGTGGCTCAGGGCGATATCTGGAATTGAATGGCAAGGCTTTTGAGCACCACCTGAGACTGGCCGCCCTGAAAATTGCTATGCATCTAGCGCCGGGATGTATCGATTTGCCAGTTCCGCGTAATCTTCACGGATCGGACTGAACACGTCCAGCACGACGGCCCGTCCATCGATTGCGACGGCTCGATGTGGCACGTTCGGGGGGATGATGAAAAGTGAACCGGCTTCCACTATGCGTGTTTCGTCACCGATCGTCAACTGAACTTTCCCCTGAAGCAAAATCCCGCCCTGTTCATGCGGATGGTGGTGCATCGGCACTTCGGCGCCGGCTTCCATTTCAAGATACGACAACATCAAATTCTGCCCATGCGGAGTTCGCATGCGGCATCCAGGGACAGGTTCGATGAATGGAAACGTGCTGAGATCGATGAACGGCATGTTGCGTCTCCTGACTGAGAGTGCGCGGGCAACAGGGAACATCTAACCGCGCGGCCCGGTGGGCACGCGGTTCGACGAGTAAAGCTCAATCAGAGCGTCGCAGTCCTGCCAGTCCTGAAAAATCTAGGGTGGCAAAATAGTCGTCGTGCGTTTCTGCCCGGCGGATCATTTTAACAGATCCATCCGGCTTCATGAGCAGTTCAGCACAACGCAGTTTGCCATTGTATTGAAACCCCATCGCATGGCCGTGGGCCCCGGCATCGTGAATCACAAGCAGGTCGCCGCGTTCGACTGCTGGCAGTGGGCGGTTGATGGCGAACTTGTCGTTGTTTTCACAGAGTGAACCGACGACATCTACGATGCGATCATGAGGTGCATTTTCTTTGCCTAGGACGGTAATGTGATGATAGGCGCCGTACATGCCGGGCCGCATCAAATTCGACATACAGGCATCGACGCCGACGTAATCTCGATAGATATGTTTGTGATGAATCGCAGTTGTGACAAGAAAACCATGTGGCCCCGTGATCACGCGGCCGTTCTCCATCATCACTTTAAGCGGGTCCAGCGGCGTGCCGCTGATCATGGCGTTGTAGGCTTGCTGAACTCCCTGCCCGACAGCCTCCAAATCTACAGCTTGATGTTCAGGGCGGTATGGGATTCCGATGCCCCCCCCAAGATTCACGAATTCGATCCGCACGCCGAGCTGCTCATGAATCCGCACAGCCAGCTCAAACACCATCCGCGCCGTTTCGACAAAAAAGGCACCATTCAGCTCATTGGAGGCCACCATGGTGTGCAGGCCGAACCGCTTGACGCCAGCAGCTTTCAGAATGGCATATCCTTCAAAGAGCTGTGCCTCGGTGAAGCCGTACTTGGCTTCTTCCGGCTTGCCGATAATCACATTGCCCTCCCGCGCGGAACCGGGGTTGTAGCGAAAACAGAGCAGATCCGGCAAACCGACGTGTGCTTTCAAATAGTCGATATGCGACAAATCATCCAGATTGATGATGGCCCCCAAATCCGCTGCCTTCTGATACTCATGGGCTTGAGTATTATTGGACGTGAACATCAAATCTTCGCGAGTCAGACCGACTCGTTCTGCAAGGTCGAGTTCTGCAAGACTGGAACAGTCCGCGCCCAAACCTTCCTCCTTTAATACCTCGAGGACGTAAGGATTTGGCAAAGCCTTAACCGCAAAGTATTCGCGGAAACCCGGACACCACGCAAAGGCGGCGTTGAGTTGCCGAGTGGTCTCCCGCATTCCCTGTTCATGGTACAGGTAAAACGGAGTCGGGTATTGTTCAGCAATCCGACTCACTGTGGCAGCGTCGAATGGAAGGGGCTTTTGCATGGTGCTTGAATTGATACGTTCGGGAACAGGAAGGAGAAGATGTTGCCATCCGGATGATCCGTAGTTTCGCGGCGGAGTTCACCGAATTCAACTGAGGATGCCCTCATCCGCGATGACAGGAATCCCGCGATGCTCTGATGGTCAGCGGAATATCGCTGAATGCGCCACACGGCGTTGAAAAAACAGCAAGGACTTACAGTCTTTGTTGCCCCACGCAGCGGAACCTGCCTATTTCCAGAATACGAGCGTCGAGAGCAAATATGTTAAGCCTTCGTATTCGTACTCCGCTTCTCCAAATACGGCAACACGCTGTTCGCCGGATCTTAGCGCAGCACCGCTAAAACGTCCATCCGTTGCCGTCAGTTGTTGCGCTGTCCATTTTGATTCGCGGAAATCGTTGGAATCCGAGCGCGCGACCCACATGCGCACCGCCTGCGGATTACCCGATGATGTCATGGTCAGGCCGACTTCGGCATCCGATACCTGCGGTTTCCAAGTAAACTCTGGCAGCGTTATCCCCGCCGCAGCATGACGGAAGAAGACGGCAATGGTCTTCAGGGCATTTTCTTTTCCGTCGTCAAGTCCGTGTCCCCCGTTAGGAGCGCGGTGGATATGCTTCTGGCCGACAAGATCATCCCAGTATAGATTCATGGCATCCACCGACCAATAACGATCGTTGGCACCAACGACCAGAAGTTTTGGCATCGTAAGCTGAGCGCGATACGTATATGGGTCCATCATTTCCCAGAGTTCGGCTTCACGACCATCTCGTGGGATTCCGTCGTCGTTGACTAACCCCTTACTGGTGTAGTCCGCAATCTGCTCGCTGTAAAAGCCCCATGTCTTTTTCTGATGTGTCATCTGCTTTGGAAAGTTGAGCGTATCGATCACGATGGGTGCGGTCGCGATGATGCGTGTGTCGACAACGGATGTCAGCCAGCTTGTCCAACCCCGTTTTGAGGCACCTGTGATGACAAATCCTTTGACCGGCTGCTTGAATTCCTGTTCCGAAAACTGCTCCAATGCGTCCATCGCTTTCACCGCGCTCTTGGCCATGGGAAACAGCAGCGGCCATGTGGCATCACCTGATTCCAGATACTTGAGCCATGTTTCAGTGATCAGATCATCTTCTTTCCTGCCATCAAGTAGTGGCTGATTAGGAACCTGATGCAATGTGGCAATTCTGGCTCCGCAGAAGTTCGCCAACGCGATACCCATCGCCATGTCTTTGATTTGCGGAGTCTTGCCAACACTGTCCATGCCTCCTCCGTTGATAAAGATCAGGATATGGTCCTGATGAATCAGCTGAGTTGGTTCGTACACAATCAAATTGTGTTTCCACAGAATGCCTTGCCACTTCTGCGAAGTCAGTTCGAGGCGATGAACCTTGTTCGTTCCTAGTTCGAGCGTGTCCGCGAGCTTCCAGGCGAAGTCGGGTTCAGGCCTAGCGACGTAACCGAACAATTCCGTCGGGACCCCCTTTGTGGCCACTGCTAATGAATCGTCGGTCGCCAAGCAGCACTGATAGTCCTGATAAATGGCAATCCATAAAAGCAAAACATATTTCAGTGGCAGCATTTTAAGACTCAATGATAAAGCAGGGCTGAACAAGTGAATCAGAAGTATTTGCGGAGGATAATAACGGTTTAGTTTCCAGTTGCACTAGTTACGATTTCGGTGTGAATGCCCCAACGTCGATTTTGGAGTTCTTTGCCGTCTTTTTACTGACAGTTTAGATTGGTCGCCCGAGCAGCCAAGGATCGCAACAAAAAAGCCCGGCATCTTTCACAAAATGCCGGGCTTGTAAAGTTTGTTGTCACTTGTCTCAACGGGATCGCGCAGGGCTCTGTTGCAGACTTATACGGTGCCGAAGATTGTCTGACCAGTGCTCTTCAGCTCATTGCACGCACGGATCATGCGGTTCGCGACGCCAGCTTCTGCAAGCTTCAGCCACGTGCGTGGATCATAGGCTTTCTTAGAACCGATTTCGCCGTCGATCATCAGTACTTCGTCATAGTGTTTGAGCATAAAATCGACGACCGGACGCGTGAACGCATACTGCGTGTCGGTGTCAATGTTCATCTTGATCACACCGTACTCAAGCGTTTCCTGCAGCTGGACCGCCGGCGTTCCTGACCCGCCGTGGAAGACTAAGTCGAATGCCGCATCTTTGCCGTACTTTGCCGTGACGGCCTTTTGACCATCGCGCAAAATTTCCGGCTTTAGCTTCACCGCACCTGGTTTGTAGTGACCGTGGACGTTGCCGAACGTCGCCGCAAACATAAATCGTCCCAGCCCATGCAGGGCTTCATGCACGGCGACCATGTCTTCCGGTGTCGTGTACAGTTTGTCGTTAGCTATCCCGGAATGATCGATACCGTCTTCTTCGCCACCCACGACGCCCGCTTCGACTTCCAAGATAATTTCGTTGTCCGCGCACAGCTTCAGCAGGTCTTTGCTCGTGGCCATGTTTTTGTCGAGAGGCAATTCGGAACCGTCGAACATATGTGAGTTGAACAGGTTTCCATTTCCGGCTTTGCGTCGAGCGGACGTCGCTGCAATCAGCGGCTTTAGGAAGCTGTCGACTTTTTTAGGCTGGCAATGATCTGTGTGCAGGCCAATGAGCACATTGTGTTTTTCCGCAAGGCGATGCGCAGCTTCGGCGAGGACCAGTGTTCCGAAGACGGCGTCCTTGACGTTGAGCCCCGATGCGAATTCACCGGCACCGGTTGAGAACTGAATAATGCCGTCCGATTTCGCATCTGAAAATGCCTTGAGTGCGGCGTTGATGGTGATAATCGAGGTGACGTTGATCGCTGGATATGCGTAGTTACCCTTCTGAGCGGCATCGAGCATTTGGGCGTATTGTTTTGGTGTGGCAATTGGCATTGGTTCAGAAAGCCTTGAATCAGAATAGAGATCGGAATTTTCTGGAAAATCACGTTTAGAAAATGGGTCAGGGACCATTCGCGCAAAAAAACCTTTGTGCATCAGACCGCACGCGGGGATTATTGACTCGTTTAACCGCCTGCCCAGCGGGCCGCGATTGTCCTGTTTGAAATTTCGTATTTGAGATTTGAAATACGAAGCCCGGGGAGGTGCCCACGCGGTTAAACGAATGTGCCATCCTTTAGCCCCGATCCTCTACCGCGCGACGTAAAGCGATGGTTTCCTCACCATTTTCCCAGCCAAGGTTATATCGACTGCCGAGAGTCACGCAAGTGCGGTTGCAAATTCCGCAGTTTGGCCTCCAATTGGTGTCAAATCCGGGAGGATGGTTCACGAATCTCGCACGGGACTTCCGCCTCGTCGCCGGTAAGTTGCAGCATCCTAGGAGTTTCAGCCGGGGGCAGTTTTTGGATTTCCAAATCATCTAACTGAATCTCAGCTTGGCCGGTTAGGGCAAATGATACCCGGAATTCTGAGGCGGCTGAAATCGGACGAATGAGTTCAAATGTCTGCCAATCCTGCGTCAGCTTCAGCCGCAAGCCACTTTCTGGCCCGAGCTCGGAGTCGAAGATCAGTGTAGGACGGGGCGACGTTCCGGACACTGTTCGTCCCTTTCGCAACCGACCACGCACCAGCATCACATCACCAGATTCAACTGAAATCCCGGGAGTGCTCAGGGACAACGGAGTGCCGTCCGGCGTCGGGCCAGTGCGTGATTGCCAAGCCTTTAATTGCAGGACGGTGTTATCAGTTGATGGTTCATTGATAAGATCTGCCGTGCTGGAGAACGGCGAATCAGGTGCGGCATCACGTTGCCAGCCGTCTTCCGAAAACAGCCGCACGTTTTCAAAATCCCCGGATGGCAGCAGGTTGTCTGAAATGCGACTGCTCTGTTGAGTCACATAGTGCATCAGCTTCCAGTGTTGCGGCAACGTTGTGAACGAGAGTGTATGCGGCGACTGTGCGGGAGCGCAGAGTTCTGCGATGGCATCATTCCAGCAGATTTGCTGTACTTGTCGCAGCATTCTTAAGCAAGCATTGCTCCGGATTGCAGCCTCGTCAAAGTCGCGACTTGAGAGTTCATGTTCTGCTCGATCCAACGCCTGTTTGGCCGCTGAAAGCAAGGCATCACCGCCGCGCGGCACGCGGTGTTCTGCCCGCAGAGCCTCCACAACCTGCAGCACGCGTAAATATTTCAAGTTGGCTAGTTTTGTCGATTGCGTCGCCACACGTTCCGCCATGCCATGCACGCGAGCTTCCAGTGTCCGAAACAACTCCTGATCCGACGACACAACAATTGCCGCACAGCGGTCAAAGTCGTTGATTCGCACATGCAGCCCGCCTGCTCTGACGTCTCGGGGAATGTAATGAATTCCCGTCGTGGAGATCTGATAGGCCGACGCAGTTTCTGTCGCTGCCACGGTAAGTTCAATGCTGCGTTCATACATCGGGCCGGGCACGATTTGTGAGGATTCATCCCAACTCATCGGCAAAATCAACATCGCGCGGTCGGCGGTGAATACTGCCGCATCGGAGCCTGATGGCGCTTCAGAAGTTCCCGCACTGGCGGAAATATTTCCGCTGCCCAGAGCGGCTTGAATTCCTGATGGACTTTTGCGGCCAAATCCCGGTTCGGACGCTGCCGCTTTCTCGGACGCTGGTTGCAAACTTAAGTGACCATCCAAGCGGCCACGCGCCAGCAACGGTTCTAAAAGTGTGATTTCCAAACAGGCCAACTCGATCGCGATCGCCGTCTCTTGATCACGTGGATCGTCGGGCTGCAACGGGACTGTTTTCCAAAATCCAATACCTTTGCAGCCTGCCGAGATGGCGGCATAAACCTGATGCTGAATTTGCTCCGGCTCCACATATGTCTGTTCCAGCTTCATGGCAGAACGCCATGCTCGCTGTGACGAGGATGGTTCGATCTGAATCCATGTCCACGGAAAAGCCAGCTGTCCGCCAGAGCGACGGCGGCGGAAAAGGAGATTTCGAAGTTCACCAAAACTCTCGGAGCGTCCAATGACGTGACGTCCGATACCGATCAGATCAATTTCCCGAGCTGCGGCACCTTCGGCTTCGGTGAGATCTGCCAGCTGAGGTCGCTGAAAGATTCGATCACCGCTGCGAACCTCACGGGACCATGCCAGCAGATGCGTCAATTTTTCACGCGACACGCGCGTCCCCAAATACCAACCGGAAGCGTTGGGACACTGTTGATCAAGCGGCGGAAGTGCCTGCCGCAGCTTTGAAAAATCACCAGGCTCAAATTCTGGATGCGGTGGAGTGACAAGAACAGCGAAACCAGAATCGTATAACTCACGCGCCCGTTCGGTCGCACCAAAGTCCTGCCCCCACATCGTGTTCAGGCCCAATTGGTGCAACATCTCAATCGATTCACCATGATCCGGTGCCATCCGCAGAATGACGGATTCATGATTCAGCTGAATCGAATCCAACGAAATATCGAGAGGTCGATAAGTGCCCCCGGCAGGCGTGATCGACTTCTGAGTTCCAAAAGCATCGGTAGCTAAAGCGAGCGTGTCGTCATCTGGTGGAATTACGGGACCATATGCGACTTCTCCAAATTCAATGAAGTGTTCACCTGGAGTCGCATCAAACACGACTGCCAGACCAATGACGATGATTCCCTGAGCTTTGAGGTATGGCTGATGCAGTTCCGCACGCAGAATCCGCATTTGGGCATCGATCGCCTGTTTCGTCGCCTTTACGGAAAGCGTTTTTGCCACATCGATCTCGCGCAACGCGTCGCCGCGAATAATAGTCTGCAGCGGCTGGCCTGTTCTCGGATCAATCTGTTGGGGCAGCATGATGATTAGACCGGGCCGAGCTCCAGCGGCCGAAGCAACCACGTTGATCGATGCTTCGAAATCGTGGTGCAAACGTGAGACCGTGCGTGGTAACTTGAAGATCAGTGCTTCATGCACTCCTGCGTTATGGATTCGAAATCGATGGGCGCTCGAGCCGTTTTCAGGAATCTCAACACGGGTGACTTGAGTGACACTGTTATTTTTCGGCGGCAACCAACTCGGCGCTGCATCGTCTGCCTTGCAAGCAACTGTGGAACAAAACAGTAGGCAAAGAAATAAAATCAAAATGCCAATGCGACGCGAGCCGCCTGACTGGGACGATCGACACCAAGGATTTCGTTCATTCGTCAACGCAGTAGGCCACTGGCGCAGAGTCTCTGACGACCAATCTGTGGTCGATTCGCCAGTGCTTTTTTGGTCGCGGGTGATGAATTCCATGTGCTTCGGCGGGATCTAATGACGAACTTCAGTTGCCCGCACGAGCCAATCGGCGATGAATGCGCGGCGTTACAATTAAAATAATCGATGCAGCGTGAAGTATAACCTCGCCCCCGATGTTGCTCCGAGATCAACTTTTCAGGGTTCGTGGTAAAAAAACCTCATTCGGGTGCCAAATTGCTTGAGCCAGGGATTCACATGCGGCAGAATAGAAACATTCCTCCCGTTGAAAACAGTTTTTACTGGGTCCACTAAGTCCAGGGAACTCCCCCCACATGTCAACCTTTAAACGCATTCACGATTCGGAGACAACGAGCCTTCCTGCAGAAATGCAGGAACTCTTGCGGGTCATCGACGCTTCCAGTGGACCTGAAAAAGTGGGTTTAGCGGCAGCCTACGACCGAGTTGCGGAATCCATTCTGCGGCGTCGAAGAATTCTCAATCTGGTGCAGGAATCTCTTTCCCAGTTAAGACTAGACGTGAAGTATCTCATGTTTGACCTTGAGACGACGCGCCGCGAACGCGACCAATTGCAATCGCAATTGGAAGAAAATGACCGAGGATTTTAGGCTGTTCACTCGTTAACCGCGATTATTCCCGGTTTTTTGCCCCACGAATTGATCTTGGCCTGATTTTCGGGATCAAGCTAAACTGCGGTTTCCTTATCGCTCATTCGGAAACCGGCACGATGTCGACGCGTTGGAATTGGATTTCGCTGTTTTTGCTACTCGCCCTGACTCAGGTCGGTTGTGTGCATCGGCGCGTCACGATCAATTCCTCGCCGTCAGGAGCACTCGTGAAGGTTGATGGCAAGGACATTGGTTACACGCCTGCCTCGTTCGACTACACTTGGTATGGCACGCGCGAAGTTCAGTTGCTGCGTGACGGCTACGAAACCCACACGGAAATGGTGGACATTCCAGCTCCGTGGTATCAGAAATTTCCGCTCGATTTTGTGAGTGACAATTTTCTGGGTCGACATGTAACCGATCATCGGCAGTTTTCGTTTCAGCTAGAACCCAAACGCACGGACTTGTCCAGTAGCGTGATGCAGCGTGCCGGGTCGCTTCGCAGTGAAGCGCTCCACGGTCAGTGATGTTGCATTCACCCAATTAGGGTTGCGGGAATACCAAAAATCGCGGGACTGTTGCACTTTGGTCGATCTCGGCGTAACCTCGTAGAAGTTCAGGGCCTGTTTTGAATGATGGGCTCTACGAGTAACGACCTGTTTGCAGACAAAAAAGAGGTGTGCTATGAAGATTTCAGGAACGCTGCTGGCCATGCTGGTTCTTTCCGGAGTCGCGTTAGCTCAAGAAGAGTTAACGGACGCCGATAAACAATTGATTACAGCTATTCAGGCCGCTGGCGGCCAAGCCATGCCACTCGCAAAAAATGATGCTCGACTGTCCGTCGCGTTTCATCTTTCAGACAAAGAGATTACCGATGAAACGCTCGCAGTTGTGAAAGATGCGGCCAACGTTTATTCGCTCAACCTGCGTGGCACAAAAATTACCGACGCCGGCTTAGCGCAACTCACAGGACTCAAGGGGCTTGCAAAACTTCATCTCGAAAAGACGGCCGTCACCGATGCTGGACTGGCACACCTGTCGGCACTTCAGGTTTTAGAATATCTTAATGTCTATGAAACAAAAGTTACTGATGCGGGATTGGTACACCTGAACAATTTGAAAACACTTCGAAAGCTATATGTCTGGCAGACGACCATTTCTGAAGCTGGTGAAGAAACGCTGAAGGCTGCGATCCCGGAAATTGAAATTGTGCCGGACTTCAAGAAGGATCGCGAACGAGTCATAGTTGAAGCCGTCCGGGGGGCGGAAGATGAAGCCAAGCATGTTGAAGAACTCGCGGCCATGATCGTAGCACAGGGCACAACAATCACGGAAACAGCCACAGCATCGGAAGCTGCTGCCAAAGTCCAGACTGATGCCCAAGCCGCACTGGATGCCGCCACAAAAGTCCTCGATGCTGCGAACGCTGCGAAGGCCGCTGCCGATAAAGCCGTGGTGGATCTGAAAGCTGATCCGAATTCTCCGGCAGAAGCCATCACCGCCGCTGAAACGGCTGCTACCGAGGCTCAAAAAACGGTTGAAGCTGCAACAGCGGCTGTAGAGCCTTTGAAAAAGCCAGCCGAAGAAGCAAAGGCAAAAGCTGACGAAGCAAAGAAGAAATCCGACGAAGCCGCAGCGAAACTTGTTGAACTGAAGACTAAGTCAGACGCCGCAATCATGAAGGCCGCGGAATTGAAGACGAAGGCTGACGAACTGACGAAGAAGTAGCACCCCGTCAATATTTGTCTGCTGAGTTTCCAGGAACATCCGAGATCACTGGCATAACCGCACCGGAAGCAACAAGCTGTCGGCTACGCCCTAGGCGTCCGACAGTTTGGGCTGCAAACAATCCCCCAGCGACCGCGCCCCATAAGTGTCCTTCCCATGACACATCCTTGCCGGCCATCGGCAGTAAACCCCAAAACAGGCCACCATAGAGCACAACCACGAATAGTGCCACGATGATCGATATGATCTTCCGATCGTAGTATCCTGCGGCCATGAGAAAAACCGCGAGTGCGTATATCAACCCGCTTGCACCAACGTGCACCTGCGTTCGATCCCACCCAACAACCCACAACATCCCACCAGACATAACGGCGAGACAAACGACGATGCGTCGAGGATTCGGACGCGTAAAGGTCAGCATCATCAACAGCACGACCAGCGGCACGGTGTTGCCCAGCAAGTGGTTCAGGCCATCATGAAGAAACGGCATCGCAAAGATACCGATCAATCCGTGAAGCGTGCGAGGTTGGAGGCCAAATTGGTTGAGATTGTAGTCGCTGAGCTTTAGCGGAAGATTAATCAGGTATACAGCCCAGATCAAGCCGACGAAGGCCAGCACGCTCAACAGGTTTTTCTTGAGTTGAAGTTTCATGGAAATCCTCACCGACCAGGTTTGTTGAGCACGACAACGCCATCGGCGGGCACTCGGATCAAATTGTTTCAAGCAAGAGCAGCAGCCGTTCGATTTGCTCTACCGTGAGTGGATGCTGGTCGATGATTGCCTCAGAGTACAGCAATCTCCCAGCTTCGCCCAGCGCGAAATCAGCATGGACCGGATTCTCCGCGACGAAACTGATACTCTGCGGATCACATCGCGAATCGACTTTAGTTCGGCCGGACGTGTCGGTTCTCTGTCATGGACTTGCGAAGAAATACATCGATTACACCCCTGCTCTTGTGGCCCAAGTCCTGTCGCCATCGACGCAGGACAAAGACTGTACCCCCAAGAAACAACGATACCAGCAGCAGGGCGTGCGCTGGTATTTGATCATTGATGCGGAAAAGAAGGCGATCGAGTTTCTCGAACTCGATCGCCATCAGTTTGTTGAGAGACTGACAAGCGATCACCAGATCCGTTTGTCGCTCAACGGAGACTGCCAGATTTAACTTGCGTTGGAAGGGATTTTCCCAATATGCCCCCCCCATTCATTCCTCATCCGCACGCAGTTTTGCCATCACATTCAGGTCTTCCAGTGTCGACGTATCCGACGTGGATTCGCGACCAGCGGCGACGTCTCGCAACAGGCGCCGCATGATTTTCCCACTGCGGGTTTTTGGTAAAGCCGGGGCGAAACGAACCTGATCCGGTGTGGCCAATGCGCCGATCGTGTGGCGGACGTGCTGGATCAATTCCTTCTTCAGATCATCGTTGCCTTCGCCGTCTTTGAGTGACACAAAGCAGCAGATACCTTCCCCTTTGATTTCATGTGGAAATCCTACAACCGCTGCTTCCGCAACTTTCGGATGTGCGACAAGGGCGCTTTCCACTTCCATCGTGCTCAGGCGATGTCCCGCAACGTTGATCACATCATCGATCCGCCCCATCACCCAGATGTAGCCGTCTTCGTCACGCCGCGCACCGTCACCGGCAAAATAACAGCCAGGGACGTCCGCGAAGTACGTCTGCTTAAAACGATCATGGTCGCCGTACAAAGTTCGGAGCATTGATGGCCAAGGCTGCCGCATGACCAACAGACCGCCTTCGTTCGGCCCCAGACTCTGACCATCGCGCGTGACGATATCCGGTACAACACCAGGCAAAGGTCGTGCACAGCTGCCGGGCTTCGTCGCAGTGACGCCGGGCAAGGGACTGATCATGATGGCACCGGTTTCAGTCTGCCACCATGTGTCTACGATCGGACAGCGTTCCTGACCGATGACGCGATGATACCACATCCATGCTTCCGGATTGATTGGTTCACCGACCGAACCCAAGAGCCGGAGGCTCGATAGATCGTATTTTTCGGGCCATTGGTTACCCCATTTAATGAACGCGCGAATGGCAGTGGGCGCTGTATAGAAAATACTGACCTTATATTTTTCGATCATCTCCCAGAAACGACCTTCGTCCGGCCAGTTGGGAGCTCCCTCGTACATCACCACAGTTGCACCATTGGAAAGCGGGCCGTAGCAGATGTAACTGTGTCCTGTGACCCAACCGATATCGGCCGTACACCAATATGTGTCGTCATCCTTGAGGTCAAAGACCCATTTTGACGTCATCATGGTACCCAGCAAATAACCTGCAGTCGTGTGCATCACACCTTTGGGTTTTCCGGTGCTGCCAGATGTGTACAGAATAAAGAGCGGATGTTCGCTGTCGAGTTGCACGGGGTCACAATCGGCCGACATGCCTTCCATCAGTTCGTGCCACCAGAAATCGCGATCCGGCACCATATCGACATCGCCTCCCGTCCGGCGAACGACGACAACTTTTTCCACCGATGGCGATTTATCCATACTCGCATCAACAGCGGCTTTCAATGGCACCTCTTTGCCACGCCGCCAGCCCCCGTCAGCAGTTACGATAATCTTCGCCTGCGCGTCGTTGTTGCGGTCCGCGACGGCATCTGCACTGAAGCCACCAAAGATGATGGAATGTACGGCTCCTATCCGCGCACAGGCTAGCATGGCAATCGCGAGTTCGGGAATCATGGGCATGTATAAGGTGACGCGATCACCGGTTTGCACACCCAACTTCTTCAGGACGTTGGCAAACTTGCAGACTTCCCGATGCAGATCCTGATAGCGAAGAACACGTGTATCGCCCGGTTCACCTTCCCAAATAATCGCGGCTTTGTTGCGATTCGGACCGTTGAGATGTCGATCGATGCAGTTGTAACTGGCGTTGATCTTGCCTCCCACAAACCATTTCGTGTCGGGCATGCCCCCTTGCATGACGGCGTCCCAACGGCGAAACCAGTCCAAATTTCCTGCCATTTCGCCCCAGAATCCCGCCGGGTCATCTTTAGCGCGATGCCACATCGCTTCATACTGCTGTTCGCTGCTGATATGCGCACTCACAGAAAACGTAGCCGGTGGGGCAAAGGTTCGAGTTTCCTTGAGAGAACTTTGAATATTCTGATTGCCGGACTGAGTCATGCGTCTGCGAGCTCCTGCGGGATATGACGGCGAGATGAGGTGAGGTCTGCTCTGCCATTTTGAGGACGGCTACGGAAATTGTCCACCGGTCAGGCTGAACAGTCATTTCTTTCTGCCGGAAAAGACTTCCGGCGACATCCCTATCTTCGCAATGTAAGCCACCAACTGCGTCGCGTGGCCGGATATGCGGTCGATCTGTGCTCTCGACTCGTGGCCACACGGGCAATAAATATCAGCGATATCAAAAGGGGGTGAACCCCGGCGGCGCAGCGGCAACGAAAATCGGCCACAGGAATGTCACCGCAGCCCCTTCAATCCCACCCCTCCGCCAACACAGCTGGGGAACTCCAGCGCGGTGCCCGCTTTAAGGGATTTCGAGGGGTTGAGTGTAGGGGGGCCAGTTGCGGCGCAGTGGCAGGCGATGCAGACGCCGGCTGCTGAACCAGATGCGACTAGCAGGAAGCTGATCGCCAGCAGAAACTCCAAACGAAGTGGGCCGCGTTGGGAGCGCATAAAAGTCAGGCGTCGGCGCAGTTTCAAATCCGTTTTTGTCACGCAATGATGTCGTGAGCTACGTTGCCGTACACGTCCGTCAGGCGAAAGTCGCGGCCAGAATAGCGGTACGTCAACTGTTCATGATTGATGCCCATTAGATGCAAGATTGTCGCGTGTAGATCATGGACGCTCATTCGATTTTCGACAGCCTTAACACCTAGATCATCGGTCGCTCCGAAGATCATGCCGCCGCGAATTCCTCCCCCGGCGAGCCACATGCTGAAGCCGGTCGCGTGATGATTGCGGCCCTTGTCACCCTGAGCCGTCGGAGTTCGTCCGAATTCACCACCCCACACAATCAGCGTCTCCTCGAATAAGCCGCGGGATTTCAAGTCGGCCATTAAAGCGGCAATCGGCTGATCGCTTTTCAACGCGTCACGGCGATGATCCATGATGTCTCCATGCGCATCCCATGGTTGGCCGCTGCCATAATACAACTGCACCATGCGGACCCCGCGTTCGACGAGTCGCCGCGCAATGAGGCATCCATCTGCAAACTCGCCGGAACCGTAATTTTGACGAGTCGATTCGGACTCGCGGCTAATATCAAAGGCCTCCTCAGCTTCAGATTGCATGCGCCACGCGATTTCCAAAGACTGAATTCTTGCCTCCAACTGCGCATCTTGGGGCCGCCCCTCCAGATGCTTCTGATTCATCTGCTGCATTAAATCGAGCAGACGCCGCTGGCTCGGACCTGTCACAGCAGTATTCTTCAGATGACCGATCACTCTGGCCGGATCAATTTTTCCGTTGTCGACATGTGTCCCCTGAAAGATCCCGGGAAGAAAACTGTTCGACCATAACGCCGGGCCAACAACCGGCTTGCCAGGACACAACACGACAAAGCCAGGAAGGTTCTGATTCTCCGTTCCCAAGCCATACGTAAGCCATGATCCCAGTGACGGCCGAATAGGCTGCTGGCTTCCGGTGTTCATCATGAACAACCCTGGCTCATGATTCGGAGTGCTCGTGTACATCGATCGAATAACACAGATGTCATCGATGCGTTCACCGACATGCGGATACAGTTCGCTAACTTCAATGCCACTTTCACCCATCGCCTTGAATACGAATGGTGATGGCATGTAATTGCCGCCGGGGCCAGGTTTTCCGGCCTGCGCCCTCAACTCCGGTTTTGGATCGAACGTATCAACATGCGACGGCCCTCCGTTCATGAAGAGAAAAATTACATGCTTTGCTCGGGCAGTAAAATGCGCTGGCTTTGAAGTCAGAGGACTCTCTGCTTGTTGCTCAGCGGCACAGATGCCTGCAAGTCCAACCATTCCAAATCCGGCCGCAGTCCGGGCCAGCATTTCTCGCCGGGATGAAGAATGCAGAGCCCGCATGGAATATTGATTCATGATTTCAACTACCCTCAATCTATATAAGCAAACTCATTCGTCCCCAGCATGGCCAGACAGTACTGTTCCAGCCGCGACAGCGAATCACGAGTTTCGGCAGATGGCTCCTGCAGGAATGCAGCCGACACCTTATAATCGTCATCGGTCGGCAGACGACCGTAAAGCAACTGAAATAATCGGTTGATGCGACCGGCATCTGATTCCGTCTCGCGCGACAATCTTGCCGCGAGAGCCTTCGCTTGGACGATCATGAAGTCGCTGTTCAGCACGAACAATTGCTGCAAGGGTACGGTTGTCACAGAACGTTCTCCCGCGGTGATGTTGGGGTCGGGAAAATCAAATAGCCGCAGCAGATCATTCAGACGATGCCGACTGACGTAGCCGTATAGTGTTCGTTGGCGATGACTATCGTTCAACTCCGACGACGGCCCACCGATCTCACGCATCAATTGACCAGAAACGGACAGCACCGCATCTCGCCACGGTTCAACCTCCAGACGTCGACGATTCATCTTCCACAGCAGGCGGTTTTCGGGGTCCACGAGTTGGTTCGCTTCGTCTCCAGAACTGTTCTGGCGATAGGTGGCCGACAGCAGAATCTGACGATGCAATGCTTTCAGCGACCAGCCAGATTCGAGCAGACTCACGGCCAGAGAATCAAGCAATTCCGGATGACTCGGACGTTCTCCCAACTGCCCGAAGTTACTGAGCGTGCGAACGAGTCCAAAACCGAAATGCCCAGCCCAGACTCTGTTTGCAATGACGCGAGCTGTCAGCGGATTTCCTGGTGATGCGATCGCGTTGGCAAGTTCACGTCGGCCACTTCCGGAAGGCTGAAAGGGCTGCTGTTTCCCGGAGGTAAAGATCGCTGGAAACGCCCGTGGCGCGACATCGCCTTTCTTCTTTGGATCACCTGCCAGAAAGATCTTTACGTCGCGGGCCGTCCCTTCTATCAATGAATGGGCCATCGGAATGTTGATGGCCACAGCTTGCTTCTGAAGTTCCTCCCGGCGAATTTTCATCTGAGCTAGAGATGTTTTTGCTTCGCCTTCCAGCAGCGACTCAATTTGATCGGGAGCAAGCCCGAGAACCCCGCGATCATCGAATAGTTCCGACAGGAATGCAGCATCGGATTGCAACAGTTGGCGTTCGGCTTCGGAATTCGCGTCCAGCGGCTTGACGGGTTCGAAACTGGCAAGTTGAGCGGCAGATGCGTCGTAGGTTAGCCGCGCGTTTGACAGGACTGCATGGTCACTACTGATCGTGTTCGCGGTGTCGGAAATTTCAGCACCCGTGGTTGCGATGGTCAACGATCGCGCGTCAGGCGGGATGGAAACGTCGAAGGCAACGAATCGACCGTCGGGAACAAGGGCCGGGGGCATTTCTCCCAAGAAGGAATAGACCGCATCGTTTTCTTCAATGGCTGCCGGCTTACCATCTAGATACGCTCCGATGATGGAGTCAAACTCGCTTGGCTTCGATTGTGGCTTCGAGACGACAACGGCAATATGGACACTCGAGCCGACGCCGAATGAATCGTCATTAATGCCGGCTCTATCCACTCGAAATACCATCGATTGCGATGCAGGCATCAATCCCGATCGACGAATCTCATCCAGATCAAAGGTGATCAGCGCGTTGGCGTGCATGCCGAGCCCTTGTTCTGTTCGCCCGATGGAAGCACTGCAGTTTTTGCCAAGTGTCTGAATTCCACCTTCGTTTGACCACCCGTCATTTGTGACCTCCGCATCGCGACGTGAGTCACTGCCGATCGAACGAAAATCAAAGCGAACGCCGGCCGCGATCTCAGCCGTTCCTCCCCAGCCATGCAGAACACGATCGACGCCAAGGCTGGCTGCCGTCGCCGTCGAGCGAAACGGGTCGGACGCTAACGCTGATGTTAGCAATGCGCCCTTTTTGTCATCGAACAGATTCCCCAGCGGGACAATCCCAGGCTCTACGACCATCCGATCTTCCGCAGCGACAAAAGCGAAATTGTCGCCGTACTGCCTGCGTAGAGATTCGCGCTGCGGCAACCGTAATTCCGCCTGGACTCGCAGGCGTTCGGCAATCTGATTCACCTGCGATGAAGCGTCGTCAGCATGGTTGCTTGCTTCACGGTACGCCTGATGAAATGCCCGCCATTCCGCTAGATGAATGCGTTCGTTTCCATGCGCACCGGAGCTGGCCTCGGCGGAAAGCCAAGCGACCCAGCGTTGGAGAAGATCGTGATTGAGTTGATGCTCGGTTGCGATCTTCTCCGTCACTTTTTTCTGGTCAGAATCCTGAGACTGCATTGCCTTCCACGCGGCTTGCATGTAAGCCGGGATGCTCGAAGTTAACTTCTGTCTGGCAGCTGGCGCCTCTGTTGCCAACAGTGTATCGATCTCAAGCTGCTTCGCCTGCACGGATCGCTCAGCCTGCTGTCGAGCGGCCACGGTTTCTGGGGGAACAGCCGGCATTTCACGATACTCGGAACTCGCGAAGATCCCCGCCAGAGAATAGTAGTCGGCCGTGGAGATCGGATCGTATTTGTGATCGTGACATCGTGCGCAAGATACGGTGATTGCTTGAGTTCCGCGCATCAGCGTGTCAATGCGATCATCCCATTCGTCGGCCTGAGCCTTTTCCTGTTCTCCGTTATCCTGATAGTAAACCGGTCCCAACGCAAATAGTCCGAGGGCGGCCCGGTGGAGATGGGATTCAGGCATATCAATCTGATCACCGGCAATCTGAAGACGCAGAAACTGGTCGTAAGGCATGTCCGCATTCAATGCTCTGACAACCCAGTCGCGATATAGATAGCCCTGCGGATACATTCTCGCTTGGAACGTGTGGGCCTGATCTTCGGCGAATCGAGCAAGATCGAGCCAATAACGTCCCCAACGTTCGCCATAATGCGGAGACGCCAGCAAACTGTCGATTACTTTTTCATAAGCATTGCCGGAGCTGTCGTTGACGAACAATTCAACCGCCTCGGGTTCCGGAGGCAGCCCAACCAGATCGAAGTAAAGTCTTCGCATGAGCGTCCTACGATCCGCTTCCGTCGCTGGTTTCAGCCCCTGCTTCTCCAGTGCACTTAGGACAAAGTGATCGATCTCGTTGCGTGCCCAGGCAGAATTGACTACGCCCGGCACAGGAACGCGAACCGGAGGTTTGAAAGACCAGAACTCAAGCCCCTTTTTATAATCGATTCCCGTTACTTTCTTTAACGCCACTTCCGTCCTTGGATCCGGCGCGCCCATTTGGATCCAGCGTTCAAAGTCGGCGATCACCGTGTCCGGCAGTTTGCCTGTAGGCGGCATCTCGAAGCGTTCATATCGCAAGGCCTGCATTAACGGACTTTCCACAGGTTTACCGGCAATGACAGCAGGACCAGAATCGCCACCCGCAAAAGTCGTCTCGCGCAGATCGAGCCGAAGCCCGCCTTTCGGTGTTGCTGCCTGCCCGGAGTGGCATTCGTAACAATGAGTAACGAGCGTTGGACGAATCTTCGATTCAAAGAATTCAGTCTGCTCCGCGCTTAGACCGTCATCAAGTGCAATTGGCGCGGCGACCACGAACGGGTGAATTCCCAAAGCCCATATTGCGACGATGCCACTCAATATCGAAAGCATGCGACTAGCCCACATCATGGTTTTATAAAATCAGCAAGGGGAGGGATTTGAGAAGGCAGGGAGCAGGTGGGGCAAATTTCCAAGCAATGCCCCACCATCGTTCCGCAAGCAAAACATCTTAATCGCCAAGATCAAGGATGGGAGTTAAGCGGACTGGAACCTAGAAAAAAATCAAAGCGGTTTTCTGCATCATGTCGCATCATCTCGTGAGCACGCGGTTGCCTTCCCGAAGGGTTGAGGCAGCCCAAATTTTTCCGAATCCGAAGACGGTCAACCGAAGATCGCTCCAAGTTTTTCAGGTTTGTGTTTTCAGGCTGAACACAGAGTCTACCAGCATTATGATCGGCATTGCCAACAGTTTTGTGCTAGGAAAACTGGTTCATACAGGTTTTCAGGCTCCAGCTTTGTCTGAGTTCAACCTCCAATTTCCCCGCTGCATGTTAGTTTCCGCGGAGCTACAGAAGCATTGATCTCGCTGCACATCTGGAACCAATGGCATCGCCAATTCTGCGTCTGAATCAGACTTCCGGACAAAGACGCCGGATGCGAAGTCCGCCATTTCTCGCAGAGCTAACCGGATTCCGGTAGATCAGCGGCATCCAGCCGTTCCGCGACATGACTGTTAACAATTAGTTGAAATGAAATCCGAGACGCTAGAACTCGTGGAATTCGGTACGCCAATCTGTGCAGATTTTTGCCTTGTCAGAGGCAGTTGCGGCACTATTTGGTACGATGCTCAAACGTGTTCAAGACCTGAATTCAACGGTTCCAAGCAGTTTGTAGCAGAGCAAGTGGCAATCGCTATGGGCAGAAGTTTCGAAAATCGCAAGGCCTCGATCTTTAAGACCGCAGGGCAGAAGTCCAAGCTGTATGCCAAGTATGGCAAGCAACTGTACGTCGTTGCCAAGAATGGCGTACCGGACCCCGAAAATAATCCGGCACTGCGGAGCCTGATTGAAAGAGCCAAACGCGATCAGGTACCCAGTCACGTCATTGAAAAGGCGATCGAAAAAGCCAAAGGCGGTAGTGGTGAGGATTTTGTGGCCGCTCGCTACGAAGGTTTTGGTCCCGGTGGATGCTCGGTCATCATCGATTGTTTGACCGATAACAATAATCGTACGATTACAGACGTCCGCAGTTGTTTCACAAGGACTGGCTCAAAATTGGGACCGTCTGGTTCTGTTGCGCATGCATTTGATCACCTTGCCGTGCTGTCGTTCAAAGGGGACCATGCCGATCAAGTATTGGAAGCCATGCTAGATGCCGATGTCAATGTTGACGATGTTGAATGCAAGGATGGCAACGTGACGTTGTTTGCCCCAGCCACCGAGTTTTACAAAGCCAAGACGGCACTGCTGGAAGCCTTCCCTGAAGTAGAGTTGCAAGTCCAAGAAATCACCTTCCACCCGCAGGCTGACAAAGAAATCAGCGCGGAAGATCAGGTCATGTTTGAAAAGTTCATCAATCTGCTCAACGATTGCGATGATGTTCAAGACATTTACCACAACGCAATTATGCCCACCTAGGCAGCAGGAATTGCTCAACCCGTTTCGTGAGACGTGGACGTGCGGCGGACAGGAATGTCCATCCTACGAGTTTTTCGGAAGCGCCACATGAAATGCGGCTCCCCCGTTTTGCGGAGTTTCATGCATGATTAATCCGCCGTGCATTCGGACAATCTGCCATGCCAGACACAGTCCAAACCCCAGACCACGGCCGGCGGATCGGCCAGAATAAAATGGGTTAAACAGGTGCCGGCGCACCTCATCACACACGAGACCGGGACCATCATCGACCACGGAGAGTTCGACGGTGTGCGACAGATCGTCGCGGAGTGTGACAGAAACGTTGCCGTCCTGATCGGCTCCATGGAGCGATTCGAGCGCGTTCCGCACAAGTTGTGCAACGAGTGTGCTTACTTGAGTCCGATCCGCGACGACCTCTATCACATCGGCGGTTGTGGCAAAGTGAATCTTGACGCCGACGGCGGATTTATCGAATGGTACCAGCGTCTGCTGAACCACTTCGACGAGGTTGATGTTTTTCTTGTGCGGTTGCGGCGGGCGCGCGAACAGCATTGAGTTGCCGATCATGTCGCGAACGCGCCAAGCCTGAGCGCCGATCGTCTCGAAGGCCTGTTTTCGCTCAGTCGACTTTTCGTTTTTCAGTAAGATCTGAGTTTGTCCGAGGATACTGCCAAGCGGATTATTGATCTCATGTCCCGCTCCGGCGGCAAATTCGGCCATGGCTTCTAGCAAGTCGGCACGCGGCAACAGGATGGCTCGATCATTCGCGCGGGAGAGTAATTGGCGGCAAGCTGCAATAAGCGTCGTCTGAACTGTCTCCTGGGATGGCTCCACGACTTCTGGAAACTGAACAATCAATGTGGCAGCCAGATCCGGCCACGGCAACACTCTTAAATTCAGGCCACCGACAAGTCCGATCTCAGCAATCGCGTGGATGATGTCGCCCCGATCGAGCAGCATCGAAAATGGTTGAGCGAACATGATACTGCTGAACTGCAGCCCCTGTTGGTCCACCGAGCGGCAGCATGATGCCTGCAATTCCTCTGAATTGTTTGGACTGATGAGGATTGCGGTTGACGCACCGCCGAGCAGTATCCACGCTTCGACGACAAGCGACGACAGCATGTCCCAGCCGGATTCAGATACTTGGGCGTTCAGTAATCGATGAAGAAACGGCGCGGCACCGATGTATTCTTCTGTCGAAATACTCACCGATGTCGCTCCATCTGCGCCGCTGGTCCTGTTGCTGTCCCCACTTGGGATAGCATCCCACACTTATGGCGGAGGACTAAACGACTCAGCGGTCGCACAAGGGCGACCGCTGCTTCGTACAATTTGCGACAATCACTATCTGGATTGCAGTTGCTCAATGTCCAGCAGACGACAGACGTGATCGACGAGGGAATCCACTTCAAATGGCTTTTGGAGAAAATGATTGGCACCAGCAGATTTGAGTTCCTGAATCTTGTCCTGTTCAACCATGCCACTGATGCAAATGATGCGAACATCATCGAGTGCGGAATCGCTGCGGACGCGTTGACACACTTCTTTGCCATTGATATCCGGAAGCATGACATCCAGCACGATGATATCTGGATGATATTCTTTGACCATCATCCCCGCATCGAAACCATTGTTCGCAACGCGCACTTCAAATCGACCGTCAGCCTGCAATGCATCGGTGATAAGTTCGACGAGTTCGTGGTCATCGTCCACAATCAGAGCCTTCCGCTTGCCACTTTCCAAAGCGTCAGTCGGAATGCCGTTCTCTTTCATGAACTTGTACAGAATGTCACGTGGAATCCGGCGGAAACGCGAACCAGGCACGCGAAACCCCTTAAGTTGGCCCGAATCAAAGCAGCGAATAATCGTCTGCTGACTGACCTTACAGATCTTGGCGGCTTCGCCGGTAGTGAACACTGTTTTCATGAGCACAATCCGTTTGTTGGAAAAGCGATGAGCTGCAACCAAGCAGCATCCCACCGTCCGACATCAATTGCCGGACACCATCCATGACGCTTCAGCGCCGTACACTAGCAACTTGTTTCTTCTGATCCCAAGAACGGCGAATCTCGCTCCCGGCTCCACAAACAATCTTTGAGATGACCGCAAACAACGACCACTCACACAACTCTCGATTTCGCTGTCGTGTTACAAAGGCTGCCCTGTTAGTGCCAACCCTCAACTTGACCGATTGTATCCAATTACCAAAGACCGTCAACGGCAGTTTTACTGCGTAGCTTGCCTGTTTTTACGTATGATTTGTGGTTTCGCTGGTTAATAGGGAGGTTTCGGGAGTTTGAAGCCACGATATTTGTCCAATATTTTCTCACAAGTATCCCAGACTGCGTTCTTTTCAGTCCTACCTATTTTACGTCATGCCACATCAAGGAAGTCCCCGGCGCGAATATTCTCCGAGCGGCCCGCTTGCTTTGACTGCTGTCGGCCTTCCGGCCTGCCGCCAACTGCTGAGCCTCAAACAGCAGTGTGCCTAAATGCGAGGCAACTCCGCGTGGTCAAATCGTTTACGAACTGGGTCCGTTTTCCGCGCCAAAATGGGTCTAATTTGCAAGCCGATCTCCAGACCAACGAGCTGCATCAAACTTCCACCTAACCCCGTTGTCGAGTTGGCCTCCACTTTGATGTGGATGTGGATCTTACTGGCCGAACAGTGCACGACTCAACTGCCGCGTGGAACGGACGAGCTCATCGCTGTGGCGGAAAGTTGCATCTCTGGATCCCGGCCATGTAATTGCGAGCGATGACTTGACTGTGGCTGGAGAGCCCGTCAGAACGACGACTTGGTCACTCAGGAATACGGCTTCCTGAATATTGTGAGTGACAAGGACAGTGGTCAACTTGCGATTCTCGTGCAAACGCCGAATGTCTTCCTGAAGTCGCATCCGCAGAAAATCATCGACGGCAGCAAGCGGTTCATCCAGCAGCAGGACACTCGGGTTCGTCACCAGAGCTCGGGCCAGTGACAATCGCATTTGCATGCCGCCGGACATTTGAGCCGGACGTTTTATGGCATCTTGCGCTGACAGCCCCACCTGTTCCAGAAGTTCATGCACTGGCTTGTGAGTTGCGGGGATGGACGAACGGCCGGCTCTACCCAGTTCCAGCGGCAGATGCAGATTCTGCTCAGCTGTTCTCCACGGAAGCAACGTCGGGTGTTGAAACACAAACCCGATCTGCTGTCCCGTTGCCCGAGGGTTACGCATCAAAGTTCCGGATGTCGGCGTCTGTAATCCTGCAATGAGTCTCAGCAAGGTGGATTTGCCGCAGCCGGAAGGGCCTACGATCGACACAAACTGCCCCGTTGCAATTGACAGATTCAGTTCACGAAATACGGGACTGGAGTTGGTCTCAAACTGCTGAGTCACCTGCTGAAATGAGAACGCAATTTCATCCGGCGTTGATGATCCAATTGAACCGGACATGCGGGAACCTCACGACATTTGACTCAACCCATCGATTCAACAGGAGTGCCGCGGCCAATCGACCTAGACAGAGAGCATCGTAGACGCGATGCCACGTCACGGCCATCGTGTTTCGGCCACTAAATCATAGCCCGTCGGGCATGAGGCGATTGATCAACTATGTTCACAGCCATTCTCCTTGCCTTGTGTTGTCTTGACTCCATGGCCGAGGGCAGGTTTTGGTCTTGAATGCATGACCACCTTTCACATGCTCGTCATCAGTGCCCCAGGGAATTCCCTTGTCTTGCTTTTTCAGTAACTTGCCACTGCCTTTTTTCTAGATTTGTGTTTTATGCGCCACGTGGTTACTCCAGTTGTTCAATCTCCAGCGTGGGCAGCCACCCGACATGGGCGTCGCTGGTTATAACCTGCGTCCAGTCGCCTCGAGTCGTGAGGATTTGGACCCGATGGCCTTGGGATGAATCAAGTGAAAAGACCGGGGCAAATAGCTCGCCGTCGCCGGAGCGCAACGTCGCCCTGTCGGCGACAATAATTCCACTCGCAATGCGTGGCGGCTGAGTCGATGCCAACACCGCAGAAGTCAGCGACATTGTCAACAACAGGAGCGGCCCAAACGCGAAACGCCACAAAGGAAAACGATAACCGGCCACGCGCATGATCTGGAGACTCCAGAATCCAACGGATGTAATCACCAGCGTCCAGATGATGGTGCGCATGCCGATGAAGTTGATCAGCAGCATGTTGCAGGAGCGAAGTTTTTGCATGATCATGGCGAGCGACAAGGCGTCTTCTACCGTCGGACTAGTCGCGTTATTTGACTGTGGCTCCCCGCTCTCGACTAGAGAATTTGCAAACTCAAGATTTACGGCGAGCTGTCGATCGTCAGCATCCAATTGCGTCGCTCGTTCATAATTCGCGATGCTGCGGCCAAGCTGGTTGCTGTGGAGGTAGGCATTGCCAAGATTTCGGTAAAGTCGTGCGTTGTGCAGGCCAGAATCGACGAGCAATTGGTATTTTTGGGCCGCGGCTGTGAACAAGTCCATCGCTTCGGCGGCATCCGTCTTTTCAACAGCAGTCCCACGTGCATACAGATCACCAGCTTCCGTCAACAATGTTTGCCGCTGCGAGGTGGAGAGTTCAATCCTGTCTGGCATTCCCTCCTTCAAATTTGTGACGGGCTGAGTCTCCGCTGCCGCGTTGAGATTGCCAGCTGCAGAGGCGACGACAGATGCGATCAGCAGCAGCGAGAACCGCTGGCTCGCGCGGCTGATTTTTCGAGGTTTAGAGACTTGACTTGTCGCCGTGCGGATTGGGCGACGAACCTGAGACTTTCTGATGCAACTGACCAAGGATTCGATCCGTTCCAGATGTTCGCGTGCCTCCTTGCGAGTTTCAATCAGCGACTGCAGTGGCGCATCGTTGAAGTGCGATTGTCCGCAACGCTGAAAAAAAGCTTCGATCTCAATTGCGAATTGCGTCATGCCAGAAGTTCGCAACGCGCCTATCGCAACGGCTGGCGTGGTACATGTCTGTCTTGTGCGACTTCCAATGTACTGCGTCAACGCTGTGACAAGATCGGCTGATTCCTGAGCATGTTCAAATGCGGCGAGGCAGCACGACTTTGGGGATCGGAAACGAGGCAAAAGCCCCCAGATGATGGTTCGGTGGCGAATCAGCCCGGTCGTTAGCCACACCAGCGGAGGCGCAATTACGAAGAACCACCACCATGCACCGAAGCTTGTGGGCGATTGTGGAAGGAGCGCAGCGACAGAACTGTCGTTCGTAAATTCAGGCCCCATCTGCCGACTGGCCAGCGGAACGTCCGGTGGACTTCCAGCATTGCTTCGTTGCTTGCCGACAATTGCATCCAGTGACAGAGATTCGGACTTTTCGACCGTGATCGAAATCGGGTCACTCATCGCCGTTTCGTAGTGACCGGTGTCCGGATCAAAGAAGCTAAACGGGATCGCGGGGATCTGAGTGATTCCCTCATGACGTGGGCGGATGGTGGTGGAGAAGAGTTTGGTGGTGTCCTGCACGAACCCAGCAAGGGATTGATCGGCGACTTTGAAATCAGCGGTCAGGAATGGCAATTCCGACAATGGCGGAGCCTGCACAAGCTCCATCGGTCCAGTGCCTTCAATGCCAATGTTCAACGTGATCGAATCTCCAGCGTTGACCGCCGTCGGAGTTGCTTGGGTCACGATGTTGTAGCGACCGACAGCCCCGCGATAATCTGCGGGACGGCCTGTGGTCGGAACAGGTTGGACTTCCGTTGAGTCCACTTTGGCATCGCCCGTGATCGGTCGCGTGGATGTCACGGCCAGCCGATTTCCAAATGATGAAGAAAAGAAATCGTTACCCATCAGCTGTGACAAACCTGAGCTGCCACCGGCTCCACTGTCTGCGAAGAAGCCTGCGAATGGATCTGGCGCCTTTCCGAGTGCAGTGGGATAGTCGATTACAAGTTGCACATCATCTGCATCAATCTTGCCTGAGCGCTTCGGGTAAACCGTGGTGGTGATTTCGTAAAGGTAATAGCTGCGTTCGGTTCCCTGTCCATCATCCCGCAGGACTTCTTGCCCACCAGGACGCTGATTGTTTGCCGCCAGTTCTTGCATGCGTTCGAGAAAACTACCCCAAGAAGTCTGTGCCGAGATCATGTGCCACATATTGGCTTCTGACAGGGTGATATTCTTCTCCGTGTCGTGAAATGGCTTGATCCAGATTTGCAAGGTCAGTTCCAGCGATTGCCCGACAAACACTTGATCTTTGCCACCTTTAACCGCGACGAACAACAAATTCCCCGTTTCGCTTTTTGTCGCGACAAATCTCTGCTTTTCCGTGGTGACGCTGCGTCCGTCAACGTTGAAGCTGAACGGTGGGATTTCGAATTCTCCTGCGCGGCGCGGTGTGATCAAATACAGCATCACGACACTGCGACTCTGGCTGCGGCGACCATTAATTATCGTAGTTTGCGAACTCTGTGATGGCGTGCCGTTTGCACGGATATCGCAACCATCAATCGCGGGGATTGTCGGTTGCTCGTAGTCCGTCGCGTTGCTGATCGCCAGCTGTAGGACGACAGGTGTGCCGACCCATGCTTCCCGAGTGGAGAGCCGCACATCGACGTCGGCAGCAGTCGCAGGATTGCCCATGCCACAAAGCGACACAGCAATCACCGCCAAGGTTAGATACGTGATTTTAAGGAGTCTCATTTTATTCACCGTGGTCTAAATTTTGCGTTACCGGCAAGCCCCTCATCCGCCCTTTCGGGCATTTTCTCCACCCGAATCGGGGCAGAAGGAAAATCTATGGCGACCGGCTTTACCAGTCGCGATCGACGGGAACATGGCGAGAACGTTCTTGGCGTTGTTGCTGCATGCGACGAAGCATATTTCGGTCGCGGACGGATTGCAGCATCTTGAGGGCCTCTTCACGAGTCATCAGCCCCTCTTTGGCATTTGGATCTGGCATGGCCGCAGACCCGGCTAGATTCTGGTTTTCCGCCTGCTGGCCAACGGCTTTCAGGTCACCAAGAGGTACAGACTGGTTCTCCCCTTTCTCCTCGTCCGGCAGTTCTTGATCGTCGGGTTGCTGCTGGTTACCAGATTGTGGGGGCATGTGCTGTGGTTGAGTCTGTTTGCCATCTGAATCTTGAGCCTGGGTTGATTCTGCGGCTGCCTTCTGTTGACTCGATTCCGATTGCGCGCTTGGCGATTTCTGATCGTCTGTTTTCTGCGAATCATTATTAGCCTTCTCATGTTTCTCCGCCTCCTTTTTCTGTTCTTCGTGCTTTGACTCATCGGAAGCTGATGCCTCGCCTTCCTCTTTCTGTTGCTCTTTCTGTTGCTGGTCGGACTTTGATTCTTTTGACTCCGATTGTTGTTCACCAGCCTCTTGTGACGCGTCCTTCTCTTGTGACGCGTCCTTCTCTTGTGACGCGTCCTTCTCTTGTGACGCGTCCTTCTGATCCTGCGGCTGATCTTCGTGCTGTTTGTTGTCCTTGGATTGTTCTTGTTCTTGTTCTTGTTCTTGTTTTTTTTGCTCTTCCTGTTCCTTCTGTTCCTGTTCAAGCTTGCGGATCAAGGTGGCAGCCAGTTCGATGTTCGCACGTGCGTCAGGGTTGTTGGAATTTCCACGCAGGGCCCCGCGGTAGTGCGAGATTGCCGCCCGTAGATGTTCAATGGCTGCGGACTTGTCCTGTTCGGCCACTTGCACGGCTTTTGCATACTGGCAGTTGCCTAGGTTGTAACGACTGCTGGCAGAGATGGCCGAAGTCTTCGTTCCGGCGACTTCACGAAACAATGTGTCGGCAGCGTCAATGTTTCCGCTCCGATATTCTGCTACGGCAATATTGTAGTTCAGCTCATCGCGTTGCTGCTCGCTAGGCACAACGCGGCGAAATGCGGCGAGCGCTTCTTCAACCTTGCCGTCACGCAATAAATTGTTTGCCACATTAATCTCTCTGGCGGTCTCCCCGGCGCTAAACCGCGACTGTGCAGGTGCCGGAGCTGAAGCCAGAGCGATGGCCGCGGCGGCGACTAAGGTGCTGACGAATTGTTTACAATTACGATTGGACATCGTGTGACTCAATTTATTTTAGAGTGGGAGAAGCGGCGCAGAGCCACGCTGGCCCACGAGGTGGAGATACTTTACGAAACGACATCAGGGACTAAGGTCCGGCCGCTTGCGGATGTGGCTTTAAGCTTCGATGAGACCTGTGTTGCTGGCTTTCGGCGGGCAGGGGTGCTGCATGTTGAAATCCACACTTCGAGCAATAAGAGCACAAGTCCCGGGACCGCAAACCAATGAAATCGGACCGTGTATGTATTGATCTTTGCTGTTTCAAATTCCATCTGGGCAACATTCGCGACGTAGCCATGATAGACATCCGCCATGTTGACTTGGCGCGTCCCAGCCGGGATGTAGGCTCCATCAGTGTCAGTGGCAATTTGACTCAAAATCTGTCCGTTCAGTTTGGACCAGACCTGCTCTCCTGCATACTGGACAAAGCCTCCGCGTCGGTCGTCGGTGTCGGGAATGCGGGCCCCTTGGTCAATGTCACCCAACCCGACGGTGAAAATCCTCACTCCCTTCTCGTCGTGGATCTGTTTCGCCACTTCGACCGGGTTGCTTGCTTGGTCTTCGCCATCCGTGAATACCACGAGCGCCTTATGATTAAGCGTTTTACTGATGAATCCATCGGCGGCGGCTTTCATGGCATCGCCCAGTCGTGAACCTCCGACACGCACGGAGTGTGGCCCGACGGAATCGAGGGTTTGCTTGAAATCTTCGTAGTGGCTCGTCAGCGGAACTGATTGACGAGTATCGCCCGCAAAGACCAAGAGGCCGACCCGATCTCCCGCCATTTCATCAACCATATCTTTAATGAGTTGTTTAGCACGACTTAAGCGGTTCGGGGCTGTGTCTTCGGCCAGCATGCTGCGTGAGACGTCGAGGACGAACATCACTTCGATGCCCTTCTGAGGAACTTCACGCCACGTTTTTCCCCAGCGAATATCGAGCAACGCGAGGCACAACAGACTCATGCTGGCGGTAATCAGCATGGCGGACATCCAGTGACGCGATGAGGTACCTGATGGCAGAATCTGGCTCCGGAGCCTAGCTGTCGCAAACCTGAGCACAGCGCGACGGCGCGCAACGATGGCGGTACCCGTGAGAATTAGTCCAGCCGCGACAACGATCAGCAGCCAAAGGTTGGTTGGGTTTCCAAAATAAATGTCCATGATGCATCTTTCAACCGAAGCATGCGAATGCCGCTCAGAATTCTGGTACGGCGAACATGTCTCACGTGGGGAAAAATTTGCGAAGTAAATTATCCGGTGTACTTTTCGAGCAGGCGTGATGGCAATGGGATTCAGGAAGCGAAGTTGCTTAGGTCATTTCTCGCAGCCATGTTTGTTGAAGCAACAGGCGTGCCGCGAGCAGAATAAATGCGATTAAGAGGACGGGCGGTACAGAGAATCCTGCGGCGGCATACGGCTGAATCGCCAATTCGCGGTAATCCACGAAATGATGAGCCTCCACATTCGTCTTCTCCAATTGATCGATCTCGTTATAAATTTTCTCCAATGAGTCTGTGTCGGTCGCGCGGAAGTATTGACCGCCGGTGATGGTCGCGACTTTTGTCAGTGTTTCTTCGTCGATGCTGACCGGCACCCACTGAATCGTCTGCTGGCCGGTAAACGGATCCTCCACCGGCATAGGGGCCTGTCCTTTGGTGCCGACGCCGATTGTGTAAACCTTGATCCCCATCGTTTCTGCGAGTTCGGCCGCCTGAATAGGGTCAAGTTGCCCCGCGTTGTTCTCACCGTCAGTCAGCAGAATGACGATTTTGCTTTGCACTTTTTCTTTCTGCCGCGCATCTAGGGCATTGAGTTTTTCGACGGCTAACGAAATGGCATCACCGATGGCAGTGCCGTCTTCGCTGCGGTTATTGACAATTTGCGTATTGTTCAACTGTGAAACCAGAAACGCATGGTCCAGCGTCGGTGGTGTCTCGCCGTCGGCGTACCCTGCAAAGGTGATCAGCCCAACCAGATCGCTGAAACGACCCTTCAGCTTGTCGCCACCAGCCACGAACTTCCCAGCAACGTTTTTGATCGCTGTCAGGCGATCAACGTGTTCGCCATCCACCTGAAAATCCATCGCCTGCATACTGCCACTGCGATCGACCACCATCTCAATCGCTATCCCTTCGCTGTCGGTGACTGTTTGCTCTCTTCCTTCGCGTGGCTGCGCCAGACCGACAATCATGGCCAGCACCGCTGCGGTTGTCAGTGCGCCGGGCAACCACATCAATCGCTGACGTAGTGTTGGAGTCAGTTGCCTTGCCAGATTGACGGAACTGAAGCGCACTGCCGACTTACGGCGCGGTGCGAAGAGACGCCATACGACCAGCGGCAACAGGCACAATAAAAGGAAATACCACGGTGAGAAAAACATCAGCGAACCTCCCCTGATCTAATTAAAGCCTGTTCAATGAGTCGCTGGGCGTCGTCAAGGGCCAGTGTCAGCTCGGCGCGTGTCAGCTTCAGGCCAGCAAACCTAGCCAGATCTGAATGGTCAAACAGATCGAAAAATCTTTTGGTCGTCTCAGCACTCAAATACTTGCCCGTCTCAACGACTTGCTGTAGTTCTTTGGTTGTCTGGACCGGGGCAGCAATATTGAATTGAAGCTCCAAATAGTCGCGGAGAATTGTCGTGAGGTTCTCAGTCACGGTGTCACTGTCGATCGATTTCATGGCATCCGAATTTCGAAGCACTTCCAGTTCGCGGATCGCCCACGCTTGGGGCGTCATCCATGCTTTGCGTTTTGCCACAGCCATGAACAGCAAAGCCGACACCGCAACTCCCCCAGCACTGCCGAGTGTCCACCACAACCATGCACGCGAAATGGGTTGCGGGACTGCAACATCGACCACCGACTGGATGTCGCGAAATTGAGTTGGATCGGCGCGGTCTTCCAGAACACTAGCGACGTGCACTGCGACAGCTCCAGATTTCAGCGTTTGCGTATTATTTTTGTGGCGAACCATGATTTCCAAGGCAGGAATCTCTGCATCGCCGGTCACAATACTCTCCAGCGTCAAGCGTCGAGTCCAGACTCTCTGGTTTAGATCATTTGAAGTCGGCACATCTGCTCTGTCGATCTGATCGGTGACGTCGAAGTTTCCTAGCGTTTTCCCGAGTGACGGGAAATCTACTTGACTTCCGACTGCGGCTGTCACGGTCAATTCTAGCGTCAATGGCTCCGCGACCTGCACCGCATTTCGGGAGACTTTTGAGGTCACGGTGGCGAGATCGGTATCCGCTGTGCCACGGACTTCGTCCGCATTGACTTCGCCAGATGTGGCAAGGCAAAAGATCGCAGTCAGTGCTGCCCAAGAGCATAACCGAGGGAGTTTGTGGGCGTTGGGGATTTTCATTATCGGCCCTCACGCTTATGGAAATATCGTCGCAACGGGTCAATCATATCTCGGCCCGTTTCGAGATGCAGAGGTTCCAGTCGCTGACGACGAAACATCCCGTCGCGAGCCGTAGCCTGTTGCTGATACAGCTTTGCAAATAGTTCGCGATTTTTGGCACTGGAGGTGTCCAGCATGATGACTTCCCCCGTTTCTTCATCTTGTAGTCGTACAAGTCCCACGTTCGGCATTTCTCCTTCTCTGGGATCGCTGATCACCACTGGAATAATATCGTGTTTGCGGCACGCCACTTTCATGGTCGCTTCAAAACCGCTGTCCTGAAAATCGCTGATCAGAAACACAACCGTACGGCGTCGAGACGTGCGATTCAGATGTTCAAGGGCCCGACGCAGATTTGTGCGGTTTCCGACCGGCTCGCAGAATAGCAGTTCCCGAATCAGCCTCAGCACATGCCGCGACCCTTTCTTGGGAGGGATGCACTTTTCAATCTCATCCGTGAACAGCGTCAACCCGACCCTGTCGTTGTTCTTGATCGCGGACATCGCCAACGTCGCACCGAGTTCCGCGACGAGATCGCGTTTAGTTTGCTCATTGGTACCGAAACTCTGCGAACCACTCAGGTCCACCAACAGCATCACGGCGAGTTCTCGTTCTTCGCGGAACAGTTTCACATACGGCTGATCACTGCGCGCGGTCACATTCCAGTCGATTGTGCGAACATCGTCGCCAGCCTGATAAGGCCGCACCTCTTCGAATTCGATGCCGCGACCCTTGAAGGCGGAATTCCACGTGCCCGCGAGAAGTTCATCAACTTTACGGGACGTGCGAATCTGAATTCGGCGGATCTTGCGCATAATTTCACGGGGAATCATGGAATACTCCTGAGTTCACTGGTGCAATTGTCACCTCGCTTCCCCACAGCCGTCGGCGCGGTTCTTACCGAGCCGAGCTGGTGACTGGCGGCGAGTGAAAACGATCGCACCAACCTATGGGACGGGAATGTGATTCAGAATCTCCGTCACGATCGATTCACTAGTACGATCTTCGGCTTCTGCTTCATAGGTAATTACAACGCGATGTCGCAGCACGTCCAAGGCCAGATCCTTGACATCCTGGGGTACCACATAACCTCGTCCCGCGAGAAACGCATTCGCTTTCGCAGCAAGTGTTAGATTAATGGTTGCGCGCGGCGACCCACCAAACTGAATGAGTTCCTTCAAATGCAACCCGTAAGCCTCAGGGTTGCGCGTCGCTATCACAAGATCCACAATGTAATTCTCGACTTTCTCGGCGACATAAACCTGATCCACCAGTTCGCGAGCGGCCATAATTTCTTGAGGCGAAGTCACGGGCTGAATGTCAAACTTGGGCCCGGTTTTGCTCATCCTGCGCAGAATTTGCAGTTCTTCATTTCTGTTGGGATAGTCCACGATGACCTTCAGCATGAAACGATCGGTCTGAGCTTCAGGCAATTGATACGTACCTTCCTGTTCGACCGGGTTCTGAGTTGCCATGACAAGGAATGGCTCAGGCAACAGAAACGTTTCTGAGCCGATAGTCACCTGTCGTTCCTGCATCGCTTCTAACAGTGCACTCTGCACTTTTGCGGGAGCACGGTTGATTTCATCGGCCAAAATCAGGTTCGAAAAGATCGGGCCTTTCTGAACCACAAATGTCTGATCCTGCGGACGATAAACCAAAGTGCCGATAATGTCGGCGGGCAATAAGTCGGGCGTAAACTGGAGCCGCTGGAAACCTGTGTGGATCGCCTTTGCGAGGCAGGCGACCGCCGTCGTCTTGGCCAGACCTGGCACGCCTTCAATCAGAAGGTGGCCATTCGCGAGCAGGCCGATTAGCATGCGATGGACGAGTTTTTCTTGGCCAACGAGAACCTGATTCACTTGGCTCACAATCCGCTGAAATGGCTCATTGTGGCCTTTGATTTCCTCGGTCAATTGGTTAATTCTATCACGAGTCATAGTTTGAGCGGGCATGGGATTTCCTTGGGAGATGAGGATCAGATTTCTGATCGAACGGAAACTATAGTCGCAATCTTCGTGCCAACGGTTACAACAGGAGATATTCCCAGAATGTACACCCGACGAGGCGGACGCATCCACAGCGTTGGGGCGTTTTGTCCCGTAAGCGGGAGCATTGCCCCGCAGGCATCTGCTCTGGCATCGCCGCCTCAAAGGCCGCTCCCCTGTCGTGGATCATCAGGATCCAAATGTCTGGTTTGTCTCGCGTCTGGGTTACGTGGCTGAACATCAGACAGCACGAATGCCCTTGCTTGCGACAACGTCCGTTGCAAAAACGCCTGTCATGGCAGTGTTTCAACCACACCTGATCTCGCCGACTTGAGCAAGGCATCGCAGACCTGCTGCGTCTGCAACGAGAGCGTCAACCAGTCGTGGTGGACATTTCCAGAGCGAACCAACTGGCAGAACGCATCAACAAGGCAGCGTTCGAGCGGCGGGTGAGTCACAATATTTTGATCAGAAGTTCCGTCGGCGTTGTGCATCCAAAAACGTGGTTTTTCGGCGTTCCAAGGCTTCGTGAAATCGTCACACACGAGGGCGGCGTTTGTTCCGGCGACTTCCATCCAACGCCGGCGGATTGTGTCGAAACCCGATTCGAATGATGCCATCTGATTGTGCGGAAACCAGAGGATCCCGTTCATCCGCAGATCAATCTCGTTTTGCCATCGCGCCGTTGCAAATACACGTTCCGGCATTTGCTGCAGCATCCAGAGACTCATGCCGATGCAGTACCAGCCAACATCCAGCAGTGAACCTCCACCCAGACTGGCGGAGAAACGCAGATTGTCATCCGCTAACGCATTTCCGGGAAACGTAAACGCTGATGTCACTTGGCGTACTTCGCCGAGCTCACCGCTGAGAACAATCTTGCGCATGACTTCTGCTCGAGCCGTGTGATACCACATGACCGCGTCCAGCAGCACGATCTCATGTCGGACTGCTGCCTCAATCATCTGCTGCGCTTGGACCGCATTGATCGCCAGCGGCTTTTCGCACAGGACATGTTTTCCGGCAGCAGCCGCTTTAATTGTCCATTCACAGTGCATCGATGGCGGCAGCGGGATATAGACGGCATCCACGTTTGCGTCTGTCAGCAGAGCGTCGTACGATCCGTACGCGGTTTCAATTCCAAATTCACCGGCGAACTGCTGCGCCTTGGCCAGCGAACGACTGCCAACTGCGACCACGTCCGCGTGTTCGGATGCTGCTATCTGCGGAATTACAGTCTTCGCGATCCGGGCGGTGCCTAGGATACCGATGCGAACTAATGGTGTCATATCCGTTGTTACTTCGTTACGAGCGCCAACTGGCGATCAAACTCCGCCATGTTCATGTCGATAAATTCTTTGTTGTCAGGTTTTGATCTGGCAATTTTCATCAGGCATTTCGTAGCCTCCAGACACGAGGCTCCATTCGGAGTTGACCCGGCTTGATCGTAAACAGCCTTAAACAACGCCGACAATTCCATTCTTGTTTTCTCAGAAAACTTTTTCCATTCGGATTCGGACGGACCGTCGACCACCGCCTTGTACCGATCCATTGTTGCCTGCAATACCTTAACGGCTCCGGCCGTGTCAAAAGTCCCGTTCCCGTTGCCGCTACCCGAGAAGCTCGGAATGCCGTTCTGCCATACGTACCAGCCGCCCGCCGCGACCAACATGACAGCCACCAGCATCCCGATTGTTGCAGGATTCGCTTCGAACGAACTTCTGGAACTCTTTGCAGAAGGCCGAGTTACCGTTGCTGCCGCTGTACGACGATCACCGGCAGCACGAGATGACTCCTGCGACGCTGATGCTGTCGCTGACAACGCGGCAAAGGATTGAGCGGCCGGATTTGAGCGCGCAGGCGGACTGTCATCGTTGAATACGTCGTCAAAGATTTCGTCCAGCATTTTTTCTTCGCCTTTCGTATTCCTGCGACGCTTGGTGCGATTATTCCTGCCCTTGGATTTTGTCAGGACGGTTTCAGGCTCTTGGGGTGGAACGGCGGTGGATGGTTCGACTGACGAGGTAAACCGGGGCTCGTGCACTCTTGGCTGCGCTGCGATCGGTTCAACCGGCACACTCATCGTATCTGCAACTGTCGCAGATCCTTCCCCAGAACGTTGCTGAGTGGTCACGGACACTCCTGCCGGATCAATTTCAATGGCACTTCCAACTGCCACAGCCCGCATCATGCTCGGCAGACAATCCCCCGTCTTCCAAAGACCACGTACTCCGCACCGCACACGATCACGCGCATCAAGTGCCCCGGATTCGCCCAGCTCGATCAACTCGGCAAAAGACATCGGACCCAGAACCTGCCCGAACGATTCGCAGAACCATTCCTCTGCAGGCTGGTCGCTGTTCAGTAACGGCGGGGCGAGCACGCGAGATGACGCAACGAGTGAGACAGAATCGGCCGTGATCGGCGTAGGATTTTGCATTCGTGATTCGGCAACAGGCCCCATCGAAACCGGACGAGGATCTTCAGCCGATTCTTGGGGATAGGCCCCGCGACGAGTTGTCGGCCCGGAACCTTCGAATTCAAACGCGAGTTCAGAAAGATCCCCAATCTCTTCCAGCGTGTCCACAGGGCGGTCGCCCGAGTCTGCGAAAAGAGACGGCTTCACTGCAGCAATCGTCGTCCAGACGTCGTCGGTTTCGCAGCGCACCAGCTCAAAATCGCTCAACGTGCCCTCTTCGAACAATTCGCGAAGCTGTTCAGCCGTGACCGGACCGAATTCTTCCATCAACATCTGGTAATACCATCGCGACGACATTGGTGCCCCTAACTCCTCTGAATTGAAAATCCAAGTGCATTCATAATCAGTGTCTACGACCGTTCGAGAAATAATTGTCCAATTTG
>QWQG01000204.1 GCA_003670925.1 Planctomycetota bacterium | reverse complement strand
TCTTCGGATTCATCGACAGACGTCTCCGGCAAACTGAGCATCGACGGTGCGGCAGCGAACGTGGGTGTTCACACGCGACTCCACGATGAAAGCGACCACACACGACGTCGTCGCCACAATGAGCGACATGGACGCAACAGACTCGGTGAAGCACATCCACGTACGTGGCGCATGCTGGTGACGAAAGTTGCCGCGAGGATTATCGTGAGTACTCGGCGCGTCCGAGTTCTCTTGTCTGCAAGTTGGCCGAATGTGCCCTACCTGCGCCGCGCCACCGTGGCCGTCGAGAGCTTCGTGCCTCATTGAAGCCATGACAACTCGACTCTTCCTGTCCCCGAATTCTGACTCGGGGGTGGGGGGCTTGTGCGCTGACTGCGCAATTCTGCAATTCTGCAATTCCAACACCAAAACCAATCTGCAACCTGCCATACTCGACATGGCACCAAGACCGATGAATAATCCGGGTTAAATGATCCCACATTCGTGGAAGCCACTCGTGCTTTTGCCATACGATCACTCGATCCTGACAGCAAGTCAGATGATGAACGACTTGCATGGGCTTTTTACCATGCAGTCACGCGCGAACCTGCAGTGTCGGAACTCAATGTGCTTCGCCGACTATTGCACGAAAATCGCGATTCTTTCGACACGCGACCACGCGATGCCACAGCATTTCTGAATGTCGGCCTGACAAGACCATTTGTCGGCCACGATGCGCGCGAGATCGCTGCCTGGACGGCTGTTTGTCGCGCAATCCTGAACCTGGCTGAAACGAACTCAAGGAATTGATCGTATGCGTGAACCACTCAACGATTCCATCATCGCAGCACTCAAGCGCCGCGCGTTTCTGCGGCGGATGGGAGTCGGTGTGGGTGCCGCCGCGTTGCAATCACTGATGCTCGGCGATGATTCGAAAGCACTTGCCCACGGGACTGCCGCATCGCGCGGGGGACGCAACGACTTGCCGCATCATCCGCCGCGCGTGAAGAACGTGATATTTCTCTGCATGGCAGGAGGCCCCTCGCATCTGGAAACCTTTGATTATAAGCCGCAGCTCAATGCCCTGGATGGCCAGGCGATTCCGGAGTCGTTCACGAAGGGCCAGCCGTTTGCGTCACGGCAATGGTCGGCCGATTTTTTGCCGAGCCAGTATCATGTCTGTTGTCATCTGCCAGATCTTCTCGTCAAGGCACTCTTAATAGACTTGAAGCAACGCGGCTTGCTTGACGAGACGCTGATCATCTGGGGCGGCGAATTCGGTCGCACGCCAATGATTCAATACAAGGGAGGAGTCGGCCGCGATCATCACATCAAAGGCTTTTCCATGTGGATGGCCGGCGGTGGCGTAAAATCAGGAACGTCATACGGCAACACGGATGAACTGGGGTATCACGCCACCGAGAACCCGGTACACGTCCGAGACCTGCACGCCACGATGCTGCATCTGCTCGGCATCGACCACCAACGTTTCTCCGTCCCGTATCAGGGCCTCGACATGCGCCTGATCGGTGTCGAACCCGCGTGGGTCCTGCACGAGGTTTTGTCCACGTAGCTCAGTCGCTCCGCTGACTGAGATTCCTCGGATACATCGTCACCAAGCTATAACAGGCGACTTACGGCAACCGCCAAGCCGCGTTTCTTTCGCACGGGCGTCATCAGGAACGCGAGTCGGCGGAGCGACGTCGCCTACGTCGTTCGACTTTTCACTTGCCACAAAACGGAAAGCATGACTTCCGGCAAGACGCATGAGCAGGTATTTTCCATCGCGGCACGACCGAGCGTTGAATATCTCAGAACACAACGGAATCTCCTGAAATGACTGATCCTACTACGTCCGCCCATCGCGATTTTGTTCGTCAGATCGTGGAAGACGATCTGGCGTCCGGCAAATGGGGCGGGCGAGTTCTTACGCGATTTCCTCCGGAACCGAATGGCTATTTGCACATCGGCCACGCGAAGTCGATCTGCCTGAACTTCGGCATCGCCAAGGAATACGGCGGTAAATCCAATCTGCGGTTTGACGACACCAACCCGGAAAAAGAAGACACGGAGTACGTGGATTCCATCATGGAAGACGTGCGCTGGCTGGGATTCGACTGGGAAGACCGGCTGTTCTACGCCTCTGACTACTTCGAACAGATTTATCAGTGGGCCGAACAACTCATTCGCGACGACAAAGCTTATGTCTGCAGTCTGCCGCTGGAAGAAATCCGCGCGGGACGTGGATCCGCATCGGAACCCGGCACCGACAGCCCGTACCGGAGTCGATCGGTCGATGAAAACCTCGACCTGTTCCGCCGCATGCGGGCCGGCGAGTTTCCGGACGGGGCTCATGTGCTGCGGGCAAAGATCGGCATGGCGGAGAAGCACATGCTGATGAGAGACCCGATCATGTATCGCATTCGGCATACGGAGCATCATCGTACGGGAAACCAGTGGTGCATTTACCCGACCTACGATTACACCCACGGGCAGTCGGATTCAATCGAAAAGATTACGCACTCGATCTGCACGCTGGAATTCGAAAATCATCGACCGCTCTACGATTGGTACTGCACAGCGCTGGGCATTCATCATCCGCAGCAGATTGAATTCAATCGACTCAATCTGACCTACACGATGATGAGCAAACGTCGGCTGCTGGAACTTGTTCAGGGAAACTTCGTCACAGGGTGGGACGATCCTCGCATGCCCACGATCTGCGGCCTGCGTCGGCGAGGTTACACGCCGGAAGCCATTCGAGCCTTCTGTGCCTACGTTGGAGTCACCAAGAACAACGCGATGACGGACATGGTCGTCTTGGAAAACCACATCCGCGAAGATCTGAACAAACGGGCAGAACGGCGAATGGCCGTGTTGAATCCCGTCAAAGTGGTCATCACGAATTATCCAGAAGATCAGACAGAAGATCTCGACGCGATCAACAACCCGGAAGACGCGGTGGCGGGCAGTCGCAAAGTGCCATTCAGTCGCGAAGTCTACATCGAACGCGAAGACTTCATGGAAGAGCCACCGAAGAAGTTTTTTCGCTTGTCACCGGGCAAGGAAGTGCGTCTGCGCTGGGCTTATTTTGTCACCTGCACAAATGTCGTGAAGGATGCTTCCGGCAACATCACGGAGATCCACTGCACTTATGACCCGGCAACCAAGGGCGGTGACGCTCCGGACGGACGCAAAGTGAAAGCCACGCTGCACTGGGTGTCCGCAAAACATGCCGTGCAAGCCGAAGTGCGGATGTACGACCACATGTTCGTCAAAGAAGATCCGGATGATGTCGTCGATCCGTCGCTCGACTGGAAATTCAATTTCAATCCCAACTCGTTAATTTTGCTCAACAATGCGATGCTAGAACCGTCATTGGCGATCGGCAAAGCCGGCGATCGATTTCAGTTTGAACGGATGGGATATTTCTGTGTCGATGCTGATACGACTCCGGGCCGATTAGTGTTTAACCGGACGGTGACGTTGAAGGATCAATGGACGAAGGAACAGACAAAGGGCTGATAGCCCCTAGTGCAGACGCTGCTGCCGTGGAGAAACGAATCGAGGACAAGCGAATGATGATCGAGCGAGAACGCTGAAAACAACCATGACACCACTGCTGATCCTGATGCCCACCGACTTTGAACTGCAGAAATTGCAGCCACTTCTTACCGACTCCGTGAAGCGTGCTGGCGGCGTGATCGCGACATGCGGATTCGGGCCAATCGTGGCTGGGATTCGAACGACGCAGCTACTGGCGTTCTACAAACCGCGAGCCGTCGTACTCGTCGGTATTGCCGGAGCTCTCGGGCCGCAGTTGCCAATCGGGACCGCCACTTTTTTTCCGCGAATTGCGTGTTACGGTATCGGGGCTGGCAGCGGTCTTAACTTTGATACTGCGAGCGAACTTGGCTGGCCACAGTGGACCGATCCGGAGTTCAGCCAGTCGTTCGGCGATGTGATCGAAACGGCGATCAATTCAGATGCGGGGGACTCAACGCGTCTGATGCTGCTCACGGTGTGTTCGGCGTCGGGCAGTCGCGAAGATGTCGCGGATCGGCTGAGAAAATTTCCGCACGCAGTCGCGGAAGACATGGAAGCATTCTCCGTCGCGCTGGCGTGCCGCATGGCCAAGGTCCCGTTGACTGTGATTCGAGGAATTTCAAACATGGCAGGCGATCGCGACAAGGCTAACTGGAACGTCACTGGAGCGCTCGAGGCCGCAGCGGAACTGGTGGCGCTGAGGATCTCGACATGACCAGAATTCATCTCGGGATTTCCACATGCCCGAACGACACGTTTGCCTTCCACGGCCTGATGACGCAGAGCGTCGAGTGGCGAGGCCTGACGTTTGAAGTTGAGCTGATCGATATTCAGCAGCTCAATGATCGCCTCTTCGCTGGTGAATTCGATGTGGCGAAGACCAGTTTTCATGCCGCCCTGCTCCTTGCGGACAAAACCGTGATCCTGCCATCGGGTTCGGCTCTGGGTTTTGGCGTCGGTCCGTTGCTGTTGTCGGCTCGTGTCGGTGAGCGGCCTGAAGACCCCAAACAAGTGACGTTATGCCCCGGTCAGCATACAACGGCAGCATTGCTGTTCCAGTTGTTCTATCCCCGCACGACGCGGGTTCGGCACGTCGTGTTTTCTGACATCATGCCGGACCTGAAGCAGAAGAAAGCTGACTTTGGCGTCTGCATCCACGAAGGCCGCTTCACATGGCAGAACGAAGGTCTCGGGCTGGTCGAAGACCTCGGGACGCGGTGGGAGAAAGAAACATCGTCCCCATTGCCGCTCGGCGGAATCGTCGCCCGCCGCTGCCTTGATGCGAACACCATCGCAACCGTCCAGGCGGTGATTCAAGACTCGCTGCAGCTCGCCCTGTCCGACCGCAGTCTTCCGCTGCCCACGATGCGAAAGTACGCTCAGGAATTCGATGACGCGGTACTCATGCAACACGTCGATCTGTACGTTAACGAATGGACCGTGGATCTTGGCAGCGTCGGCAAAAACGCTCTGCAACAATTGTCCAGACGCGCTCACGCGATCGGGCTCATCCCGGCGGAGAGCGCCGAATTGCAAGTGTTCGGCAGTTGACGAAATCGAACATCTTTTAGAACTTGTAGGCCAAAATCAAGTCCTGACACGGCTCAACGTCAACCTGTGCAATCATGGTCACAGAACGAAACGTTGTCGTGAGAGGTTTGAGTTGGCTGGAAATCCGGAGCAAAGTTCCGTTTCGTGGATGAACTATCGTACCGTGTGGATTGTGTTTCCTCTGCAACGAATTCACTGTTGAAAGCAGCGCACTTCGCAGCGTATCGTACGATTCCGTTGAACCAGTGGCCGGGGCCTCCAGCAAATACCCTCCTTTGCTATGGCGTGGGACGTCCTCTACCCAGAATCCTGACGACGCGTTCTTGTTGCCGAGCCACAGATGTGTGGTACGATGAACACCATGGGACCGGAAAAACCGAACTGATAAGAACGTTTGTCCGTTCAAGGCTTTGCGGCTGGAGCAGGATCACTCTCCAGCTTCTCTAGGAACTTCTCGAAGTCTTTCTGCCTGGCATCCAATGCGGCCCAGTTCGGTGGGTATTCGAACGGAAGCTGCAGCGGCAGTTCGATGTAATGCTCGTCCTGACCCCGGCAAAACACGACGGATATCGTCTTGCTGTCCCGGGCCAGAATGTCGTGAATGTCGTAGATCGAAAGTTCCGCCGGACTCCTGCCATCAAGTTGCACGATGACATCGCCAGCCTGCACGCCAGCGGTCTCCGCAGAGGAATCCGGGCGGATGGCAAGGACCTTCAGAGCCTCGGCGGAATCAAAGCCGACAGCCATTCCACTTGCGTTTATCGCGAACCTATCGACGACATCCTGCGGCGGCTTGCCAATCAAAATCTGCCGTCGCGGGAAATCCAGCGCCAGATTCATATGTCGCAGCAACTCCAGGCCAATCGCGTTGTACTGTCCCGTACTTACAGGCACATTGCGGCACTTCACACCGGCCACAGTCAGTTCACGCAACACAAAGCGGTCGATAATCTGCGCTCCACGAATATCAGTGACTTTGGCTGTTGAACCGCGAACGAGGGCTCCTCGATGCAGCATATCCTTGACGAGCCGATCATTGAATTGGCACGCATCTGTCATGCCAGTATCAACTCGAAATTCACGCACACCAAACTCCGACATGGACACTGGTAGATCCGCGCGGTCTTCTACTCGGTCTCCTGTGGCAAAAGTTTCGACGACGGGGAATTCAGCCGGGACGCGCTCGCGAAGTGAAACGATCCCGCGCGAAATCAGGACAGTGTGACGATTGAGTACGTCCATGCCGACGAGGCCATCAAATGACACATGACCTCCAAGATTCAATCCAGCCAACTCAATTCCGCCCGGTGTCACACGAACGGTTTCGAATCCGTCGATCCCAATCCCAATCGGCTCATAAAATCGCACCTGCGTCGTTCCACTGGGAGCCCGAATCTTTCGTTCGCGCTGCAGGGCGATTCGCATTTCGGTGAGTAACCTGATCTCAATGCCAGTACCGTCGGCACCGGTATCCAACAACAGCCGGGCATGCTGGTCGTTGACCGTCCCTCCCACAACAGCAGCGTCCCACGCCGATCTCAACAATTGATCATCGCCGCAGCCCTGACTCGGCACAGAGCATAGTAAAAACAGCAGGACGAACACCCGACGGTATCGCTTCTTCATACTCAACTCCTCCATGAATACTGCATCATATTTGTTTCTACCGACGACCACGTGTTAAGTGTTGTCAGAAACTGAACACGCCTCTGATACCCCATGTGTCCGCATCAGCACCATTCTGGTCGTGGATGAACTCATCACTCAACGATCGTTCGTAGAACCCTGTAATAATGCCGCCCATCCTCGGGCCGAAAAGGATCGGCGGCGAATTCGCCGGAGGACTGAAGTTGATGCCTGACTCGACGCGGAAAGCCGAATGATTCGGCGTGGACGTCAATAGATTTGTACTGTTGAATGAGCTGCTTGCGCTGAACGCCACTCCGTCGAGGATCTGGATGCTCGGCCCGCCCAGCGTAATGCTAATTGGCACGCTGTTGAAGTAGGATGCCACTTCGGGCAGCGAATTGAAATGGGAAAAATCGCCAAGCTTGCAGTGGGATCATTGGCAATTCTCTGCAGTGCCATCTCGGTCTGCATTGTCATCGCCGTGGTGGGTGACATTGCCGTGCTAATGGGGAACTGAAATGAGAATGGCCCATTCACTCTCATCTGCATGAGGTTGCCATTCGGAAACGTCAATTTCAGATCCGCTGGTCCGGTCGAGTGTCCGTTCACCAGAAATGGAACGGTCGAGTCATACCGAACAATCCCCGGCACCGCGCGGTCACCGACTCCGTTGAACACCAAGTCCGGCGGAAAATACTGATAGTTGACATCCAGAGCCACCTGGCCTGTGACAGCAGGAGGCTGATACATTCCGGGCATCGGCGTGGGCATGATCATGGTCAGGGCTACTCGAGGCTCAATGTTTTCGGTGGATACGCTCAGCCCGGATCGCCGCCGCCGCTTGGGAGACTTGGTCCGCCAATTGCCTGACTGCAGTGGCGCGCCGCAGTCCAGAAACGGGTTCGAAAAGAAACTGTCCAGCCCACCGCAATTGTTCAATTCTAACATCATACACGCCCGTGACTGGAGCACTAGAATCCAAGCAGCGCAGGCGATTGCCCGCCCCTCAAGGGGCGGTACCTCACCAGCACTAGAAGCTAGCTGCCCTCGGGAAGAATTCAAGTCACACGGAACACTCAGTTGAATTCCTCGCCATCGTTCAGGCAATTGCCACAACGGCGGACTGGCGTAATACTCTTCAGGGCTTGTCGATGATTCCCCGTTGCTGTTGACGAACAGTCCTGCTGGCAGTGAATCACCACGGCTGCGAGCCACTTTGATCTTTCCCTCGGCGATGGTGGATGTCGATGGCTCTGTGGTGGGCGCGATCGTCAGTGTCGCCCATCTCGCATGGCTACCGAAAGCCAGGAGAAAGATGAACTGCCGTCAACTGCTGAACACACGACCGCAGCAATTCAAGTGCCGAACCCTATTGGACCTGATCTTTATTCCCCACCCTTGTGTCCCTGCTGGAGACTTGAATATCAAGGTTGCCGTAGGTAGATTAAAACTTGGGCGGCGCGGGGTGTCTGGCCACCAATCACATGGTCCATAGCGTAACGAGGAAAAGGGAACATCATGAATGAGGCGTCATGTAAATGGGGG
>QWQG01000214.1 GCA_003670925.1 Planctomycetota bacterium | reverse complement strand
CCGGCAAGCGCAACAAGCGTCGATGCCTGTGATTCAGCCTTTTCACCGTCTCGAGAATTCTTGCCGTTGCCTAGTGTCGTTTTCATGGGTAAAATCCGTTTACTGTAACTGTGTTGATTCGCTGCCACGCGAATTTGAAAAAGAGAAGCCACGTTGATCGGTCCCACGGTTAGCGTGGTTTTTTTACTCGCCACTTAAGAAAACAATCGCGGCCACATCATCAATTGCGTCGCCGACAATCTCGTCTGATGTTTTCGGAAACTGTTTCCGAAACTGGTTAATCGTTCGGCAAAGAGCCGCAGTCAACGCAGATTTGTTGCCGCTCTTTTCACCCAATCGCAGCTTGCGGAAATGTGCCGCGATATCGCTCCATGACAGACCACGTTTTCTAGCGTCGATAATGCAATTCCGAACGTCGCCAGCTTCGTCGTCACACTCTGCGATGTAACGCCCGATCTCAGGGGTATATGTTCTCCACCCTGGTCCGAAGTCTTTACTTCCTGACATTATTTCATCCGAAGTACAGCCCCAAACAATCCGCTGAATTTTCTTGGTCGCGTGATTAAACATGCACAAAACTTCTTGCGAAAACATGCTGTTGATTCTGGTTCGTCGGCACCCCTCTGGAAGGAAACAGCCGGGAATTCCGGCAAGTTCAGATGATTGACGACTTAGCGGGCGTCCGCGTTTCTTTTTGGAAACTGTTTCCGAAACTGCTGTCATCGCGACACCTCGCTCGCTCAAAGGACTGAACCGCGAATGGATTCTTGAATCCGCCGCAATTCGGTGTTCAGCCCTCTTGCTGATTCAAAGTCAATTCGATGTTGTTTGGCGATGTGAATTGCCAAGTCGTACAGCACAACGCCACGCATCTGATTTACGGGCTTCCCGTCATTGTCAAAAATCGTGTGTTTGGGATCGTCGAAATTCGATTCCATAATCTCAGTGCAGGCGTCAACGGCTTCTCTGGAAAAGCCTGATTCAATCAGGAATTCGGGTTTGAAAATCACTCTCGCGCAACCGTCCCATTCGTCACGTGCCAGTGTGTTGAGATCGCTCATCGTGCCACCTCACTATCAACCGTCAGTGTCCCCAGGAACTCGCTAAAGTCCCTGCCACGAACAAAGCACCGTCCGGAAACTTTGACGACTCTCAGCCCTTGCTGGCGAGCATGTTTGAGAGCATGACGCCCCCAGCCAGTCGCCCGCAAGAATGCCGCCATCGGGTAAACGCTGCCATCGTCGATAGGCATTAACGTGTCTGCCGTATCCTGTTTTGGTCTCATTGAATTTGCCCCTGCAATCGAGTGTTGAAACGCACGACGTTGTGCGTTCGATTGCAGGACGGTATCAACGAAAACAGGCTGGCAAAGATCGCTCTGCCAGCCTGTCCGTAGTTGTCCGATGTTCGCCTGTTTTTGTCCGATGTCAGTCTTGCGGCTTTAGAATTTCGTAGGCAGATTGCCGCAGATTGATTTTGCCCCGCTCGCTTTTTCGTTCGGCTTGCCTCTTTTCAATGAGTCCTAGCAATGCACGCTGGATACTCTTTGTGGAAGTGCCCAAATCAGCAGCGTATTGCTTTGACGTTTTCCATCCCTGCCACGGGTCTTGTGAATCGAGTTCAGCCCTCGATGCTGCCACGGCGTATCCTCGCTGCTGTAGATACGATGCAGCGTACTTCTGAAGAATTGGCACACCCCTCGCACCGCCAGACTTCAGGACCGTGACGACACCGGCCACGAATCTTTTCAGATACTCTAGGTCATCGGTATCGAATGCCTCAAAGCAATCAGGATGAACGCACCACCGATGCCCCGAAGCCCATTCCGGCCAATCGTGTGAGACCAGAATCCGCATAACATTGCCAACAGCAGAAACAGTCTCTTGCTCGTTCGTTGAATCCAACAGGCTGTGCAGTGCATAAACCTTTGCGTCGAATTCGCAAATCTCATCGTTATTGTGCAACATCATCGTTTCGACTTTCTGAACAGTCGAGTTCTCTGAATCAAGAGCAATCAGGGCAGGCGGTTCAGATGCCGCTTTTCGGGAGCTAACCTAGCCCTGAGTGATTTTCATTCACCTCGCCATTCACCTTTTGGGGTGAAAAACAGTCCCGAGGTGAATGGATCGTAATTTCAAAAGTGCTGTTTGTCCAGTGTTTTTACGCTGTTTCGACATTGTTTGAACATAGCTGATCGACTCTTAATCCGTAGGTCGAAGGTTCGAGCCCTTCTGGGAGCACTAAAACTGAACGCAGGGTTTCGCCGTCACGCGAAGCCCTGCGTTTTTTATTGGTATTTTGCTGGATGTCCGCTGCCTTTTGTTCTCGATTGGTCGTCGGTTCGCGTGCCAATGGGCTGGCATTTCAAAAAGTATGGTTTCCCACGTGTTTTCCTCGATAGAATTGAGCCAATTGGAGATGCGCAGGATGCCCTCTTTCGATTCTTCGCCTTCTGCCGAGTTTTTGAAGGATGCCCGTTTTTTTGCGCATTCCACTGGTTTATAGTCGCACCCTGCGGGACTGTAGTCGCCTCACTTTAGGGTCAGTTTCCGCTGGTCACGCAAGGTGCTACAAAACGCAGCGTGAAGCGGTAACTGTCGATTGGCCGCGTCACATGATCGATGGCCGTTCTCTTGCGAACGGCGGAATTTATTGAATTCGTAAGGAACCACCGCAATGGTTTTGATTGCCGATTGGAAAAAATCCACGTTCAATCCGGTTGCAGACATTGAGATCGATAAGATCTTTCGTCTGTCAATCAAGCACAAATGTTCGGACATCCACCTGCAGGTCGGACGCCCACCCGTGTTTCGAATTCGTGGCGGTCTGAGCGATCTGAAAATGCCGCCAATCACCGAAAGTCAGATGATCGAACTCACGTTCCCAATGATGGACCAGCGAAACCTAGATATCTTTCATCAGAATGGTGGAGCGGACTTTTCCAAGGTGATCAAAATCGACGACGATCCTTGGCGGTTTCGCGTGAATTTGTTTACGCAACTGGGGAAAGTTGGCATGGTGGCGCGCAAGATTGAACGCTCAATCCCGCCGTTTGAGGGACTGTATCTCCCCAAGTGCATGGTCGATCATTGCAAGTACGATCAGGGAATGGTGTTGCTGGCGGGTGTGACGGGGTCCGGAAAAAGTACGACGATCGCGTCGATGCTCGACTGGATCAACCGCAACATGAGCAAGCATATTTTAACCATCGAAGACCCGATCGAATTTATTTATACATCTGATAAGTGCCTGATCAATCAGCGTGAAATCGGTCAGGACGTCATTGACTTTCACATTGCCATGAAGCATGCGGTCCGCGAAGATCCCGACATCATGCTGGTGGGCGAGTTGCGGGACCGTGAAACTTTCGAAACTGCGATTCATGCGGCTGAAACCGGACACCTCGTGTTCGGAACAATCCACGCCCCTGGCGCGCCAGGTTGCATCTCGCGTATTCTAGACTTGTTCCCGTTTGACATGCACAAAGCCATTCGAGCTAGTATGGCGATGAACATGAAATGTATCGTAGGGCAGAAGCTGCTGAAGACGATCGTGGATACGCCGTCGCGCGTGCCGATTATCGAGATCATGAGTTTCAATCCGACAGTGCGGAAGCTGATCATGGAAGAGATGGACGAAAAACTGTTCGCCGCAATTCGCATTGGTAAGACCGAAGGCATGCAGTTGTTCAACGATAGCCTCTACGACTTCGTGAATCGTGAATTCGTCAGTCGCGAGGCCGCGTTCGAGATTTCTCCGAACATCGAAGAACTTAAAATGCGGCTGAAAGGCATCGACGTCAAGGGGGCGGCAATTCTATAGGCGGCAACAACTTGAGGATCTCCAGTAAGCGGGAGGCGATCACCTCCCGCTCGCTAGAATCACGTCACGGCACCTTGATGACCTGCCAGACTTTCCCCCGCCAGACCGGGGCTGTTTCAAATGGACCAAGAATTCGGGTCACGATAAAATCGCATCCAGTTTCCGCCCGTAGTTCTGCCAATTCTGGACGATTGTAGACGCCATCTGTCGAGCTCTTCAGCGTCCAATGGTTGAGCCACCACAGACGCCGATTCCATTCCAGAATCCCAGCGGCGTCTTGGGGACAATCCTTATAGCACACATATTCCGCACGTTCGGCCAGCCACTTGAAGGCGAATGATTCACGCGGTGTCAGCCATAATGTATCCGGCGGCGTTTGTGTTTGAATCCACGCACATGCAGCCTGCCATTCGGCAAATTGATCGGGCGTGTAGCCAGGCGGCACAGACCCGCGTTTCAAAATCGCCGCAACAAACGGTAGTCCGCAACAGACAACTCCGATCACCAACGCAGCTTTCTTCCAGCGATCGGCCATGAGTCGTTGCCAGACCAACGCTAGAAGCAATCCGTTTACAATCGGTAACAAGGCGTCAAACGTGCGGAACGGATAGAATTTTAAGAGCACCGCACGCCACTGCCAGCCTTGCATGTGCTGGGCATCGACGACGTGCCACCCAATACCAACGCCGACAAACGCAATCACAACTGACGACCCAAAAAAAATCAGCAGCAGATTCGTATGCACGGCCATCCGCGAAGCCGCATCCCGGTTCATGCCCGTCGTGACCGCCTGCGCATCCATCCGCAACTTTCGTTGCAAGATGAAAAACAGGCTGACCGAAAGGGCTAGTAGTCCACCCGCATAAAGCCATTGTGCAGCCATCAATTCGGTCGGGTCCAGATGATGTTTCAGCCGCCAAAAGACCTGAATGAACGAAGCTAATTCACGATCTTGCCTGCTGAGCGAATTATCCAGCACGATGCGCAAGGCAGGAATCAGCCCTGGAAGGGCTACGGCAATGGTCGCACATGAAAACGCGCCGATCCCGATAAACGATTTGGTCGAACTCGTTAAGCCAATCATGCGCAGACGTGTGATAAAATCCAGCAGCGAGGCCATGCAGATACACACGGCGATCCAGCCACCGACGACCGGGTGCAAAATTGCGCCCACGCCACAACAGATTCCGGCAACGGTCATCCAGCCTGGGCACGTTCTGACCGTCCCGCGAATCCAGAACCCAACTGCGCTTAAGCCAAATCCCCATGCGGAGACTTTTGATTCGAACCCGGCGAGGAGCCATTCGCCAGAAAAACTTCCAAGCTGACTGAGGAAGGCAAACGCACATGCTGCAAAGAAACGCATCGCTGCTGACAGGCCGAGCCCACGCGCCAGCACGGTCCAGCCGAGAGCCAAGATCAAGGCGGACATTCCGCGGCCAACCAACGCCGCCGTCGGCAACGAAACCACCTGCGTCAACGGCCCGATTAGCCAGAAGAAACAATAATGCGCGTTGGTTGAAGTGAGAAAAAAATCTCGGGCGCACCAAGCGGGGTCTGAAAAGGATCGAGCCTTGCACAAATAATGCGGCTCATTGACCCCAGGAATGGAACTACTGAGCATCGATACGGATAGAAACATTCCCGCGATTGCCATGATTGACAACAGGCAGAAGCCCGCAGACTTCTGCCGTTGCCCTTCTGATTCTGAAACCACTATCGCCACACGGATCACTTGGTTTTCTTTGCGGCCTTTTTCACGGCTTTTTTCACGACCTTCTTTGCTGCCCCTGCAGACGTTTCAGTCGCTTTCGAGGCTTTGTGATCACTAGTTGCTTTTTTCTTATCCCCGAAAGCCCGATCCCAATTTTTCCAGAATTCGGGTGTCGTTCCGGTCCGAACAATCGGTCCGCTCATTGATTCAGCCTCTTTGTCCAACAGAAATTCAAACCATTTCAAACATACCAGTGATCGCGAGCTGCCGCTTCCCACTGTTGCACGTTTCAGAAGTCTGACCCTGCTGCGTCTCTCCGTCAAGGAACCTTGAAGCCGTTCGCACGGTTGGGCAATTGTTGCAAATGCCGAACGTAGAGGATGCGACACTCTTTACCTTAACACACACACACCAATTGCGATTCTCCAAGACCATGGTGACGGGCGGGGCGCGTCATGCTTTCGGTTTGAAGCCCGACGCTAATTACCTGTATGCTCAACGCTTCATGACACACTCATCGTGATTGAGCAGTGCCTGAGCCAGCATGGTAGCGCTGGCCGCATCGATCGGGTTAATGTCAGTGTCATGGAGAAATTGTCCGATCTTGAGCAACTCAGCGGCATCCGTCGAATGGCTGCGAAAATGTGCCAACTGTTCATTGTATAATTGGGTGAGGATCTTCGTTTCACGTTGGTCAGGTCTGCGGCTGAGACAACGGAGGCAGCCTTGTTCAATCATCATTTCGAGACTGCCTGATGCCTCACGGTGCAGTGATTCGCCGAGCACTCGAGCCGCTTCAACGTACTGGATCCCGTTGAGGAGGATCAGGGCCTGCAAGGGAGAATCAGTTCGTTCGCGTTTCGCCGTACAGACAGCTCGCCGTGGTGCGTCGAAGGCCACCATCGCGGGTGGCGGACCTGTGCGTCGCCAGTTTGTGTAAATGCTGCGGCGATAGACATCGTCGCCACCGCTGGCGGCTGCCGGTTTAAATGCTTCTTCCATTTCCCATGGATTCACTGGCGGACCGCCGATTTGTGGGTTCAAAAGTCCCGCCGCAGCCAGCGCATTGTCACGGATCATTTCTGCAGGTAATCGAAAACGCGATCCACGCGCCAGCCATTCGTTGTCCGGGTCGTCGGCCAGCGTTTTGTCATCCGCCATGCTGCGTTGACAGTATGTTTTCGAAAGCACGATTGACCGGATGAGCCGTTTCAGATCCCATTTTGTTTCCAGCAACTGCAGCGCCAGAGAATCAAGTATCGCCGGATACAGTGGACGGCTTCCCTGACTTCCGAAATCTTCGGCTGTCTTCACCAATCCCCGTCCGAAGAGACTCTGCCACACCCGATTGACCGTCACCCGTGCGGTGAGCGGGTGACGTGGATCCGTCAGCCATCTTGCCAGTCCCAAACGGTTCTTCGGCGCACCTTCGGGAAACGGCGACAATGCCGCTGGTGTTCCCGCAAAAACTTCTTCCCGCCTTTGAGTGTACTCACCCCGATCCAAGACGTACGCTTTTTTCGGTTCCGGCAACTCACGCATGACCATGATCTCGCGCAGATTATCATGGTATTGACCAAGAACTCTGCGGGCAGACTGCAGTGCGGTCAAATGCAGCGTCCACGTCTCGTCGGTCGTCATTAAAAAATGGTCAAACAGAGTTGCCCGCTGAGTATCGTCAAGTTGCTCAGCAGGCAGATTCAAGACGTTGCGGGCGGCAACTTCATCGAACGTGGCGAGTGCTTCAAGGCTGCTAAGTCTTCTCGAAAACACGCGAAACGTGTCCACCATCCCGCCTTTGAATCCGCGATCGCGAAAGCGTTCCCCAAGCGCAATGTTGTCGCCACCGCCTCCCGTGATCTCACGCGAGAGATGGTCTTTTACCACCTCGACCTCAGTTGCCTCGCCGTTAATTCTAATTGTCAATCCTGACGCTCGACTGCTGCCGTCGGATGACACAAATACATGCACCCATTGATTGACCGGAAGCACCAAATTTGCCGAGATCGATGCGGCATTTCCCGGCCAAAAGTGAATGAGCGACCATTTAAGGCGTCCGTTCTCGATTAATAGCTCGTATCCGCGACTTGCCGCATCGGTCCATGCTCTCGAACGATGAAACACGATGGCCCGTTCCTTCACGTCTGGCGTCTTCAGCCAGAGTGAAACCGAAAATGGCGTTTCGCGTGTAAAGTTGCCGAACGGTAGGTCGATCGAGTCATCACCCGTGAATTCCACGGCGTTCCCGTCGCGGCCCGGAGTCAGTTTATTTTCGCCTTTTAGCACTGCGGGCTTGTCCGGAGCTACTGAATTTTCGAGCCTGTCGCCGTCGAGCTTTTCAAACTCAAAACGCCCCAATTCCGGCAACGCTAACGCCGCGTGGTTACTTCGATCCGCTGAATTTAGCCACTTCGAAAACACAGGTTCGCGGCTGTGTTGTAATTCTGCATGAGCCGCCTCAAGCTGCGCGACGGACATGCGATGTTCCGCCAAATCTTTCCGAGATGATGCGTCCAAGAGCGTGAGGGCCGGAGTGGGCGGTGATGGAGTGAAGTACGAGTATAATCCGGCTTCGTCGATGTTCTGAAACATCGCGAAGAACTGATAGTACTCCTTGTGTGTCAGGGGATCGAATTTGTGATCATGACAGCGTGCACATTCGAAAGTGAGCCCCAGAAATGTCGTTGAGAATGTCTGAACGCGATCGCACACATATTCGACGCGGTACTCTTCTTCCACACTTCCGCCCTCCGATTCCTGTTGATTCAGGCGATTAAAAGCCGTGGCGAGAATCTGTTCATCGGTGGCACTCGGCAGGAGATCACCAGCAAGCTGCCATGTGATGAAGTCATCGAACGGCATGTTCTCGTTGTAAGCCTTAATCACCCAATCGCGCCAAGGCCACATTTCCCATGGACGATCGACTTGAAAACCAAAACTGTCGGCATAGCGCGCCGTATCTAGCCAATCGATTGCCATTTTTTCACCGTATGCGGGTGATGCGAGCAAGCGATCCACCAGTTTCTCAACGGCGTCCGGCGACTGATCTTCCACAAAGGCTATGACTTCGCTGGGAGTTGGTGGCAAGCCGGTGAGATCAAAACTCATGCGTCGGATCAGCGTATTACGATTCGCTGCGGGTTGCATTTTCAGGCCACGTTCCGCCAGACCAGTCGCGACAATTTCATCAATGCGGGGCGACACATCGCCGGCTGAATGCGTGCCCAAAGCATCTTTTGAAAGCGCAAGAAACGCCCAGTGACCTTCGTATGCGGCACCCTGTTGAATCCAGCTTCTGAGCGTGTTGATTTCCGCGTCCGTGAGTTGTGCCAGTTTTGCCGTGGCCGGTGGCATCTGTTCCTCCGGATCGTGGCTCAGAACGCGGCGCAACATCTCACTTTCTTCCGGCCTGTCCGGAACAATGGCTCCTGTTGCCACCGCGATATCACGAACATCGAGTCGCAAATCCGCTTTGCGTTTGACACTGTCTGGCCCATGGCAGAAGAAACACTTGTCCGACAAAATCGGCCGCACGTCGCGATTGAACTTTATCTGATCGTCGGCGGTAACCCTGCTTGATGACAGCCACAACGCAACAAGTACAGTGACGTACGCCATTCGTGTGGATTTCCGCTTGACCATGATCATTTGTATCGCCTGTTCTGAAACAGCAGCAAGACATCCAAGGAAACGACGGACAGGAATGTCCATCGTACTTACGCACACCAACAATCGCATTGTCGACAAGATCACTTGATCGCCGCAATTAACAATTCGCGAACCTGCTTCGGATCCGCACCGGCGACTTGCTTCATAATCATCCCGATGAGTGGTCCAACTGCATGCTGTTTTCCAGCGCGAAAATCTTGGACCGCTTCCGGCTTGGCCGCGATCGCTGCTGCGATTGCCGCCGCCAAGGCTGCGGTATCACGCAGGATTTCAAGCCCATTTGCGGCAATCAGGCGATCAATATCAGACACTCCAATTGTCCGATCTTCGGCTGCGTCCTTTTTCAAGGCCGCATAAATATCTCTGCCGCTCCTCGTCGTAATGCGGTCGGATGTGATGCACTGAAGCAGTGTGCCGAGGATCTGAGCCGTGATCGGAAACTGCGCAATCGTCAGGCTGGCAGCGTTCAAGTCGCGAAGAATGTCCTGCGTCACCCAGTTTGCAGCGGTTTTCCCATCGCCGCACAATTGCGCGACCTGCTCGAACCATGCCGTAAGTTCCGGGCCCTGATCGAGGATCACCGCCGCGTCGTATGCGCTCAGACCCAGTTGCGTTTGAAACCGTTCGCGCCGCGCCGCCGGCATTTCAGGCAGAGCCGTCCGGATCGCCCCGATCTGAGCGGTGGTCGTTGTGACAGGAAATAAATCCGGGTCCGGGAAATACCGATAGTCTGATGATTCTTCTTTCTCCCGCTGCGCAAAGGTGACGCTGCGTTCTGCATCCCAGCCTCGCGTTTGCTTCGGCGCATCGCCGATTTTCTGTCCCGTTTTCTCCCATTGGACAGCCTGACGTCGCACTTCGTATTCCACCGCAAGTTCGACGTTACGAAAACTATTCATGTTTTTTAGTTCCACAATCGGCGTGGCCGAGCGACTGCCGTCCGCGTTGTGAATATGCAGATTCACGTTCGCATCGCACCGCAGACTGCCTTCCTGCATATTGCAGTCGGATACTTCAATAAACAGCAGCAGGGAACGCAGATTTTCAAGGTACCGGCGTGCTTCAGACGCCGATCGGAGATCCGGCTCGCTGACAATTTCCAGCAACGGCGTGCCTGTCCGATTGAGATCGACACGACTTTCCGCCCCGCGTCCGCTTTCGTCGTGAACATTCTTGCCTGCGTCTTCTTCCAGATGGGCACGCGTGATTCGAATTCGGCGAGGCGGCTGCTGTGGATCATCGGCCGCAATATCGAGCCAGCCTTTGCTGCTGAATGGCACATCGTATTGGCTGAGCTGATACGCCTTCGGCAAATCGGGATAGTAATACTGCTTGCGATCCCAACGCGTCCACGCCGCGATTTCGCAGTTCAAAGCCAATGCTGTCGTGAGCGACAGCTCAAACGCATGACGATTCATCACCGGCAGAGAACCCGGAAGACCTAGACAAACCGGACACGTTTGGGTGTTCGGATCAAGCGGTCGAAACGCCGTGGAACATCCGCAAAATAATTTCGATTGGGTCTTGAGCTGCGTGTGAACCTCCAGCCCAATAATTACATCATATTCGACGTTCGACATGCATTTTTCCTGATGAGCCCTAGCCGAAAACACCGGAACTTTACCTAGCTCACAAAGTATAATCGATCACTCGTGTCGGAGGAACCTGCGACGGCGGTTCGGAAATCAAGCGATCCTCCGCGGGGGTTTCATGGGAATATTTTGGTGGAGCGGGATGCGTCAGAATTCGGCCAGTAACAATGCTTACCCTCGAATTCATGCGCATGCGGCGACCCGTCAATTGTCGAACAGCACGGGTTGCGGCTTATTCACTGAGCACGATTTCGTAAATCGTGGGCCAGTGTTTGCCGGTCACGAAGAGACGTTGGGTTTGAGCGTCCCACGCAATGCCATTCAAAACAGCTTCGCGATCGTGTTTGACTTCGCGAGGTCGCAAATGAGCCATGTCAATCCACTCGGTCACCTTGCCTGACGCGGGATCGATGCAGGCGATCCGGTCTTCGTACCAGACGTTGGCCAGAATTCGACCGTTGACAAATTCTAATTCGTTCAGCTTTGTAAGCGCCTTCGAACCAGCCTTGACACGAATGGTCTTCTCCAACTTTAACGTATCCGGGTCGATAAAACGCAGGGCCGCACTGCCGTCGCTGATGATCAACGAATGTCCGTCGTGCGTGATGCCCCAACCTTCCATTAACTTCGGATCAATGTCGCGGTAACGAATAGACCCCTTGCTTTGCAGCGTTTTCAAATCGTAAACGAGCATGTAACCGTTGCGCCAGGTGAGCTGATACACAAGGTCTTTCCAAATTGTGATGCCCTCGCCAAACACATCAGGCGAGTTTTTTTGATCGAGGACAGACTTGCCCGTTTCGAGATCCACCAGACGCAACCGGGATTTATGATACTGCCCTGTCCCTTCCAGCAAGCGTCCTTCGGACGTTACCAGACCCTGACAAAATGCCGTGCGGTCGTGAGGATATGCTTTGACCATCACCGCTTTTATGACCGGGGGAGCGGTAGATTCAGCAGGGGGGGGCGGGAGCAACAGTGCTGTACTTGCGGCCATCGCAGCAATCAATAGGGCGGCAATCGGCATCAAGGTCCTCCATGACCGATGCGGCACTCCAGCCGCTCGCGTTGTTACATTGAGTTTCGCCTGTGTGGTCGTTGCAGGCACAATTAACGATCTTTTAGCGAAGACGACGGACATGCATGTCCATCCTACAGAAATTGGAAAAACGGCAAGCTATTTTGTTTTTTCTTGGGCTTTGGCATGATCGGCGGCGTCAGCAGCGTGCCCTTCCTGATGAGCAGTCGCAGCAGGCGTCTCTTCAGGATGCACATGCTCATCGTGGCTATGCGCTTCCAATGCGTAGGAGAACGGTTGGCCGTCCATCGTCGCTGCGAGATGACCGTCGAGCTGTTCTTCGCCTTTGATTTCTTGCGGAAGATCAGCACCACTGATCACCCAGCGGGATGCCGTCACGTCAGTCTCGCCATCCAAAGGCACAGGCTTTGCTACGAGATCTTTGTGACCGTCACCGACATGCAGTTCTAAGGCTACGTTCGAAGCAGCTTTCGCTGCACCAACTTCGGTGCCATAAAAATACACGGTGATATCCCGCGATGCAGCGGCGAATACCAGTTCGGCATGATGGGCGTGGGTATCATCCATCTCAAGCACATGTCCGCCGTGCTTGCCAACTTCGCCATGGCCATGGTCGTGGTCATGCACCTGCGTTTCGCTCAGCGACGCTTTGCTGTAATCCTGATACTGCGCATCCTCACAGCCCGTTGCTGCAAACGCCGCAATTGCCAAAGAGACGATCCAACATCCATTTCGCATGAAAATTCATCCTTAACTTCCGCCGACTGCAGCTGTGATTCGCGCGACGGTAAAATGCTCAAAACCAAACTTGACAGAGAGATTCACAGCGTGGATATCCCCGTCCGATTTTAGAAGCCTGCCGCGCAGCAGTCCAGGCTCGACGCGGAAATCGGCAATTTTGATGTAAAAATGACTGAGTTTTTGAATCCTAGGGAACCACAGTTTGATCGAATTGACTGGACTCATCCAAGGTCGCAAGCCGTGATAAACCGCCATGCAGACGCACTCGAAAATCAACGGCAAAGTCAAAAAATTAGTCGTCTAGACAACTCAAGCTCCAGCTCCCGATGGCCTGTGGAAATTCCTTGACCGGAGCGGTCCGACGGTCCGCCAATCATTCCCAACGCCCATCGCGCACTGTCCGGGATGACTATTGCTGGAGAATCAGTCTGGTAAGCTTCCATGGGTCTAGGCACAGCCGATTTCGCGCGGATCATCCCCAAAGCCATGTTTGGCCACATGACAATAGGCACAGCAAACGCGGCCCCCGCGCCCCACCCAGACAGCATGCTGTATCGCCGAAATGTCATCAACAAACTCACGACTGCAAAATGAACCACAAAGTTATTTAGTCAAATTGACTGCGGGAACTTTCCCATGCATCTTGCTGCCACAAAGTCGTATCAACCGACTCGCTATCCATGGCCCGGCCGCTCACCAGCCAGCTTCCTAAACCAAAAACCTAACGCGCGGTCAGCTCAGCTGCGCACCAGTCGAGGAGCGGCGAGAAGCAGGCTTTTTCTATTCGTTCAGCCCACCTGCACCAGCAGCTAAGAATCCCGCTTGCTGGAGTGCCGCTACGATCATATCCACCGACTCCGTGGTCGTCTGCTGATCCGTCGTCACGGAGACGTGGTAGTCGAGCTCGTATGAGTGGCAGAGTTCGTCACTCCTGCGGGCCAGTCCAAGCGGCCGGCCCTCCAACCCGCCATCGCCTCGCGAAGATTCCCGTCGTTCTAATTCACTCACAGAGCAAAACACCCCCACGCAGAAAAGGCGTGCGTGCGCTCGCCGGAGAACTTCAAGAATCTCCTCGCTCCACGATTTGTCTTGGAGAAAGTGGTCGATGACCAGATTCGTCCCCAGCGCAAGATGCACGCCCCAACTCCTGTGAAGTCCGGACAGCAGGCAGCGGGCATGTGGGTTGAGGACAAGCCGCAGGCGGGGGCTGCCCCCATGCCTTCCTTCAGCATCGCTCTCGTCGATATATTCCCAACCGGCGCGGCCATCATGAGGGGTACGCGATACGAGACGCCCGAGATCCCCGCCTTTAAGCCTGACAAAGCTCACCGGATAGAGTTTGTCTGACATTAAAAGAACAACGTCGTCAAACGCCACACGAGCGAATGCCGCATCGGGATTGCCGTCTGCAAGGTCGGTCAGACGGTCTTGCAACGCTCGACAGAGAGTCGACTTTCCGGACGAACTTGGTCCATTCACGAGGATCGCGACTGGCGGCGAAACTCGATTGTTTGCAAAATATTTTTCCATGATCTCAACTCGTTAGAAAACAAAGGATCCTTGGATCGTGCGTTTTTGCTCAGCCCCATGCAGTTCGTACTCTCTCGTCAACCCTCTGTGGTACCACAGGGCACCATTTTTACAGAGCTATTTTAGCGGCTCTAAGTCAAGACACGCAGCTCAAGGCATGAGCTGGCCTCGTTCTACAAGTTGGGCGGTCACTCCGATGACGGCGATCAGCAGCTAGGATGCATGGTTTTGGTGAAATTCACCGAGCGAGGGTCACGCCCGTGAGCAGCACAGTTCTGCTACATCTTCATGCGAATCAGGTGATACCCCAGCAGGCTAACAGAACGAGAGCAAGATTTCCGCAACTACCTCACTTGCAAGTGAATGGCGAAAAGTCCCAACGTGGCGACGAAGCACTTTCGGCAGGTGACCGATTCGCTCTTCGAAAAAGCCGTCCAGCAGGCATCCGCAAGGAGTGGAACTGCACCGCTTTCTGCACCGACTAGCATCAGGGAAACCCCGGAAAACGCTTTTTTTCCAATGTTTTCCGGGGTTCCAAATAGCGGCGGAGGGATTTGAACCCCCGACCCGCGGATTATGATTCCGCTGCTCTAACCAACTGAGCTACACCGCCAACTGATCCAGTACGAACAGACGACACACGACATGTTTTAGCGTTCGCAAGGGTTAGGAGTTTAGCAAAAAACGCCAGACCGGCAACCATGTTGCAGCATTTTGCCGACAGTCTCACAGTCGCCAATAGCGACTCAGAAAACCAGCCTCCCGGACGGGCAATTCGTCCTCCCGCAATGCGACAGATTCGATAAGGTGGCCGTTGTAGCGGCTGCGGCATCATAGATCGCTCCAAGTACGTGGTTTCGTTTTGTACGGAATGCGTGGGTGGATCGCATTATCCTGCCTGCGGCATAATCGGCCGATCAATCAAGATCGGACAATGCTGCGTGATTGACAATTCTGCCTGTAACGGTGGAAATTGTTGTTCTATGTGACCCCGTCGAACAGTCTCGGTGCTGGTCGAGGCGGTGTCCTGTCAATCAAGTCGTGCAATTGAGGTCGTCGAAGAGTAAACGAGGAAAGCGCGCTTGCTGCGTGCTTAAGTTTCACTCTTCAGAACTATCGAGGTACAGGCAATGAAAAGGCTCATGCTGGGAGTCGCGGTTGCAGTTGCCATACTGCTGAACAGCGGAATTTCGACAGCGGGATTGCTCGGATCGGGCGGTTTCCGCGGTGTTGGGACTTCTGCGTGTTCTCCGTGTGGTGATTTCGTCGCAGCTCGGTGCGGATGTGGTCCACAATGTCAGACTGTGCAGGAAGTTGTGTGGGAAACACAACAGTACACGTGCATGAAAACGGTCTATGACCAATGCACCGAATCCGTGCCAGTGTCATGCACCCGGAACGTCTATGAAACCTGCTACCGTGATCAATGTTACACGGTCTGCAAACCGGTCTATCAGACCTGCTACCGCACCGTCACGTGCACCACCTGCAAGCCGGTGTATGAGACATGCTACCGCGATGTCACCTGCCGTGTGCGCAAGCCCGTCTATCAGACATGCTATCGCGAACAGTGCTATACGGTCTGCAAGCCCGTGTATCAAACCTGCCATCGCACGGTTTGTTACAATGTCTGCAAGCCGGTCTACCAGACCTGCTACAAAGACGTCTGCACCACATCCTGCCGCACGGAAACAGAGACCTGCTACAAAGATGTCTGTTACACCGTCTGCAAGCCAGTCACTGAATGCAAAACTGTTCAGGAATGTTCTGGGGAATGGATCACGGAAACACGACATATCCCGGGTCCGGTTGTTAAAAAATGCGTCGTTGATCCATGCAATCCCTGCTGCACCAAAGAAGTCTGCGTGCAATGCCCAGGCCGAACGGTCTGCTGCCGCAAGTGGTGTCCAAAGATGATTGAAAAGACAATTACCTGCACGCGCATGGTTCCGGAAGTCTGCCACAAGCAGGTGCCTTACACGATTTGCCGTCAGGTTCCGGTTCACACTGTCAAGAAAGTGCCTTATACCACGTGCTCGTTCGTCACAGAAACCTGCCAGAAGCAAGTTCCTTACACGACCTGCACGATGACGCACCAGACCTGCACGCGGCGGATTCCTTACACCCAATGCAGCTATATCGACGAGTGCATTACACGCCGCGTCCCTTACACCACTTGCCGCATGGTGTCAGAATGTCATTCACGTCAGGTGCCTTACACCACTTGCACCATGACACAGCAGACATGCACACGTAAAGTTCCGTATACGGTTTGCCGTCAGGTCTGCGAAACACGTACGGTCACACGCACCAAGTGTGTAGCTCGTCAGGTTCCCGTGACTCAGACGCGATGTGTTCCACGCGTCGTGTGCCGCACTGTTCAAACCTGTTGCGATCCTTGTGCAGATGCTTGCGATCCAGGTACTGGCTGCGGGGCAACCGCAGAGGCTGGTTGCACGAGCTGCAAATAATCTGATCTTGTGGATTGAGTGTACAACCACGGTTGTCAGTGGCCCTAGCTTGAATGGAGCCGATTTCCAGCAGTCACTTCAAAGATTTTAAGGACGACTGACGACAATCTAACGAATGCGACAGGGGACCGTGATTCACGGTCCCCTGTTTGCGTTGGCACGGATCAAAGGCAATCCATTTTGAGGGACGAAGACTTTTCGCGCGCAGCGATAGTTGATGGTTGCCAGTTTTTGCGGCCCGGCTGGAAGCACTGACGGTGATGTGACAAAACGACATTCATGAGACCTGCAGCAATCGTCTTCATGGTGTCGCTTCCCCTCTTTTTTGCATGCCGTTGCGCTGGCTGATCCCCCCCGGAAATTAGGCTCTGGCTGGAAAGCTTGCCTGAATCCAGAGTGGAGAGTGAGCCGGGCGAAAAGACAATGACAGGCACAGACGGGTTGACTCGGCGTTTGAATGTGCCGAATTCTCGGCTGCTCGGATACGTGCCGCAAGAAACGAAGGCTCACCTGTGTGGAGCCATGCTCGTTGTGCCTAGCGGTGGAAGATCTGGGACGACAAACGCAACCCCGTGCATGTCGCGGCAGATTTCCGGGTGCCAGACCGCAGCTGGTTCCCCCGTGTCCAGACGCTGGCACCGGCCCTGTTGGAACGCGGCAGAACTGTCATCCGATGGTCGTTGATATGGCAGCACAGGAATTGACGGCCGAGTGACGGATTGGCGTGGCGTTTTGACCGAAACATTCGGCATGTTCACTTTAAATTGACATAATCGTTAATACCGGTGTAATCCTTGCTTTGCGCGCATTCGGAATATCTGGAACCAGTTCGCAGTCACAAGTATTAGCTAAAATGTTTTGTGGTAATACTTTACGACAATAGTATGGTGGTCCTAATTGTAACGATTATGCGAATGGCACGGTTTATGCTTCGCCAAACGATTGTTGTGACGAGAACGGTTGTACGGATTGTGAGGGGTGCGAGAGCTGCTGCCGGTTGCTGGAATTCCACCAGCCAGCCGGTTGCGGTCCCGAGAGAGACATTCCTGCACAGTGCGACCGGGTTTTGTTCGCAGCGAGAGAGGGAGACGGCGGCCTGAGAAACCGCCCGCGGCTGAAAAGATTTTCAGGCGTTTGTTTGTACGACGCGAGATGGGGCAGGCATGCCCCATTCTCGCATCGGACGGCCGCCTTCACGCCGCGCGAGCGATCCGCCACTTCATCAATCAAACGACAAACCGAAGGGCAGACTCGCTTTCCGTCTGCCAACGAGCACTCTGGTTCCACGCCATGGGGCTCTTTCCCTCTGAATCTATATCTGGAGAATTTCAATGTTGAAGCTGCTGAAAACGTTCCAGCACGATGAGTACGGAGTCATCTTGTCCGCGGAAATTGTCCTTTTAGGAACACTGCTGGTGCTCGGTTTATTAACCGGCATGGCCTGTCTCCAGCAATCGGTCAATAGTGAATTGGGAGACTTCGCGCGGGCGATCGATAGGTTGGATCAGTCCTACTCGTTCGCAGGGTGTCGCTCGGCTGGTCTCTTTGGTGGCATCAGTGGGTGCCGCCCGTTTACCTCTGGTTCGTCATTCATGGATAATGCCGGGTACACAAATGTCAGCGACAACGCAATTGTCGGCAGTGAAGGCCAGATGATGCTGCAATCCGCACTGGCGGGCGTCTGCGGTTCATGCGGCGGCGAGGGCCACGCCAGTGGAGTATGCGGCGCCTGCGGAACTCTCGGTGATGGCTCTGCGAATCCGCCAGAGAGTGTCGCGACCGGGGTGCCGAAGATGAAGGTTACGGAATATCCGGGCACCAGCAATGTGCCTCACACAATCCACGAACGACAGTCCGCATTGCGATTCCCTCAGCTCGAAGCAGGACAAGATGTGCGTGCTCAGCAACACGAAGTCCCGCCGGGAGTTGAGCAACCGGAGTCGATCATCGACGCGCATCCTCCTCAAACTGCACCCCAGCCATAATTCAGTTCGAAGAGCGGCATGGATATCGAGACAAACTCTTCAAGGCCTGACATCATTCATGGATGTCTGGCCTTTTCTGCGTGGCCTTCGATTACACCGAACGGGAATACGGGTTTTGGCGTTCCATGAAGATCCGCCACATTCGGTACAGAGCTGATCATCGGGTAGCTCCCCGCTAGTCTACCGGCTCCACTTCAGACAATTTGGGCGTCCGACTTTGATACATCGTCTGTAGCGATTCTTCCGCCTTCACAGCACTGCCACCGTGGTCTGGTGTTGAGCGGCGGATTCTACCGAATTCGATTTGCATTAGCCTAAACCGCAGATCGATACACCGTATGGAGATCTGTGTGTCTGCAGTTGCGAACAATTGCCGTCTCTGAAAGATCTCCACCGGTGGCGCCTGGAGGGTAAGTCACCAGAACTTTGAATTTCCGTACCGCATTTCTAAATTGAATGTGTCCGGAATTTAGAGATGTCAATCCAGTTTTTTAGCGGAAGGAGCCGAGCCACAGGATGTGAAACTTTCCCCGGAGAGTCCGTTGATGGCGCGACGTCATACATCTATTCTTGCTTCAATCGGCATGTTGTCCATTGGTCTGGCGATCGGTGGGCATTTGGAGACGACGCGGCTGACTCAGTCCGCTCGCGCCGTCAGTGAAGAAGCCGGCTACGAAACCCGCATTCCTGCGCATGCAGCGGCGCTCGTGGAAAGCGGGAATCATATTTCCGACATCGCTGACGCCGTAATGCCTTCAGCCGTACATATTCAGGCGATCCGTGTGGAAGCGGAACGTAAGGTCGAAGAGACTGGTTCCGGTGTGTTGATGCGGAGCAAGTCTGTGCGTGGATTGTTCGTGATTACAAATAATCACGTGATCCGTGATGCAGAGAATGCCGCAATCGATATCGTCCTTGCCGATGGCTCCACTGTGCATCCGCAAAAAGTTTTCCGCGACGTCGAAAGCGATATTGCCATCATCCAGATTGCAGACGGGAGTCAGCCCGGCGCGCGTTGGGGCGACAGCAGCACCGTAAAAATAGGACACTTTGTGCTGGCCGTAGGCAGTCCGTTCGGACTCAGTCAGTCTGTGACGATGGGAATCGTCAGTGCAAAAGGTCGCCGCGATCTTTCCCTGACGTCGGATCAGTCGGTGACGAATCAGGATTTCATTCAGACCGATGCCGCCATTAATCCCGGCAATAGTGGTGGCCCGCTCATCGATATCTATGGGAGCGTGGTGGGCATCAATACGGCGATCGCGTCGAACAGCGGCGGGAATGAAGGAATCGGCTTCAGTATCCCGAGCAACCTCGTACGCCACGTGTTTGATCAAATGGTCCAGCACGGCAAAGTTCGTCGGGCCTATTTAGGGGTCGAACTGGATAACAACTTCACCGATGCGGCAGCGCAACGACTTGGACTGGCCCGAGCTTTGGGTGCCCGAATTGTCCGCGTCTATTCGCACAAAACGAGTCCTGCGATTCTGGCCGGACTGCGTCCGGATGACGTCATCGTATCTTTCAATGGGGTCAACGTGATCGACGAAAATCACCTGATCAATCTTGTGAGCCTATCAGACATTGGCTTATCCGTGAAAATGGAAATTTATCGTCAGCGTCAAAAGACGCAGCACACCGTGCTGTTGACTGACCGCGATGACTATCGCACTGCCGAACAGGCGGCCGAAACGTTTCTGACCCGCTAGGCACAAATTTAATCCCTCGTTGACATTATTCCCACAGAGCTCGATGACCCCAAGGTCATCGGGCTTTGTGTAGTTTCAGGTAGAGATGCTGTACGTCACGAATGCAACACTGACCATCGACGGCGAGGAGTTGGCAGCGGGCTGCTGGTGACTTCGCCTGCCGGAGCAACTCCCGAATTCGCATCGGCGCAGCATCCCGCGCGTCGGCATCGACGTCTTCCCATGTCAATCCGAAACACGCACAGATCGGGGCATCCACGTCATAAGGATAAACGGGCGATCGAAGTTCGCTCACCAAAACAGCCTGCTCAAACATGTTGAAGTATGCGACGTGGCAGGCAGGATGGCGGCAATACCAGCCCGAATCTCCCATTCGAGACCGCACAGATTCTTGGATATGTGTGTCCAATGGTCCTGTTCCTACGGCCGTTCCCGGCGTCCCGCAACGTGGACACAGCACGCGCCCATCTGCATCGGGTTCACGTACGAAGGCTTTATTCATGTCCAAATGTCCCTCAGGAAAGTGACAGGATTAAGCGATGGCACTCAGCTTCACAATACCCGATCAGCAGCCGTCCAACCACTGGCGATGCTGTCTGGGATACCAACGCCCGTGTAGCCGCTGCCGGCGAGATACAGCCCTGGTGTCTCCCGCGCCAGTGACTCAATGCGGGCAACGCGTGCGAGGTGCCCGACGTGATACTGCGGCATGGCGTTGTGGTACCGGATGACTTCACTAAACATGGGCAGGGCATTCATTCCGAAGATCGAACGCAATTCCGCGTTCACAAATCCGGCGATCGTATTGTCATCTTGGTGCAATAGTTCCGGCTGCATCGCGCCACCCACAAAGGTCCGCAGCAGGATCTGCCCTGCAGGTGCCCGATCCGGAAACTTACGACTCGAAAAACTTACAGCCAGAATTTTACGCTGTTCAATCGCCGGGATGACGAGCCCGAATGCGTCCAGCGGATGCGCGAAGTCTGACAACTGATGACCACTCACCACAACCGCGCTAGACGCATATTCGATCTCCTGCAACGCGGCGTGCAGTTCAGGACGAATTGCGGTTTTAAGAACTCGGGCTGCAGCTTGCGTCGGTAGCGTCACAATCACGGCGTCGAACGTCAGCGGAGACTCCTGCCGCAACTGCACGGCCCACTGCGCATCGAAGACTGTCGGCCGGTCGATACCGGTGACTTCCGCTCCTAATCGTATTTCGACTCGCCCCGACTTCCGCAGAGTCTGCTCGATCGCCGCAACCATGTCGCTCAGACCCCCGGCTGCCGTCGCAAACAATCCGTAGCGCGCTCCGCTGCCCGAGGATTCAGGGACGCCATGGGGATGCTTTAAGGCCTGCTTCCGGTCGCTTTTTTGTTGGGCCAAGGTTGCCCGTATGACGCTCCCATGGGATTGTTCCATCTCCAGAAATCGCGGCATTGTTGCTCTCAGACTCAGCTTCTCAGGATCTGCGGTATAAATTCCGCCGACCAATGGTTGCACAAGTCGATCAAGAGTCTGTTGGCCGAATCGCCGCCGCACGAAACTCGCAAGGCTTTCGTCTTCTGCGGTCATTCGGCCGGCGATGAACGCTTCGCTGAGCAATCGCAGTCTGCCCCTGAAAGACAAAATCGGGGTGGTTAGAATGGCCCAAGGCTTGGATGGAGCCATCAGCATAAAGCCGTCAGGCACCGGCATCGGCTTTCCGTTGCGCAGCACCAGCGAGCGGCGAAATCTGGCATCCGTCGCGATGAGTTGAGCAGTGAAGCCGATCTCTTCACACAATTGAATTGCGGCAGGTTTGTTCGTAATGAAGGAATCCGGGCCGAGTTCCATCAAGAATCCATCGGCAGCCTCGGTGCGGATAATTCCGCCCAGACGTTGCGACGATTCCAAAAGGACGACCTGCACCTTGCTTGACCGTGACACCAGTCGCTGAGCAGCTGCGAGGCCTGTGATGCCACCGCCAATCACCGCCACTCTGAGTGGTTTTAAAGCGGCAGGGCTCGACGCAGTTTCGGTCACCGCCTACTCCCAAGTTCATGCACAAAATCTACCACGGCCTTCACATGATCTGGGTTCATGTCCGGCATCACTCCGTGTCCCAAGTTGAAAATATGCCCCGGTCGTCCACCCGCCAGATCTAACACATCTGCAACACGCTGCTTGAGTACCGGAAGTTCGGCATAGATGGACACCGGATCCATATTTCCTTGAAGGGCCACATCGTATCCTAAAGTCTGCCATGCTTCATCCAGTTGAGACCGCCAGTCAATGCCCATCACATGCCCTCCTGCTTCCCGCTGCAGCGGCAGCAACGCAGGGTTACCGTTCAGAAAATTAATGACAGGCGCATGGTCTTGCACAGCTTGAATGAGGCGTTTTGTGTGCGGTAACACGTAGCGGCGATAATCGGCAGGCGATAAACAGCCTGCCCAACTGTCAAAAATTTGCACGCATTGACAGCCTGCCGCAATCTGTTGTTGCAGATACAAAATGACGGTGTCTACTAAACGACTCATCAGCACATGCCAAGCACTCTCATCGTTGTACATCAGCGACTTCGTACGCACATAATTCTTTGAACCTCCGCCTTCGATACAATAAGATGCCAGCGTAAACGGCGCTCCAGCAAAACCAATGAGCGGAATATCCGGCGGCAAAGCGCGACGTATCAGGCGAATGGCTTGAAACACGTAATCCACAGACTCCATGGAGTCGAGCGCACGGAGGCGATCGACGTCGCGGCCCGTATGAAGCGGATTATGAATGACAGGGCCTTCGCCTTTTTGGTATTCCAGATCGATTCCCATGGGCTCCAGAATTGGCAACAGATCGGCAAATAAGATCGCAGCATCGACTCCCAACACCTGCTGCGCGGTGACGGTCACCTCGCATGACAGTTCCGGCGTCTTGCACAAGTCCATGAACGTAACTTTGCTGCGGACTGCCATGTATTCGGGAAGATATCGCCCGGCCTGACGCATGATCCACAGCGGGGTCGTATCCACAGGCTCGCGGCGCACCGCTTTCAGAAAGCGGCTGTTGTGAAGCGCGTCAGTGATTGTCATTGGGAAATCTTGAAGCCTGTTGAGTGCTGAATCCACGATGAAAATGATGCTCGGACTTCTAAAGTTTGGCGAATCGCATTGCTCTCTGCAACGATGCTACAAGTTCGTTCAGAGATTCGCCACATCTGCAGGGCTTGCGAACAGCAATTGCCGGTGCAAAACCTGCTGCTGCGGTAAGGGTCAGGTTCCTGAATACGAGTGCCACACGTTTGATTTTGTAGTCCAAGCTGAGCCTTCTGCAAGATGATACTCACGCGGGAACACGTCGCATGTCGCCGGAATCGCAAGAATTCGGCTGTGGGTCATACTTCAGGCCAAATTTTGACGAATCCAACAACCATAAAACATCGCAACCACACCCGCTCGAAAAATGTGCCAGATCTTGGGGTCCCGAATGGACATTTAGACCCAAATTAGGCCGAAATACACGCATTTCTGCCGCAATCAACCCAGGCACCGCAGGCTGCATATCTGTCCATGCCTCAATATTCCTCTGACTTAGGCGATTACCTCACACCACCATGGGGTTTCACTTTTTGACGCTCTCACACGGAGCGCGTTTCAGGAATTCAAGGACAAGACTACAGCACTTGATCTGCGCCTGCTATCATGACCGGGCAGCAGGGAGATTCGAGCTTGGGTCAGTTAGAATTGCCTGCAAATTTGCAACTTCAATAACAGATGTAGGGTCGTAATGACCTTGTGTCGGTGGACGTCTGTTATTGTTGTCTGTTCAGGTAGAATGAGATCGGAGAACTGCTTCTCCCTGTTCGGTTTGAAAAACTGACTTCAACGGATGCGATATCATGCTGGGGAAACTTGTTATTTTCGGTCTCGCCATCGTCGCTGTTTGCATAGGGCATTCGTCTGCCGTCGCTCAGAATTCTTGGGCCCAGCAACTCGTCCAGCCTCAGAAATTGGACTTCGGGGTCATCGCGGCCGGCTCAGAATCCTTGAGAATCCTCACGATCGAAAACACCACGAATGCGGTCGTGCACATCGTCGGCGCGTCGCCGGGCTGCCAATGTGTAATCCCGGGAGACCCTTCCCAGAGCCTCCTGCAACCGGGCGAAAAAGCTACGCTCGAAGTTCGCATGAATACACGATCTTACAAGCACCAACGTGATACCTACTTGACGATCACGTTTGATGCTCCAGGGCTGGATGTCGTGCGGATACCTGTTTCCGCATACATTCGAACAGACGTCGTGTTCACACCGGGAAAAATTGATTTTGGTTCAACCCAAGTTGGCGCTGGTGGCGAAGTCACTTGCAAGATCGCCTACGCCGGCCGGGCGGACTGGAAGATCTTGGACATTAAATATACAAATCCAGATCTCAATGCTACTCTCAAAGAAGTTGCCCGGAATGCCAGCTTGGGAACGGTGGATTTTGAACTCACAATGACATTGGCACCGACGGCTCGTGCGGGCCGAATTCGTGAGATCGTGACGATTGTGACAGACGATCAGGCAAGCCCCAATGTCCCCTTGATGGTTGAAGGAATCATCAAACATGATATCACCTTGGCGAATGACAATGTCAAGATTCGTGATTTGAAACCAGGCGAAATGACGACCGTGAAATTTGTCGTGCAGGGCGCGAAACCATTCACGGTGGAAGACGTCAATTGCCCTAAGATGCAGGACTCCTTTAAAGTCAAACTCGATGCCACAGAGAAGCGGGTACAGACTGTGGAACTTCAATTCACAGCACCTAATACCCCGGGCAAGTTTTCCGAGGAATTAATCGTCAAGATCAAGGGCCGCGAAGAGACTTACCGGTGTACTGTCAGCGGCCTGATTCGCTGAGCCTGCAGAGTCTAGAGCCGTGCCAAATTGGCCAGACTTCCGCAGTGTGGGTGCGGGAATCTAGTGCGGGAAACTGAACGGCACATGTCCGCGATGCGCGAGATCTACAAGGCGGATCGATTTGACGCTGTGAGGCGCTGGTTGAAGCTGAATCGTCAAGCCAGACTCGCAGGACAGCTGCGGGCTTGGTTTGGCCGGATTCCCGTGCCGAGAGCTGCGAAAGCTTAGGGCTTCACAATAACTTTCCCCGCTTGAATCCATTGCTGAATCTCCACCTGCACTTCCTTGCCGTTTCGCTGCAAGACGTCGTTGTGGCCGGTGCCTCTAAAAAGTACATACTTCTTTCGCATCCCACTTCGCGACTTTGCTGGAGTCACATCCTGTAATCGCTCCGCGAGCGGCAATGGAACAATCGAATCGGCAGTGCCGTGAAATTGCAGCACGGGACATGTGACGTGAGGAATCTCCAGATCCGAACGATAGCGATCGATCAACAGAAACCGCACAGGCAACCACCAGAATCGATGACGAGCCGCATCCAGCATGGATGAAAACGTGCTGACCAAGATCAGCCCTGCAGGCTGTTCACCAAGTTGACAAACAGTTGATGCTAGCTTGACGGCTACGCCACCGCCCAACGATTCACCCGCGATCACAATCTGATCCGGCCTGTAACCCAATTTTTCCGTAGCGTACTTCCATGAGGCAACTGCATCTTCCGTCAGTGCTTTCTCGGACGGCTGCCCTTCCGAATCCGCATAGCCGCGATAGTCCATGGCCAGCACATCGACATTGATTGCCCGGCAGAGTTCGTACCACGTCAATCGTCGCGCGCGATGACTGCCGTTGCCATGAAAAAAGAGGACCAAGCGATCACCGCGGTCCCTGCCGGCCTGCAGAAACCAGCCCCGAATTTTCTCATCTCCGCCAGACACAATTTCAACATCCGCCGCTTTTGAAAATCTCCCTGTCGTCACAGGAAACTCAGCCACTGGCAATGTTTCGGCACGCCCGGCGGGATACATCATCGTACGCTGAAACCAGGTGAACAAGGCCATTACCACCAGATAAAACAGGAGAGCTCGTCTTGTGAAATGCACTGTCCGCTCCCATGAAATAACCACTTGCAACTCCAAAACTGCGGTGTCGCAGGAGTGTCGTGTTACTCACCGGTGCTAGATTCAAGAAACCGCGCCAGCCGATGGAAGTCGCTGCCTGCCGGAATGAAACGGACAACGGTCACCAGCGTCTGTGGATCTACAAGATCTGCAAATGGTACGTAGTGCAGATCAAACTGCCCAGAGACCGAGACCATCACGCCATTGTGATTTTCTTCGCACAACGCCCGGAAGGCCCCGACACCTAGTTGACTGCCAAGGATCACATCAAACGCGTGAGGTCGCGCACAACGACATTCGTAGCCCAGTTGAAGGCCCGTGACTTTCCGTTTCAGACCGGTCTGCTTTTGAAATTCTGCGGCTACTTTCTTCGCAAACATTTTCCCCAGATCCACGTTGGCGACGGAAATATGCCCATGGTCGTCGCGCGGAACATCCTTGAGGACGTCATCGGAGAGAAACTCTGCTAAGCCTTCGGCGAGGACGACAACACCGTACTCTTTACCCTCTTTCTCCTGTCGGTGTCGCATCATTTTTACAATTTTCTGGATCACCATTTCGGTGTCCATCACCTTCCGCTTGGGTGTCGATTCAGGTGACAGATATTGCCCTTGCATATCTTCCACACTCAACACCAGATTGGCTTCGCCAGCGATGGCCGAACCATAAGCTAGCCAACCAGCACTGCGTCCCATGCTTTCGACAATGAAATACGCCCGAGCGGCTTCGGCATCCGCATGCAAATTCCGGATTTCCGTGCCCAAAGTCTCAACCGCAGTAAAGTATCCAAACGTGAAGTCGATCCCCATG
>QWQG01000221.1 GCA_003670925.1 Planctomycetota bacterium | reverse complement strand
TGGTGGTATGTGATGGCTGGTAATTTTGCCGGTGTCACACCGTCCTACGCAACAGTGCCCACATCGCCGATTAAGAAGCCGGTATCGGGAACGTTGCTGCGTCTGAAGCCGGATCTCTCGGGCGGCGAAATTGTGAGCGACGGATTTCGCAACGCTTATGATTTCACATTCAACGGTACGGGTGACTTCTTTACTTACGATAGCGACGACGAACGAGATATCTCATTGCCGTGGTATCTGCCGACGCAGGTATTTCACATATTGCCACTTTCGAACGCAGGCTACGTGACGGTCGGACTCAAACGGCCGGGCAGTTATCCGGATATGCCTCCGGTGCTAGCAACTTTCGGACGCGGGTCGCCCACGGGAGTTACCTGCTATCAACATCATCAGTTCCCGCAAACATACCATGGGGCGTTGTTCATGCTGGACTGGACACTCGGACGTGTTCTGACTGTACCGTTGGTTCAGGAAGGTGCTGGATGGAAAAAAGACGGTTTTGTGTTTGCGGAAGGTCGTGATCAATTCGGATTTGCGCCGACCGACATCGAAGTCGCTCCGGATGGAAGTCTGTTTGTGAGTGTGGGAGGTCGTGGAACCCGCGGCAGTGTGTTCCGCATTGTCAGCGATGTTCTTGGAACACCGCCTGTTGCACCGGGCCCAGATGTCAGTTCACAGCAGTTAAATGCGGTCCTCGACGCGCCCCAGCCCAATAGTAGTTGGTCGCGTGCCACATGGGTTCCGCAGGCAAAATCACTCGGGCCAGACGTCTTCCGCGAAGCAGCGCTGACGGAAACTCGACGCATCGCGGAAAGACTGCGAGCGATCGAAATTCTTGTCGAAATGTTTGGTGGGCTGGATATCGGCACGGCATCGAAACTGACGCTCGCCAGATCGAATTTTGTCCGTGCTCGAACGGCATGGGCGGTTGGACGCACTCGTCCGGATGCACCGGATGCCGAAATCGTGCGGAAGCTTATCACTGATCGAGATCCCTTTGTGCAGCGGTTTGCCTTGGAGGCCCTCGCTTCCGCCACATCCAATGCTACGTTTGTCGCTACTGGCCCCGCGATTGCTGCGGCTTTTGCCTCCGATGATCGCACCGTGCGATTCTCAGCAGCGTTGCTGATTTCGCGCATGAACGATGACCAACGCAATACAATCGCGAAGGCCCTCGCGGGAAATTCTCGCGCTCTGATGTGGTTGTCCATGGGACGCTGCTTGCGTGCGCCGCTGCAAAGTGCGTCTGCGGCAGCAGTCGCGACTGAAGTGTTGCTGTCCTTGACGTCGTCGAGCGAAGATCGCTACGACGCGGCCCGCATTCTCCAAATGATGTTGGGAGACGTTGGCCCGGCCGCAGGGCGTCCGGTGATGTTTGATGGTTACGCACCAGCAATCCCGCTTGCGTCCTTGGAGCGTGAACTCAATCCGATCATGACCAAAGTCGCGGCAGCGTTTCCATCCGGTGATGCACATCTGGATCACGAATTGATTCGCCTGATCGCCATGACAACACCTTTCAATCGTGACTTATTTGCGAGGCTGTTGGCGAGTATCACCGATTCCACACTTCCGGCAGATGATATTCATTGCCTCGCAGCGATCAGCCAGTTTGCCATTGAACGCTCGTATGATGAAAGTATGGCCACCGCCACCGCCCTCCTAGGAATCGATATCAAGATTCGCAAGTATGGACTGAAGCAGGACACAAACTGGGACGATCGCATTGGGGAACTTTACCAAGCCCTGTGCAAGGTCGATCCGGCGATGCCCACATTGCTGCCCGAACAACCAGGATTTGGCGAGCCAGGGCATGTCCTGTTCCTGAGCCAAGTGCCGCAACCCACGATTCCCAAAGCCATCGAAGGCTTGGTGAAAACACTGCAGTCAAATCCTGAATTCCAATGGTCAAACGACGTCGTATTTACGATTGCGGAATCCACCCAGCCGGAACATTTGGCACTGCTTCGCGCACAACTCGACAACCTTTCCGTTCGCGATGCAGTGCTGATCACCATTGCCGAAAAGGCTACCAATGAGGACCGTGAAATCCTGCTGACCGGCCTAGAATCGCCGCAACTCAACGCCGTTGAAGGCTGCCTAAAAGCTCTCGTCAAACTGCCACGCAGCAATGCGGCTGCCGAACAGTTCCAGCTGTTGGCCGCAGCGAGGCGGCTGATCAATGACAAGCGTGAGTTTCAGTTACGTGAGATCGCCATGCGACTGCTGCAGAGCAACACGTCGAAGTCGATTCAGTTCGAGTTTGGCGAAAGCGGTTACCGCCAGCAGCCGGAATCTATGCAGCTCTGGCAGACGTCGTTGGAAGCCCATTATCCAGACTATCGGCCGCCGCAGGCGTCCGATGTGGCTCAGACGATTTTGCTGAGTCTTGATGCCGTCGATTGGGATGCTGGCAATGCCGACAAAGGGCGACGTCTCTTCGAACGGCTTGCCTGTGCGCGTTGTCACGGCGGACGTCAGGCACTTGGCCCGGATCTCAAGGGTGTCACGAAACGCTTTTCGCGCCGCGATCTGTTCGCATCGATTGTGGACCCAAATCGGGATATCTCGCCCCGCTATCAGACGACATCGGTCGAGACGAAAGCTGGTAAAGTCTACACCGGCCTGATCGTCTATGAATCGGTAGACGGCCTGTTGCTGCGTGATGCCGAACATAAAACCTATCGGATTGAAGCCTCCGACATGGAACTCAAAGTGCTCCAACGCAACTCGCTGATGCCTGCGGGTTTGCTAAAGGACACGCAACCCAGCGACCTTGCGGATCTTGATAAGTATCTCAAAGGATTGTAGGTTAACATCGGAACTTTTTCGGTGGCAGCGCGGCATTTTAGGCCTGATGTGACGTATGACTGGTGTTGCTGTGGAACACGGCCTTAAAAAGGTGTCCCGGGTTTTTGTGGCCGAGTTTTTTCTGGCGAATACTAAGGCGTCACAACTTGTTCCGCCGTCGATCCTGACTGAAGCAGAAACAATGCTGCGGGCGGTTGTGACTGATCTTGCCATGCTGCCGGATGTCGAAGTGACGGTATTGCTCAGTTCTGAGGCGGCAACGCGATTTGGGAAATTATCCATATTCGATCCGCCGGATGGCCTGAATCGCGTGCGGATTCAGCGGGGCGAACTGCAGTCAGAGACGTTGCCGACAATCCTTCGCGCTGCATCACAGCACGCGGCGTTCGACGCGGTACTCCTGATTGCGCCAGAATGCGACGGCGTCCTAGTCTCGTTGTTGAAGGCTGTGCAGGAGCCTGATGCGTGTCCAATGCTGAGTCTGAATCTGGATTGGCGACTGGCGGAGATCTTTGCAGACAAGCGCAGGACGGATGTGTGGCTGCGGCAACATGGGATTGCCACAATTTCGACGCGCACAATCGATGACGCGACTGCTGATCTGCTACAAAGCACATCCCTCCAGAATTCTGTCACCGAGAAAGTGTCCGATATTCATCATGCGCTCAAGTCGCACCTTGCGGTGCTGAAGCCGCGCGACGGTGCCGGAGCGGATCGTGTGCGCGTCGTGCAGTTCCCTTGTCAACAATTCCAGAACTTACCGCAACAGTCTGCGGACAATGACCGTTGGATTCTGCAACCATTCATGCTTGGTATGGCGTGCTCCGTTGGCTTCATCGGTGGCGGAAAACGCGGCTTGCCGATCATTCTGCCACCCGCTCGACAAGAGATTCAGTTGACCGCTGGCGTGGTGTCGTATCACGGCGGTCAAATTCCATGTGAGTCCGGGATCGCTTCACAAATCAAGCCCGTCGCCGCCCAGATCGCGGTCGCGTTGGGTGCGTTTCACGGCTATGTTGGTGCAGATCTTCTTGTGGATCTTGCCGTTCCGGAAGGTTCGGTCCGTGTCGTGGAAATTAATCCACGACTTTGTACCAGTTATGTAGGCTATCGAACGATCGCAGTCGATAATCTTGCGGCGTGGCTGCTGCCACAACACCATGGTCAGGCAATTCGCTGGAAGCCAGAGACTGTGACATTTTCGGCAAACGGCGAAACTTATCTGTCCTCCACACCAACAGCATAAACGCGGCGACCACCCGAAATCATGAATTCCGCAACCGACAAGTCCGACCAACCGCTAATCCGCATTCGTGGCGCGCGGACTCACAACCTGCGGAATATCGATGTAGATCTGCCTTCCGGAAAACTGATTGTTATGACGGGCGTCAGCGGATCCGGTAAGAGTTCGCTGGCGTTCGACACGCTCTTTGCCGAAGGTCAGCGACAGTATCTCGAAAGCGTTTCGGTTCAGACACGCACGCTGCTGCGTCAACTGCCGCGTCCGGATGTCGATGACATCACCGGACTGGCACCGACGATCAGCGTCGATCAGCGAGTTTCCTCAGTCCCCGCTCGCAACACGCTGGCCGTCACGACTGAGATTCATGATTTCCTGAGGCTGCTTTATGCCCGCGGCGGTACGGCGCATTGCACGAACTGCGGTTGTGCCGTGCAGCGTCAGACCGTTGATCAGATTTTGCAACGCACGCTGCTGTTGCCTGAACGCACTCGTTTGATGATTCTGTCGCCAATGGTTCGAGGTCGACGTGGCGGACATCGCGAGGTTCTGGAACGAATTGCTCGAAATGGCTTTGTTCGGGCACGGATCGACGGTGACGTGTTGGACATTGCGGAAGCAAAAACACTGGATGCAAAGAAACCACATACGATTGAAGCAATTGTCGATCGGATTGTCCTGAAAGATGGCATTGCACCGCGCTTGCGAGAATCGATCGAGTTGGCGTGCCGGGAAAGCGATGGTACATGCATCATCAGTCATGAAGTGGACGGGAAATGGATCGAAAAACTCTACAGCACACGCTTCAGTTGCCCTGACTGCGACTTGAATTTTGCAACTCCCGAACCGCGAAGTTTCAGCTTCAATTCACCGTGGGGTGCGTGCTCGAAATGCACTGGGCTCGGGATCCAAGGGGCAGTCAATCTGGAGCAGGAAATCGCGACGTTTCAGCATCAGCCGTGCAATGCGTGTCAGGGCTCACGACTTCAGTCATTCCCGTCTGCCGTAACATTTCTATCGATGACGATTGGCCAGTTTGCAAAACTCAGTGTCGCCGCTGCGCTGCAGATCGTGGAAGGTTGGATCCGGAATTTGGCGGATGTGAGTGATTCGCTACGAGCCTCGCCCTCCCAAGATGTCGCGCCTAGAATTGGGATTTCCCCAGAAGCGAGATTGGTTGCCGAACGCACGTTGCCAGACATTCGAGCCCGCCTGCAGTGCTTAGATGATGTTGGTATCGGATATCTGACACTTGATCGTCCCACGCGAACGCTTTCCGGAGGAGAATTTCAACGCGCGCGACTGGCTGCGGCACTTAGTTCACAGCTTCACGGCGTCTGTCTTGTGCTCGATGAACCGACAGCTGGTCTCCATCCGCGGGATACGCAGCGATTGTTAAAGACGCTCCACCGATTGCGTGATGCGGGAAGTACCGTCGTTGTGGTGGAACACGACGGCGACATCATGCGTGCGGCGGATTGGTTGATTGATCTAGGTCCCGGCGCTGGTGCGGATGGAGGTCAGTTATTATTCGTAGGTACACCGGCCGATGCGAAACAGTACGCCCTGTCGCCAACCGGCGATTACCTGCGCGGCACGTTGCCGCCGGTGGATGCCACTCGCGTGGGATTAAGAACCACCGCGCGGAGCCTCACGATTCGCAATGCGCGGCTTAATAATCTCAAAAATGTGACGGTCAATCTGCCGCTAGATTGCCTCGTTTGTGTGACCGGCGTCAGCGGATCAGGCAAGAGTTCCTTGATCACAGACACCCTGCTTCCGATCGTGACCGCGAGCGTAGTGCACCAGCGTGACGTTGCCACGGCCGCAGCCGACGCGAGATGCGATGGAGTTGACGGCATGGCGCAGATTCAACGGGTGGTGTCGCTGGATCAGAGTCCGCTCGGACGATCATCGCGTTCGTGTATTGCCACGTTGGGTAATGTTTGGAACGAGGTTCGGCGGTTATTTACGAAGACGCGTGAAGCGCGCGCACGGGGTTTATCTTCGCAGCATTTCAGCTTCAATTCCGGCGAGGGGCGATGCAGCGACTGCCGCGGTTCCGGGACGCGTAACGTCCGAATGAATTTTCTGCCCGATGCGGTTGTGCCTTGTCCCACCTGTCATGGATTACGATTCAGCGCGGCTGTCCGATCAATTCGTTTTCGAGATCGCTCAGTGGCCGATATTCTGAACATGCGGGTTGATGAGGCGTCAGAATTCTTCCGGGAGTTTGAGAAACTGCAGAGCGTGCTTGATACGTTTCGCAGCATCGGCTTGGGATACTTGACGCTCGGACAGCCCGCCACCACGTTTTCTGGCGGTGAGGCGCAGCGGGCGAAATTAGCATCTGAACTTGCCGCACCCACGTCGCAGCACACGTTGTATCTGCTTGATGAGCCAACCAGCGGTCTGCATCCAGCGGATGTTGCTTGCCTCATGCGCCATCTCCGACAACTCGTCAACAGCGGCCACAGTGTGGTCGTGATCGAACACAATCTTGACGTAATTCGCGGCAGCGACTGGATTTTAGATATTGGTCCCGACAGCGCGGATCAGGGTGGCGAAATTGTGTTTTCAGGCCCGCCACACGTCTAGTTCACCTGTCCCAGATTGGTTGAAAAAGATGTCTGGAACTCTCCTGCATCAGTTTTTTCCAATGCATCCAAAGCAATGCATCCAAAGTGCCAGACACGAACCGGACTGTCGCTGGCAACCGAAACGATGAATCACAAAGCGCGCCCTCGCTGCGTTTGTCGAGGGGTTACCAAGGCAGCGGGCGAAGGCCATGCCCTAAAGGGGATAGTCATGCGTGCGACGACCGCTGAGCGGCATGCGTCAGCTTGCCGGTACAACAACGAAGTACCCTTCGGCTCACGCCGCTCACCGGACTCATTTCTGGCTGCGTGGAGTCTACCTAGGATCCCACGCATCATCAGCGAAACAATCAACCTTCGCTGCCGCGCATCCTCTGTGTTCACAGAAAGCAAAGAACTCGTTTCGTGGCAAAAAAAGCACATCTGTGGAAAAAACTCACCCAAAGCAGGCTCGGTAGGCTTGCATTAAAGGGGGGGGGGATGGGTAGATTGCGAGGGGGTTGTCGGCATTCTACTGACCCGCGTGTTTTTTTGGGTGAGAAATTTCGGATGAGAATCTTCAATGGTGTTCGGTTCAGGGCATGGTTTTTGAGCTTATTAGTTTGCGGTCTTTGGCAGAGTTATGCAACCGCTGGCATCATCACGTTTGGCAGCAGTGGCAACACTTTCGATATGACTTTCGTGGACATCGGCAATGCCGGTAACGTGGCTGACACGACGGGGCAACCCAATTCTGCTGGAGCAGTGAGTTACTCTTACGGAATTGGGAAGTACGAAGTCAGTAGGGACATGATCAACAAGTACAACAGCGACTACGGGACTAGCAACAATCTGGAGATCAGCCTCTTTGATTTGGAAAGCAATCCTTTTGCGAACATTCCTGGGGGTAATGACAAGGATAACCCCGCAACGGGAGTGAGTTGGAACGAAGCGGCACGGTTTACGAACTGGCTGAACACCAGCACAGGCGGATCAGCGGCGTACAATTTCACAACAAACGGCGTGAACGACAACATCGCATTGTGGAGTGCTGGCGATGCGGGTTATAACGCCTCAAATCCTTTCCGTAACAGTCGTGCAAAGTACGTTTTGCCGAGCATGGACGAGTGGTACAAGGCCGCGTACTACGATCCCCAAGCAAATGGTGGTGCAGGTGGATATTCTGACTTTCCGAACGGTCTTGACACGGCGCCGACAGCAGTGGCCAGCGGCACTGGTGTCAACACGGCCGTGTATGGACAACTTCTCGGCCAAGGCCCTGCAAAAGTCCACTTAGCCGGCGGTGCGAGTCCTTACGGTGTCGTGGGACTCGGCGGAAATGCAACGGAATGGCAAGAAAGTGCGTATGACGGAGCCAACAATGATTCTTCTGAATCTCGGGTGATCCGCGGTGGCCGCTGGGATAGGCCTGCCGGTAACATGAAGTCGCTGTTCAATTCTAACACGTTTGGGAATCAACCTACGGCCGATTCCGGCCAGGTTGGTTTCCGTGTCGCAAGTGTTTCATCTTCCGCGGCATCAGTTCCGGAGCCTGGTACGTTCGGAGTATTAAGCTTCGTAGGTCTGGCACTCGTGGCCTATCGTAAGCGGATGAAGAAATAACGCTTTTCCCTTTTGTGCTTTTACCCTTTGTGTTTCTGTGCTTCTG
>QWQG01000129.1 GCA_003670925.1 Planctomycetota bacterium | reverse complement strand
TGGCACGATGTGCGATGATTCGCGACACCGCATCGCGGCAACTGTGGTCCTCGCTGAGAACCTGCGAGAGAAACCCCCAGATCGTGACTTGCGGAGTGAACACGCGGTCTCGGAACTCGACCTTATGATCATCGAGAACCGTTTGAATACTCGACTCGGAAAGTACCTCACTGAACGGCAAACCGTCATTGTGCGAAAACCTGCGGCGCAATTCGTCAAGTGTCACGACAATCAATCCTTCGTCTTGTGGCTGGACTCGTTCGCGGCCTCAAGCGTTGTCAAAAAACTAACATGCATCGTAGACATGCGGACAAACGGCAGTGTCAAGCCCATGAGGTGACTGAACCGCCTGGCAGGCGAATTGCATACCACTGGGAGTGAAAGGAAAACTGCTCATGAAACGCAACCTGATCATGTGGCCGCATCGCGGTCGCGACTGCACGAGGTCTAGGACGCAACCAACACCGCAAATCACGAGCAACAACGAATTTAGATCGCAGGCTTGTTTCCCCACCGGCCCTGCACGGCGCTGGGACGCGCCGCCTCGGTCGTTTTTGGAAAGCACAATGTGAGTGCTCAGGACCGGTGACTGTTTGAAAAACTTACCAAGGAGTTTGCCGAATTTACCAACCAGTTTGCCGTCGCCTAATATGGGTTGACGTTGACTCCCGGGCATGGAGCACATCGGGAGTGTTTCAGAACGCCCGGCTCCGCTCTGGCGACGGACAGTTTGACTCGGAAGAAGATGCTGCGGTCGGCAAGACTGACTGCACGACAATGCTTAAGCTAGTGCCATTCGACGGTCTCACCGGAGCGGTTTTGGCGCATCATTCTGCCGGGGGGACGCGCTGCCGGATGATGTACAGTCGACTTGTTGAATCAATTTGAACTCACCTCGAAAAACAGGCCAGCGCAGGCATATGCACATTGTGGTGCTGATCTCTTCGAGCCGAGCAACAATGACATAAGGAATACCGAAGCGGAAAGGAGTGCTCAATTGAGCGAGATGCGTGGAACTAGATTCGCCTATGTCAATTCCAATGCAACGTTTAGAATCCGCGATTGTCTGACAGCAGTGGCACCGATCCGGGAAATGGGATCAGGGGAGCCAGGGAACGATTCCGTTCCACGCCCTGTCAGTTGTCTGAGTTTCAGAATCGCTGGCCGTGCCTCTGGCGATCCACAGATCATGGAGGATCGGGCATGTGCATCCGTCTAATCGCTGGGGGCGTCCTGCTTTTCAGTATGGTGTCTGTCACGGCAGCTTCCGGCGACGAACTGATGCCACACCGGGATCCTCATCGGATCCAGCTTCTGGGGAACATGAGTTTCGAAGTCGCCGCGATCCGCAAAGGATTGCTACTGGATGCCGATTTCCGGCGCAGCAGGCACTCAAATCGAACGGATGATGAATTCCTCGCTGTGCTTGAGGAACGCCTGTTGCAAGGATTTCAGAAGAATGGATTCTTCGAGGCCCATGTTGTGGTGGCACAGGATCCGGAGAGCCACTCTGTCACTGTCCATATCACGGAAGGTCCGGAATACAGATGGGGAGACGTGCGCATCGAAGCTGATGAACGAGCCGACATGTCGTTCCTGACAGCCTTCTTCCAGCAGTGGAAAGATGTGGACTACCGGTTGACCTGCCAGCACCAGGGCAATTGCTGGTCGAAGGAGGATGTTGCCTCCATGGATTCGTCAGTCGCCAGCCGGATCAGCAAACTGGTCCAGTACGTGGCCGATGACGAAGGACTGCGCGAGTTCAAACACACCGTTCGTCTGGAGGCAGATGCCTCTGCACATCTGGCGGTGCCGGTGATCACAGTGACGAACGCCGGCTACAGGCCACTGATCAGCAATCTGGAATTCGCAGGGCTGGAATTCAACACGCCGGAACAGCTAGCGACGTTTCTGGACGTGAAGCCCGGTACTCGCTATTCGGCTGAAATGCGGGACCGGTTGAGCAGCCAGCTGCTGGATTCGGGACATTTTCTGCACGTGACGATCACACCAGACCTTACATTCGGTGAGGATCATGCCGTGCCGCTGCGGCTGATGGTTCGCGAATATGACCGGGCGCCACGACTCGATGTGCCCCTGAATGACGCACAGGAAGCGATGCGAAAGCTGGCGATTTGGCTGTCGCAGTGGAGTGAAACGAATGACGACATCCGCATTCGTATGCAACTTAATCTGGACGCGATGGGTCAGGCAATACCGCAAAAGAATTCTCAGTCGTCCAAGGCGGACTCGTCAACTGCCGGACGCGATCCCTCGGTCGCCAACAATCAGCTGCCGGGAATTGATTACTCGGGAACTGCTGAAGTCGATCTTGTCATTTCCAGTCGATCCGGAATTCTGGTCACACTTCATTTCCAGCCTGCATCCGGTCAGGAACCCGTGCATTCCACTGTGTACATTGCGGCCGATCAGGCGCGTATCATTGACTGGAATCGTAGAGAAAAATGGGATGGCGAACTTTATCTGCACGGAGTCGTCCAGAAGCTGAAGTTCAGCGGTTTGCCAGCTGAGAAGAGTCCACACAGGGGCGCATATGAATTCAGTCACGGTATCAATTGGCACTCCCCAATTCTTCTGAGAACTCTGGTCACTGCTGATGCGGCAGCCGTAATGGAACTAATTCATTCGGACGTTCAACCCGCAAAGGCTCGGCATGAAGGAAACCTCGTGCTGATTGATTCCGAACCTGTTCAGCTGGCGATTGACCGCGATACAGGCCGCCTGGATCACTGCCTGGTTGTGACAGAAGAAGTTCGGCTCGAAGTGAAATCTGCTCCAGGGCTGCTGCAAGCGGTTTTGCAAGAACAGAGCACAGCGACCGCTGAGTTTCACAATTGCAACGCGGACGGGCACAACTGGTCGTCCCTTGCCACATTTCTGGCCCCACGAATTCGAAGGACTCTGGAAACGTGCGGTGTTGCTGCGGCGCCTGTGGTCGAACGTGTCCTGCAGGACAGCAACTCGATTGATCAGATGGCTCAGCGGATCACCGACGCGATGCGGCTTCGGTATTTTCCGATCCCTGGTACGGGCAAATCCCGGGGCTACGCCGGCGTATCAATGCTGTCAACGCTCGGCGCCATTCTCTCGCCGTCCAGATCGGCTCTTGGCCCAGTTGGAGAGATGCTGATGGACGCAATCTCCTCTGTCGATCCGTCAACTCTGACAGACCTGACAGCTGAAATCGATCAGGATCCGGACATAGGAGCGCTAAACTGCCTGATGACGGCGCATTACTTTCCTCCCGTGGGAAGGCAAGTCGCCGCGGTTGGTTTGACGCGGATGGATGCGGACCGTTTTATTCAGGATTTGCAGCCATTTCTCGAAGAACCCAGTCTGTATTCGGAAATCCTGCGCGCACTAATTCTCGCCGCCCGGTCAATGACAGACGATGAATCCGAACTCATTGCCGATACGGTCCAGACGGCCACGCAATCGGCGAAAAAGAGCAGTGATTCCCACAGTCTCAGCCTGAATCTCCGTCCCCTATTGGTTTTGATTCGATCCCAGCCGGAAGCAGACCCGATGGACGTGCTGCGAAGTATTCTGCGACTTGTCTGGGACGAAAAATTGCGGACGGTGATCGAATCACGGTTGACGCAGTTGACGACTCCAGCCACACCGAAGAAGGTCCGAATTCGCGAGGCATCGTTCCACCGTTCCAAGAATCTGCCAACAAAAGGCACTCTTGGCGTTCAGCCTCAGTCACAGGAAAACGTTCAGGAATGGCTCAGAAAACTGGAGCTGGATCTCAATCAAAACGGGAACAGCCTGTTTCAAAAACGTGCGTCCATCGCCGAGTGAACCTGATTGATTCTGCCGCGTTGCAGAGCGCCTACGAAACAAAAAACCTCAATGCACGATCACTGCGTCCGGTTAATCGGCAGCCGCACTGATCGCAATTCGTTTTAGCCGCTGAGCAGCACATGAAGAGTCGTCGCGTGCAATTCACAGTTTGCTCATTCACTGCTACCATATTCTTTGCCCGATGCCAGGTTTCAACGATATGGTTACCGTCTCGATCTGATTTGCCTGTTGTTCCGAGTCGGTATCGCACAATTCCTCACTCAGCACAGATTGCGATTGATGACCAGCGTGTCGATTGCATTGCACTCTTCAGCAGTGCTTTGTCTCGGCGGATTGTGAGTTTGGTTATTGTGCGGCCAGGCCTTTCGGCCACGGGTTAAACAAGAGTGATGCGGAAATCAGAATCGGTATTCGATTCCGTTGATCCAGGATTGAATTTTCGAGTCACCCACATTCAGATAATCGTATCCCGTGAAGATACCCCATCCTTTGCGAGTAACTCCAACTGTTCCTCTGTAGTGAAACAACCCTGATTTTCCGAGTCGTCCCCAGTCGATCATATTGCTGACGACGATGGGGTCGGTTGGAAACCATTCGCAGCCGTATGTCGTGTTGATTCCCGCGTCCCTGCCTATTGAGTCGGCCAACCAGTTGACGCCCAGACCAGCGCGAAACTGCCAATTCGGACTCTGAGCGAAGCGGTACGTCAAGTTGAAGTCCCCGTTTGACAGATGATCGTCTCCGATCGACAGTTTCTCTTTCCGGAAATAGGCCTCTGTGTCAAATCCGAATCGACTCCAGATTTCTCCAAATAGTCGTACGTGTCCAGACTGCAATGCGTCAAAATCGGTACCGTAGTCACCCTGCAGAACCATGAGCGCATCGTGAGCACCGGGAAGTTCCGAATCAAACAGCAATGCTCCGTTGCCCGAAGGATGGTACGGATATCGCGGGAAGGCAGCATCCAGGCCTTCGTCCTGCACTGCGAGACGCGGCACCCAGATCGGACTAGTGACGCCCGCAAGAAATGCGTAACCAGCCAGTTGCTCAGCTGCACAATCATCGTCTAAGTTGCTGCCGAATTGAGACGGCCCAAACTGCGATTTCGATGAGTTTGAACTCCCATACTTTTCGTGGCGAGGTCGATTCCCCCCGCTTTCACGGCGCTTGCGACTCCTATCGCTGTCGCTCGACGGCTCGCTGTCCGATTCTCGCACTTCGCTTCGAAGTTTACTCAACGACTGGGCGCCGACCATTGGACATCCAAATCCCAGTGCCACAACAATCAGGATGCTGCATACAATCGAAGGTCGTTGTATTTGCCGAGAAGGATCCATGCCGTTGGCCTCACAATTTTAAAACCTAAAGGATATTGCGTTGAACACTTCTCCGTACGACGCGAGCTGGCCGACGGCGAGCTGGCCGACGGCGAGCAGTACTAACTTATCCACCCGGCAGGGTAACAAAACATCAAGAATTCGAAAATAGTGAAAACTCCATCGCAGGAGGGTCCACGCAGGACGCGACGAAAATGCGGCTTGCGACGTTTTGGCAACTCTGACACAATGCCTCTAATGTCCTGTAAAACACAAGGTTTTCCTGATTTTCGGCCTAAACTCTCTGCACGTTTAGGCACCGCATGACAACCTCCACAAGTCACCGACTGGCAGCAAAAAGCTGCGTCTCTGCTTGAGCTCACTGCGTTTCATTTGAAGCTCTGCTTCAGCGATGGCATGAAAGAATTCGCCACCATGCATCGCCACGGTTTCACGCGTCCCAGTCCTTTGCTGCTCGCTCTGGCCTTTATCGGTTTTGTCAGCCTTGGTCTTCCTGACGCCGTGATTGGAGTGGCGTGGCCGTCGGTTCGAGACAAGTTTCAATTGCGGCAAGGGGCCGTCGCTCTGGTGTTTGTGATCTCGGGTGTCGGTTACTTGCTGAGCAGTTTTTTCGCCGGGCGATTAATGCAGGCCTTCGGCATCGGTTTGGTCCTTGCCGCAAGTACCGGACTTGTGGCCACCGCCATGTTCGGATTTGGTTTCTCCCCGCTCTGGGCTGCATTCATGTTCTGGGCGCTGGTTCACGGTCTTGGGTCTGGGGCAATCGACTCGGGCTTGCATGGGTACGCGGCTCACCAGATGTCGGCGCGACAGTTGATCTGGCTGCACGCCTGCTATTGTTTCGGTGCCTTAGTCGGCCCGGTACTGATGTCGACCGCGTTGGCAAGTGGTTACCACTACAGCGTTGGTTACTCGGCCGTCGGAGGGACGATGCTGGGCATGTCAATGATGTTCCTGATTACGCATCGGGCTTGGGGAGCGTCGTTGCCAATCGCCCCAAAGAAGCGATTGCCGGTGGGTGCTGGCGTGGCGTTGCGACATTCCGCTGTGTGGCTCCAGATGGCCGTATTTTTTCTGTACACCGGCCTTGAAGTGACGTTCAGTCAGTGGACATTCACGGTTTTGACTGAGTCACGAGATGTCAGCCCGGAAGTGGCAGGCATTGCTGTCGCAGTTTACTGGGGATCCATCGGGGTAGGACGCGTTGTGTTTGGGGTAATTGTCGACCGCGTTGGAATCGATCGCCTGCTTCGGTATTGCTTGCTTGGGGCGGCAAGTGGCGCGTTCCTATTCGCGGCCAGACTCCCCATTGAAACTGCGTTTCTCGGGCTGGCACTCATTGGATTTGGACTTGCTCCCGTCTTCCCTTGCCTGATGTCCCGGACTCCGCAGCGACTGGGGACGGAGATATCGGCTCATGCCATCGGGTTCCAAGTGGGAGCCGGGATGATTGGAGCCGCTGCCGTACCAGGGATGCTCGGTGTCATGGCTGGAATGGGAGGCCTCGAAGCCGTCCCAGTCGGAGCCGTAGTTCTGTTCGGTATTTTGTCATTGCTCCATGAGGGCCTGTTACGTTTGCCGGATGTGAGTTCAGACGCGACGTGATGCTGGAAGCGACCGTGGTTTAAAAGCTATTGCTGCTGTTCTGAGGGGTGTTTTTTCGTGACAAATGTTGCATTCTCTTTGGAATGCGGAAAGTGAAAACCTAGGCTGTGGCAACACACCTGCGGATGGTGTTTTAAGGGCATGGTCCGCAAATTCGTGGTAATCCCGAAAAATATCCGCTGTCATTTCTATTAACCGCACGTGTCCGTCAAGTAACCTTATCGTTGCCACCTGCCATGAAAACGGCTCGGTGATCGGTATTGATTAGACATCACTTGGCAATCGCAGAACACCCATGAGTTTCAAGCAATCGCATCCCAAATTTTGGACTCGTGGGCGTCATTTACTGGTCACCGTTTTGCTTGTCTGGGGTATGGCAGTCGGGCAACTTGTGGCTGACGAGAGCAACCGAGCAGAAGTCCCCGATGCGAAAGGGGTCGAGTTCTTTGAGGAACGCATTCTTCCGCTTCTGAAACAGCGCTGCTACGAATGTCACAGCCACGAATTCGGCAAGGCCAAAGGCGGGTTGGTTTTAGATTCTCGGCATGGCTGGGAGAAGGGTGGAACATCAGGGCCAGCGATCGTTCCCTTCAAGCCTGACGAGAGTTTGGTAATCCAAGCCATTCGATATGACGGCTATGAAATGCCGCCAAAAGAAAAATTGTCGGCAGACGAAATTGCGGTATTCGAACAATGGGTCTTGACTGGAGCACCGGACCCACGTGAGTCTGAAACAAGCACGGTTGATGCCAACCGGCTCTGGGCGTTCCAACCCCTGCAGAAACCGGAAATCCCAGCCGTGCAGGATACCGATTGGCCCATCGATGACCTAGACCACTTTCTTCTATCAAAACTCGAACAGCAAGGTCTTCAGCCTGCGCCGCAGGCCCCCCGCTCCACGCTGCTGCGGCGCGTCACGCTGGATCTCACAGGCCTGCCACCGACGCCGCAGGAGATAGCCGAATTTGCGAATGATCCATCCGCACATGCATTTCAGGACGTCGTTGATCGTCTCTTGAACTCACCAGCGTTCGGCGATCACTGGGCGCGACACTGGTTCGATCTGGCCTGCTATGCGGATCTCGCCGATGTCCAAGGCAACATCCTGATCCGCGATACGTGGCGGTACCGCGACTATGTGATTGCCGCATTGAATGCGGACAAGCCGTTGGATCTCTTCATCTGTGAACAGATCGCGGGCGACCTGCTGCCATCTGAGAGTATCGCACAGCGGCGCGAGCAAATCATCGCCACAGGGTATCTGGCGATCGGCCCTTGGACGCTGCAAAACTACATAAAAAAACAACTGGATGCCGATGTCGTCGATCACCAAATTGATCGGATCGGACGCACTTTTTTGGGGCAGACAATTTCGTGTGCACGGTGTCATGATCACAAGTTTGATCCGATTCCTACCCGCGATTACTACGCTCTGGCCGGGATTTTCCATAGTACGCGCACGACCAGTTATGACGGTCCTGGGGTTTGGAGCCAGATCACGCATGTCACACTTCCCCAACCCGAAGTCTCAGCTGAGGAACTTTCCCAGCGACAGCAGAGACTTGAGGGGCTGAACTTGAGACGCCAGCAACTGCAGGCAGAACTGAATTCCTGCATCATCGGAATTCCGGGGGCCTCCAGTGCGAACGTATTGACGTTGCAAGCCGGAATTGCGGCCAACGAAAAAGGCCGACACTATGCCGTGAACTTCCATGCGGCACCAAGTTCTTGGGCGGATGCGTCACAGCAAACGACGGCAGCCGATGGTCTGCAAATCGATATTCTGCGACCTGACGGAAACTTGCTGGCAGGATTTCGACATGATCCGGGCCCATGGATGAGTACGCGGGATGCCCAGACGCTGAAGCCCGGAACTTTTTCCTACGAGGGCGACGGATCCGGCGACATTCGAATCCGCATCACCAGTGCGAATCCCGGCAGTGGCCGCTTCGGTGGCGCGGTGGATGATGTTACCGTCAACTCGAATGGTGAAATTTTGCTGCAGGCCGACTTCAACAATTTGCTGCCCGGTGCGATCTTCGGGGCTCAAGCCGACACGCAACTGAAGGTCCTTGCGGGGACAACATTGCCCGGCTGGACGGCAGCGGGAATCAATCATTCCCATGCGGTGGATCTGGGCGAAGGCAACTACGCAGTGATGTTCTTCGGCGGCGAGATCGGTTCACTGGCTTCTGCCATGCCCATCACCGAGGAAGAAAAGCGGGCGCATACGAAAGGGCTCGAGATCGAAAAGGAGAGAGGAAGCGTTGCCTCTGAAATCAATCAGTTGGAAATGTTGAGTGCTCCTGAAACCGCATTGGCGGTTCGCGACATCGATGCGCCAACTGACAGTCCAATTTATAAGCGTGGAGACTTTCAATCGCCGGGGGAAGTTGCTGCGCGTGGCTTCCTCAAGGCTGTTCCGGTTTCAGCACAGCCGTTGATTCCGCCGGGAACGAGCGGGCGGCTGCAATTGGCGCAGTGGCTCACTGCCCCTGACAACCCGTTGACGGCACGAGTCTTGGTCAATCGAATTTGGCAGCACGTCTTTGGCTACGGGCTAGTGCGTTCGGTCGATTACTTTGGTGTGCATGGCGAAACTCCCAGTCACCCGGAACTTCTGGATTTCTTGGCAGCGCGGTTGCGTGACGACGATCACTGGTCGGTCAAGCAGACCGTACGTCGCATGGTCTTGTCTCGTGCTTATCAGATGGCGTCTGTTCACAACGCCCATGCCGTGGGCCTTGATCCGGACAATCGTTGGCTATGGCGGATGCCCCGTCGTCGGCTCACGGCAGAATCAATCCGCGATGCGATGCTCACGGCTAGTGGTGAGCTTGATCCTGGACGTGGAGGTTCATCGCTTGGGCTGGAATTGGAAGGCAATATTGCTGGAGCTGGCGGTAACGTAAATCCTGCCGCATGGGTTGGCAAGGTGCCAGAGTCGATCAAGAACCGGCGTTCCGTCTATCTGCCGTTGAGACGAGAACGTCCGGTGGAGGACCAAGAGATTCTCAGTATCTTTGACTTTCCTCACCCGAATGAGATCGTTGGCGCGCGTCCTGAAACTACCGTCGCAACACAGGCCTTGTTTTTAATGAACTCGCCATTCGTAAAACACCAAGCGATGAAGCTGGCCGAACGTTTGGCGAAGGACGAGCCCAGCGACGAACGTGCTCGGATCAACCGCCTGTATCTTCTCACTGCCAGCCGTCCTGCCGAATTGGATGAAATTGAAAGCACACAGACGTTCCTAAATCATTGCGTCGAAGATTTCCAGGTCAGCACTGAGCCTGCGGCGGCACGTTCGGCAGCTTGGGTGCAGTTGTGCCATGCCATGCTGGGATCCAACGACTTTCTTTTCCGCGAATAGATCAACCTATGACTCGACCACATTCAAGAGCGAGGACGTCTCGACGTCATGTGCTGAGCGCGTCCGCGGGAGGATTTGGGGCCTTTGTTCTGAATGCTCTGCTGCAACAGCAGGCAGCAGCGCAGCCGACCGCAATGAAGAGCAGAACGTCACCCCTCGCTCCGCGGCAGACGGACTTTACTGCCAGCGCAAAACGCGTCATTTTTTTGTTCATGTCTGGCGGTCCGTCTCAGGTGGACTTGTTTGATTACAAGCCTCGTCTGGCAAAAGAATCCGGCCAGACTCTGCCGTATCAACTCCCGCAAACTGAAGCGACTGTAGGGCTTGAGAACACGCGTCTGCTTGGTCCAGTTTCTGGTTTCAAACAGTATGGCAACTGTGGTCTTCACATGAGCCAACTGTGGCCGCATCTCGGTCGACACGCGGACGATCTGTGTGTGCTGCGCGGACTCCACACCGACAGCCCGAACCACCCTGTCGCCATTCGTCAGCTTCACACGGGAAATCTGTTCGATGTCGTTCCATCGATGGGTGCGTGGTTTTCGTATGGGTTGGGCACAGAGAACCAGCAGCTACCGTCCTACATCACGATTCTCCCGGGAGAAGGCGAGCGTAATTACAGCAGCGCATTTCTCCCGGCGATTCACCAAGGCACGGCGATTCAGCATGTGGGATCAGCGCCGGACCAAGCTCCGATTCGTCATCTTTTAGATTCTGCGGTGCCTAAAAATGTGCAGCGGCAGCGAATCGATTTGATCCAGAAAATGAATCGCCGCCAGCTGGATCGTTTGCAAGCCGATCAGCAGATGGAAGGTGTGATTGAGTCGTTTGAGTTAGCGTTTCGGATGCAAACCGAGACTCCTCGTCTGGTCGATCTTTCTTCGGAGTCAAAGAGCACCCTAGAACTTTACGGGATTGATGGAAGTCCGACAGATCAATTTGGACGGCAGTGTCTGCTGGCTCGCCGTTTTGCTGAAGCCGGAGTTCGATTTGTGCAGGTCTCACTAGGCGGCTGGGACCATCACAGTGGGCTCGCTGGCGGTATTCCTGAGCGATGTGCAGTTTCCGACAAACCCGTAGCGGGGCTTCTTTCCGACCTGAAAGCTCGAGGCTTGCTGGACGACACACTCGTGTTATGGGGTGGCGAGTTTGGGCGTACGCCGCATACCCAGTTTGGCGGCGACGGTCGTGAACACAATCCCCATGGTTTCACGATGTGGCTAGCCGGTGGCGGGATCAAAGGCGGCATGACTCACGGCGTGACGGATGATTTTGGCTATTATGCCGTCGCCGGAAAAGTCCACATTAACGATCTGCACGCCACCATGCTGCATCTCATGGGCTTGGATCATGAGCGGCTGACATTCGAACACCACGGTCGTCCATTTCGATTGACAGACGTGGCGGGCAATGTGGTGCAGGAAATTTTGGTCTAGCCAGCCTCGCGGATCGTAATTAGTTTTTTGCAACGTGCGGTCGTGGTATACTGTCGGCGTTCAAAAATCCGTTAGGAGTTTGCGTATAACGGAATTCGTGGATGCGTTTTTTAAAGCGGTGGCTGTCCTAGGAATCAAGGTAACGATGCGTTATATCGATCCGCACATTCATATGGTGTCGCGCACCACTGACGATTATCAGCGCATGGCGCAGTCTGGCTGTATCGCCGTCACGGAGCCCGCGTTCTGGGCAGGCTTTGACCGCTCCAGTGCTCAGGGATTCGCCGACTATTTTCGGCAGTTGACAGAGTACGAACCGCGTCGTGCCGCGTTGTATGGCATCAAGCATTTTACGTGGCTGTGCATCAATCCGAAGGAAGCTGACGACCCAGGATTCGCGCGGGAAGTGATTTCGCTTATCCCCGATTTTCTGAAGTGTGACACGGTGTTGGGGATTGGCGAAATTGGACTCAACAAGAACACCAAGAATGAACTCATCATTCTAGAAGAGCAGATCGCGTTGGCAGAAACGCATAACCAGTTGGTGCTCGTGCATACGCCGCATCTGGAAGACAAACGCAAGGGAACGCGGTTGATCATGGATGCGCTCAGCGCGAGCACGATTGATGCGGGGCGAATTCTGATCGACCATGTGGAGGAGCACACGGTTGGGGAGGTGCTAGATCGTGGGTTCTGGGCCGGGATGACGTTGTACCCGGACACCAAAATGACGCCTCAGCGAGCGGCGGATGTCATTGAAATGTATGGATCAGAGCGGATCTGGATGAATTCCGCCGGCGACTGGGGTTGCAGTGATCCGCTGTCAGTTCCGAAAGCTCGCGTCGAAATGTCGCGTCGGGGCCATCCGTTGTCACTGCTTGATAAAGTGACGCTGGAAAATCCAATGACGTTTTTAAGTCAATCGCCGAATTTCAAAGTTGATGTGTAAGGATTGAACAAAAATGCCGATTTTTGAATACCAATGTGAAGCCTGTTCTTGCAATTCTGAACTTTTGGTTGGACGCTCCGAGACCCCTGCCTGCCCAAAATGCGGTTCAAAGAAAATGGAGAAACTGATGAGCGCCGCAGCTGGCCGTGTCTCATCCGGAAGTGCATTGTCGATGGCTTCATCCTGTCCACCACCTGAAGCCGGCCCCTGCAGTCCACGCTGCTGTCGGCTGCCGATGGGTTAGTGTCTCTGGTGTCGCACATGCCAGCGGAATGGCGTGAGGACACTGTGATTACGAAACACACAAACACCGCCAACACGGAAGATCGACTCCCTGCCAATGACGCCGTCCATAGCTCCTGAATCCGTCAACCTCGGCCCGCGCGAGACATTTGAACAACTGGCTGCCTCACGCCGTGACTGGATCAATCAGGTCCTGCGGGTGTGGTGTCAGCAAGCGTCACTGCAGGACCTGCGAAAGGCGGCCTTGGAATGGTTCGATATTGCTGGGCGCGCTGACGCGAATGCCACACTGTGGACGTGGGCTTGGGAGCGATTTCCGGTGCTCGTGCACCCCGATCTGCCAGGCGTCCACGAAACCCATCTGATGGATGTGTTGCTGCACGATGGTTCTCGGCGCAGCGGTTACCCTGACGCGCGTCAAAGCCTCCGTGGCGTGCTCGTGCTTGTCGGCACCGATGTCGATGGTTCAATGATTACGCATGATGCTGTCTCAATTGATCAGATTGCCGATGTGCGGCAGGCGGAAAAATCTTCGGAATCGACATTGTAGAATCCCTCACAAAACGACGATCGCGGCGCATGCAGGTTTTATAAGGGGCGTTTCGACTGTTTGCAGTAACCGGGCTTTCTCCTCATAAAAAGTCTCGAGCGGGACAGAAGCCGCCGCTGAAATTCAGACATTCAGGCGCTATTTACTCTACAATTCCTTCCCAACGGCGAGCGATAGGGTGCGGGATGGATTTCACCCTTGACCCATGCTACCACTCGTCGCGAACATCCGGTGCTGAACAGACTGTTCAAAATTCACGTCGCTCCTGCCTCGAAAGTCTCATATCATGGCCCAAGCCCGTCTTCAGGGTATTTTCACGCCGAATCTGATCCCTTATACAGCCGACGGCGGGATCAATGAGTCTGAACTGCGAAGATATGCGGACTGGCTGATCGAGCGCGGTGTGCACGGGCTGTATCCGAACGGGTCGACAGGGGAATTCACACGTTTTACTCCGGAAGAACGCCGGCGGATCGTCGCGATTCTGGCGGATCAGGTACGCGGCCGTGTGCCGATTCTGGCCGGCGCTGCTGAAGCGAATGTCAAAGAGACACTGAAGGCCTGTGAATATTACGCCTCGTTGGGCATTCGAGCCGTGGCGATTGTCGCCCCGTTTTATTACAAGCTGAGCCCCGCGTCGGTTTATGCGTACTTCAAAGAGATCGGACGCAACACGCCGATCGACGTGACGCTATACAACATCCCCATGTTTGCCAGCCCGATTGATGTCCCGACGATTCAGCGGCTGTCGGAAGAGTGCGAACGCATCGTCGCGATCAAGGATTCCTCGGGAGAAATCCCGCACATGATTCGTATGATTCAGGCAGTAAAGCCTAACCGTCCTGACTTCGCATTTCTCACCGGCTGGGATGCGGCTTTGATGCCCATGCTCTTGATTGGTTGCGACGGCGGAACAAATGCCAGCTCCGGAGTCGTGCCAGAACTGACACGCAAGCTTTACGATCTCACAAAGTCCTATCAGATCGATGCGGCCCGCGCGGTTCAGTATGATCTTGTTAAATTGTTTGACACCATGATTTACTCGGCCGAGTTCCCGGAAGGCTTCCGCGCGGCAGTGGAGCTCCGCGGATTCAAGATGGGGCACGGGCGTCAGCCGCTGTCGGACAAACAGCAAACGGACATTGGCTCGCTCAGCCGTGAGTTGCAATGCATGCTATCCAATCACGGCTTCACCGATCAACCAGTCGGCGGCTGTCCGCTCAGTGAGCCTGGTGCGAATCCCGCGGAAGTATCGGCCATTGTGCAGCAGGTCGTGGCAGAACTTCATCGACGTGGTTTGATGTAAGATTCGCAGGGCGTTCCTTGCGGTCCACGCGAGCGGCACCTCAATCGCCCTGACTTTGTTTTGGAGCTGAACTCGCAAGAGTTCAGTGCATCAGGCATCCAAACTGACTTCTTGCGAATTCAGGAACATGGGGTAGTAACATGCAGACAATTCGCGTGCTCGATTCTCATACTGGCGGCGAACCAACACGGATTATCGTCGAAGGCGGGCCGGAGCTTGGTACCGGTCCACTCCGCGAACGGCTGAACATTTTTCGTGAGCAGTTCGACGATCTTCGTTCAGCCGTGATGAACGAGCCGCGTGGTTCGGATGTCTTGGTCGGGGGACTTTTGTGCAGGCCAACGGATCCCACCTGCGCGGCTGGCATAATTTTCTTTAACAACGCGGGCTATCTGCACATGTGTGGGCATGGCACAATCGGACTCATGGTCACGCTGCACTGGATGAAACAGCTAGGACTGGGTTCGCATCGCATTGAAACGCCGGTGGGCGTTGTCACGGCGACGCTGCTAGATGAGCAGCGAGTTTCAGTGCAGAACGTGTCATCGTATCGCAGCCGAAAGTCGGTCGCTGTTGATGTGCCGGGATATGGACGGGTCACGGGCGACATCTCATGGGGCGGCAACTGGTTCTTTCTGGTCAGTGATCATGGTCAGGATCTACAACTCGCAAAGTGGAAAGAACTGTCGGAATTCACCCTGAAGATTCGTGATGCTCTCGCCCAAAACGGCATTACGGGAGCGGACGGTGGGGAAATCGATCACATCGAACTCTTTGGCCCTCCGCAGCACGCGAATTCCGACAGTCGCAACTTTGTCATGTGTCCGGGTGGTGCCTATGATCGATCACCGTGCGGCACGGGAACGAGTGCGAAGTTGGCGTGTCTTGCGGCGGACGGAAAGTTGGCGGCTGGTGCCGTCTGGCGTCAGGAAAGTATTGTCGGCACTATTTTTGAAGGCAGCTGGTTGCCAGATGAGCATTCCGCTCACAAAGATGCCATCATTCCGACAATCACGGGGTCCGCATGGATCACCGGTGAAGCATCGCTGATCCTGCAGGTCTCTGATCCGTTCCGCGCCGGTATTCGATCCTGAACTAGAATTGGGGTAGGCTTTCCGTCTGCCAGTTGAAATAACCATGACACCAAAAACGCCTCATACTGTCATCATTGGTGGCGGAGTCATCGGTGGCTTCTCCGCATGGTATTTGCGGCAGACCGGCCGCGACGTCACGCTCATTGACAAAGGCCGTTTTGGTAAAGCGTGTTCGCATGGCAACTGCGGTTATGTCAGTCCCAGTCATGTGATTCCGCTGGCGCGTCCCGGTCAGATCGGCAAAGGTATCAAGGGGATGCTTAGCCGCCAGACGGCGTTGCGGATTGAACCGAAGAAAATCCTGAGTCTGTGGCCGTGGCTGCTTAAGTTTGCCGGCCGCTGCAACGAACGTGACATGATGCAGGCCGGGCTCGCCTGTCATCCGCTGCTGCAGTCTTCGGCCGAGTTGTATCGTGAGTTGCTTGAAACACACAACATGCAGGTCGAATGGCGCACGGATGGCCTGCTGTTTGTCTATCGCGACCAGCACGAATTTGAGGCATACGCTCAGACGGACGAATGGTTGCGAAAGCATTTTCAAATGTCGGCTGAACCACTGGCCGGTTCCGCTCTGACCAACCTTGAGCCGGCATTAAAGCCTGGTCTGGCTGGTGCATGGCACTATCACTGCGACGCTCATCTGCGCCCGGATAAACTGATGCTGGAACTGCGACGATTGCTGGACGAAAGCGGCGTGCGTGTGATCGAAAATTGCGAAATGAAGGGCCTGAAGAGTTCGGGCAATCAGGCCACCGCCGTGGAAACAAGCCATGCGGAACTGGAAGCCGATGAAGTGCTGATTGCAACTGGTTCATGGACGCCGCTGCTGAAAGAATCATTAGGCGTCAAGCTGCCGATCCAGCCAGGTAAGGGTTATTCGATCACGATGGCGCGGCCGAAAATCTGTCCCAAATATCCGATGATTCTGGAAGAGTGTCACGTCGCCATCACACCGTTTGACAAAGGCTATCGTGTGGGCAGCACTATGGAATTTTCCGGGTATGACACGACCCTGAATCAGCAGCGACTCAACTACCTGCGCTCCGGGGCGGCCGAGTATCTGATTGAGCCGACCGCTGATCCTGTCGAAGAGGAATGGTACGGCTGGCGTCCGATGACGGCCGACGGAATTCCTTTCATCGACCGCTCACCTCGATTCAAGAACGTCTGGGTCGCCGCGGGTCATAGCATGTTGGGGATTTCGATGGGCACCGGCACCGGCAAGCTAGTGGCTGAGATGATCAGCGGCCAGAAGCCACACGTCGAACTGAACGCTTATCGCATCCAGCGATAGGCATGCGGCCGCGAATGTTCCTTTGCTCTGATCGTTGAATTCTTGCGAATTCAACGCCATTCGACCCTGACATGTTTAATCGCGGGTTTCATGAAAGGCTTCCAGCCGATCGATGAATTCTGGTGTCAATCCGGCCTGCAGACGCGCTTCGCGCTGAAACAGATCCCCACGGGCTTTGGACGGGCGAATCGGCCAATGCAACGCGGCGGTCCATGCATCCCAGTCGGACAGGCCTGCCGGCTTGAGTTGTCGCAGCCAGTTCAGCCCGAATTCGACATGTCGAATTTCGTCCTTATGAATGGCCCGCATGATCGCGGCACTGCGGCGATCACCAGCGGCGCGGAAGTACTGTTCAAATTCGGCCGTATGATCAAGGTTTGCACCTTCGAACACCAACGGCAGGCCAGCAACGTATTCCAGCGTGGAGTTGTAGTCCTGAGCTTTTTTCCAGATCCAGCCGTTGACAGGATAATCACCAAAACGGATACCGAGTTCAGCGCAGCGCTGAACATGCATTCGCGTATGACGTTGCTCATCGAACATGACACACGCAAGTCCCATGCGAAAATCTGTCGGAGCATTTGGAAATGCCAGCAACACCATGGCCATGACTTCCAACGCTTGCAGTTCATGATTGGCCATAACATGATGCGCGAGAGCGCGTTTCCGGACATCCTTCAAGGCTTCGGCTTTGGGCATAGCAGGTGCTTTTTTGCGCTCGGCAAACTGCAAATTTGAGGGCCGGATTGGTTGCGTCACGCGAACCGCACCGCCTGGATTGTGATCGACCAGCGATGCTGTGATCCGCGAAATTTTGAGGGTCAGTTCATCTGCGAACAGAACTTGTTCAGCGAATGCACGAAGTTCCATGACTCACCGTCCGTTCAGTTCGTCCGGGTTGTCAGAATAGCCAAGCAGGCGGCGGCGGCGGTTGCGACGTTCAGCGACGGGATCGGCCCCAGCGGAGGCAGCGAAGCAAGTTGATCGCAGCGTTCGCGCGTCAGCCGGCGCAGACCGGAACCTTCATTGCCCAGCACCAGCATCCAGTTGCGATCACGCTGTACGGCGTAAATGGTCGAGTCGGCTCGTTCACAGGTTCCCAAAACCCAGATCTGATTTTGCTGAGCTTTCTCCATTGCCTGCGCGAGATTTGCGATGACCGCGAAAGGAACGTGCTCGGCCCCCCCAGCCGACACATCACAGACCGTCGCATTGACCGAAGCACTGCGATCTTTGGTGAGCACGATGCCGCGGACTCCGAAGAATCCTGCAAGGCGAAAAATCGCGCCTAGGTTTTGAGGATCTTGGACTTGATCAAGCGCGAGCCATAATCCGGTAGATGCCTCATCGGTATTCCAGAGGAATTCCAAGGGAATCGGCGACGGTGGCTCGACAGTCGCCGAACCGGCTCCCGTGCGTTCTGTTTCGCGTCCGCTTTTCTGGCCACGGTGATCGCGTTGCTCTGGCGCGCCAACCCGAACGGGAACTCCGTTTTCCTGGGCGAGCTTTACGACAGAATCCCACGGTTCGCCGGGATTTTCAGCATGGATGCTGACGAGTTTCACGGCCTTCGGCCGCATTTCAAGCGCGGCTTTAATACTGTGGGGATTGCGGAGTTCCAGCATGAAATGGCTTGCAAAATTGAGACAGCAGAGGCAGGTGTGTTAGGCCCGCAGGGTACCGAGAAACATGCGGCGGTGCTACGAGAACTCATTTCTCGCTGAACATGTTCTCGATCAAGTCAATCTTTCTGATTCTTATTCACCCGTGGCCGTGCTTCCGGGTGGGTGCCAAACATAGACGCCCGGTTTTTTTAGAAACCGGGCGTCTCAAATTTACTCAGGCCAGCGGCAGGATGTTTCTGACCAATGTTCTAGCTGAATTCGCAAGAATTCAGTTGTTCGAGCAAGAGGCCTGAATTCTTGCGAATTCAGCTACGGTAGATTCATTTCTGCCGCTCGCCTTAACTCTTAATTGCTTGGCAAAGTGATCCGCCCTAGGCGTGTCTTGTCTTCATTCTTTAATCACAACAAATCGTGACGCCTCACCGACGCGGACGAGCAGCAGGACCCCGTCTTTCAGAGAGACGCTCTTCATCGCCGCTGAGAAATCGGCCAGTGACTTGACTGCTGTGTGACCGACTTTGCTGATGACGATCCCGTCCGTCAGACCGGCAGAGTCCGCAGGACTTCCAGCTCTGACACCGGTAATCACCAGCCCCGTAACATTTTCCATTCCGAGCTGTTTGGCGACATCCGCGTTTAGCTCAGACAACTGAAGTCCAAGACCGTTGAACTCTGACGGAGCCGCGGTTTCAGTTTTCACCGGCTCCGGAACGGAGACGTTCGTTGGCATGACCTCAACTCGCACCTCGACCGTTACTGTTTTTCCATCTCGAATCAAAACAACCTTGTGAGCCTCATTCACTGCCGCTCTCTCCACACGCCCCTGTAATTCGCTTGGCCTGCGGATTGCCATCCCGTCGAATTCCACGACTACGTCGCCACTTTGCAAACCTGCAATGGCTGCCGGACTGCCCGGACGGACGTCAGTCACCACAGCTCCTTTGACTGTATTCAGGCCAAACTGTTTCGACAGAGTGTCGTCAATTGGCTGAATCCCAACACCTAGAAATGCTCTCTGCACAGTTCCGTGAGCCATCAGTTCATCGCCCACCCAGCGGGCGAGATTCACAGGAACGGCGAATCCGATTCCTTGGTAGCCGCCACTGGTGCTGGAAATTGCCGTGTTGATGCCGACCAATTCTCCATCAAGGTTCACCAGCGGGCCACCGCTGTTACCAGGGTTAATCGCAGCATCTGTCTGCAGAAACTCCTCACGAGCCGTAATGCCGATCCCGCGTGACTTGGCACTGATGATGCCTGCGGTCACGGTTTCATCGAGTCCGAAAGGCGCGCCGACAGCCAGCACCCAGTCTCCGATATCGATCTTGTCACTGTTGCCAATAGTGGCGGCTGGCAGACTAGTTGGACTATTAATTTTTACGACGGCAATGTCCGACTTGGGGTCGGTCTTCCATTCTGTCGTTTCAAATTCACGCCCGTCGTGAAGTTTGATCAGCAGCTTGTCTGCTCCGTTGACAACATGGTTGTTCGTCAAAATGATGCCTGATTCATCGACGATGACACCAGATCCCATCCCTATTCGTTGCTGGCCTTCCGAAGAGTTGGGCTGACCCTCGGGGCCATTTTCGAAGAACCGCTTGAAGAGTGGGTTGTCTCGAAGTTCTTCCGGCAATTGCCCGTGTTGCGCACTGTCACTGCTTGGACTCTGAGTCGCCGTTGACTGAATCGTCACAACTGAAGGCATCACCTTTTCTGACGCCCCGCGAAAGGCAGTCGAGAGTGACTTTGCAAAGTTGTGCGATGCCGCCTGTTGATCGGACTCCTTGTCCCCAGCAGTGTTATCCGTCCAGTGAATTGTGGATCCAGAGGTTGCGGGTAACGCTCCGGTTGTGAAGCCGCTGGCTGCAACACCGACGGCTGACAGCACGAGGCCCGCTGCCATCCCTTTGAATGATGTGAGTTTCATGCTGACTCTCCCTATTTCTCAGAAATTCAGTCGGTCGAACTGCTCGGCGAATACTGAGCAACAAGGTCCCCTGACTGATCCTGAACTAGAGACTCTTTGAAGCACTTCACGTGCCGGAGCGCGGAAGTTCATTTCTCGGGCGTTTCGCTTAGCCAAGGGAGGCGGACTCGCGATTCCTGCGTGGGGCTGAGTGCCTCACGGGGCAGAATGCCTCGCCTGTTGACCCCGTCAGACGTGGCTCAGCGGCCGCCCGTCTCACGCTCGGCATCTTCATCCTGTTTCAGACGACGGTACAACGTCTTGCGATCAACGCCAAGGATGCTAGCTGCTTCCGTCCGGTTTCCCTGAACGCTCTTCAGCACACGTTGAATGTATTGCTGTTCCACGGCTTCTAGCGTCTGTAACTCAGCGGGATTCGAAGTGTCAATACGGAATGTGGACTGTCGATAGTCCCGAATTCGCTCAGGCAGATCATCGACGATCAGCTTTTCAAATTCTGTCAGCGCCACCGCTCGTTCGAGTAAGTTTCGGAGTTCGCGCACGTTGCCGGGCCAGTCATAATTCAGGAGGCGTTCAGCGACCGATGTTTGAAAATCCGTCACGTGCTTGCCCATCTGGCGCGCAAACACCTGCAGCAGCGCACGCGCGATCAGCAGGATATCGTTTCCACGGGAACGCAGAGGAGGCAGATCCAATTGGATGACGTTGATGCGAAAATAGAAATCTTCACGATAACGCCCTTCTTCGACGGCGACATCCAAATCGCGATTCGTGGCCGTTAGAATTCGGGCATCAAACGAGATCTCTTTATCGCTGCCAACCGGACGTACAGTCCGCTGCTCCATCGCTCGCAACAGCTTGGCCTGCAGACTGAGCGGGAAATCACCGATTTCGTCGAGGAACAATGTGCCGCCTTGGGCCTGCTGGAATAGTCCCTTTCGCTCCGTCCGCGCATCCGTGAACGCGCCTTTGGCGTGGCCGAACAATTCGCTCTCGAGGAGATTTTCAGGGATCGCGGCGCAGTTGATTCCGACGAACGGTCCGTCTTTTCGCTCACTCTGACGATGAATGGCCTGGGCGACAAGTTCCTTCCCCGTGCCACTCTCACCGGTGATCAGGACATTTGCCATGATCGGCGCAATTTTCCGGATTTGACCAAAGAGCTTTTGCATCACAGGACTCGATCCGATGAGTCCTTCAAAATGGTCCGTGAGTGCCGGATTGTTGCTGAGGCGACGCACTTCTTCCTGCAAATTGTGGTGGCGGACTGCCCGATCAATGACGACCGCCAGGAGCTCCATTTCAATCGGCTTGGTCACGAAATCCCATGCGCCAACGCGAATGGCTTCGATTGCGGTTTCCATGCTGCCAAAAGCGGTCATCACCACTACGGGAATGTCCGGACGATTTGCAACCACTCTTTCACACACCTGCAGACCATTCACGCTGGGCATATGAAAATCCGTGAGCACGACTTGCGCATCAGTGGCCGCAAGAGTCTCCAAGGCAGCCGCGGACGACGTGAACCCGCTGACCTTGTAGCCTCGAAGAGCAAGGTCGGTTTCGAGAAGTTCAACCATGCTCCGTTCGTCGTCAATGACCAGAATATGCCCTTTCACAGGTCTACCTCCACTGGCAAAAATACCGCAAAGGTTGTGCCTTCGCCAAGCCTACTTACGACTGTCATCCAGCCCCCATGTTCCGAGACAATTCCATGTGAGATTGAGAGGCCTAGGCCGGTGCCCTGTCCGATCTCGCGCGTGGTGAAGAACGGCTCAAAGACATGCGGCAGATCGACGTCCGAAATCCCCGTACCGTTGTCGGTCACTGTGATGCTGACGCAACGCCGCGACTGGTGGCCAGATAATTCGGATGAGCTGGCATCGCCACGCTGGGTGGCGATCTGGACGGCAACTCCCGCATCTCTGGATAACAGGGCATTCATCAATAAATTTGAGAACACTTGCTGCATCTGAGCCGCATCAATGTTGACGGTAATTCCCGCCGAGAGTCTTTCCGTAATTGAAACCTGTGCGTTCTTTTTTTTAATGATTGGCTCCATCAGATTGATGGTCAGATCGATGACATGATTCAGATCACAGAGCGTCTGCTTCGGAGTCGAGCGGCGAGCAAAGTTGAGGAGTTGCTGCACAATGCCCGTCATGCGTGTTGCCTCAGTCTGAATGGCTTTTGCGCTTTTATTGACGTCGTCAGCACCAAGATTCCCCCCGGCAATCAGACCGGCACGCCCAATGACGACATTCAACGGGGTCCCAAGTTCGTGGGCAACTCCGGATGCGAGTCGCCCGACAGTTTTGAGGCGGTCGCCGTGGCGAAGTTGCTCCATCGCTTCGATGCGTTGGGCGGATTCTCGTTGCACTGCCTGCTGTGATGTGTCCAGTTTCTCGCACATTTGATTCAGGGCTGTTGCTAATTGAGCAAGTTCATCCGAGCCACCCACAATGACTGGCGTTCGAAGTTCCCCACCAGCAACCTGCTGCGTCTTTTGAATCAGCGCCTGCAGCGGTTGGCCGATCAACCGCAATCCCGCAAAAGCCACCAGCAGCACGGCAGCCGCAATCAACGCTCCCATGAGCAGAATCGTGCGGATGATTGTGTCCTGAGTATACTGATCCCGGCGGGCAAGCGATTCAGACATTTCCAAGGCACCCAGACGACCATCACCAAATTCGACTGGAAAATAAGAACAATACAACCCTGCTCCATCAGTTTCACGAACAGGCACGGAAGTCAAACGATTCGTTGGAAGACCGGCGAGCGACTGGCGGGGTGCTACGGGCCGGGTGGCATCGTCGGCGGTCTCGTCAAGCCATACCCAGCGGATGCGAACCTGCTGTTCGTCGCCGGCAATCCGAGCCACAAATTGCAGCATGCCACCGCGACCAGCAGAGCTCCATGCATCGCGAAGCATGGGTTCGACAGTCGCTACGAGGCGACCGTGCCGCGCTGTCATTTCGACTTCAAAAAAATCGACTTCACGCTGCACAGAAAGATAGCCACTTACGCCCACGAGACCGCAGACAACAACCAAAAATAAGACGATGATTTTCAGGGTCAGCTTCATAAGGTCATGTCAAGGTTCCGGGCTTTGTCCGTCAGGCAGATGCAAACAAAAGCTGGTGCTCCCGCTCGAAATTCAGTCCAGAGACAGCCATTGAGGCCGCCCCATACGTGCTTTGAGCATTATTCGACGTCCACGCGCACGTTCCAGTCCGGTGGCCCTGAAAATACCGAATGAAGCGTAATATTGTGAATCATTCCCGCCTTCCTCGGAATTGTCCTGCGACGTTCAATCCATCAGCAACGGGACGCTCAAAAATCCGTGGTGGCTTCTTATGTCCGTGGATTCTTGTAGACTAAACGGGTTTGAGAAAATCAGGAGAATTCCGAAATGCGACGCTTTCCCACATTCCTCATAATGCTGATGACCCTTGCAGGCTGCACCCGTAGTGCCGAAACAAAATCAGAGGCCGACATTTCAACTGGTGAGCAAAAGGTATCTGATGCAACTGAGGTCCAGTCGATTGAAACCTCAGACCAGAATGATGACAGCAAGATGACTCAGGTGGATCCAGACCTCAGCCAAGAAGCGCGGGCAGCCTTTGACAAGGCGATTCAGGATGATCCCCAAAACCCCGAAGCCTACTTTGCGCGTGGTTTCAATATTCTGTCGGAAAGCAGCCATCTGGATGCCGCAATTGCGGACTTCAACAAGGCGATTGAATTGAATCCGAAATATGCACGCGCCTACCTGATGCGCGGCCGGGCCTATGAGTCACTCGGAGATGATGTTCATGCAAAAGCAGATCGCGACAAGGCACTGGAACTCGAGCCTAAAATTGACTGAGAATCACCGCTGGCTCCGAAATTCAGGTTTCCATTCTGAACGTGGTTTATCCCCAGCGTGGGCACGCGTGGCGCTGAGCCTGTTTGGTAAGAATTCGGAGCCGTGCTCCTTGTCCCTGCTGGACAGAATGTGTGATGTAGGGCGAAATATCCAAGGGAAAATTACATGGGTTCAAAAGTCCAGCCGCGGCCGAACATTCTTGTTGTGGATGTCGGCGGCACGCATGTCAAACTGAAAGCCACAACCGGAAACGACGAGCGGCGAGAATTCTCGTCCGGACGCAGGCTCACGGCACAGAAGGCTGTTGCCGGAATTCAGCAACTGGCTGGTGATTGGAAATACGACGCCGTCACAATCGGCGTCCCGGCTCCCGTGATTAACGGTCGGATTCTGCACGAACCGCATAACCTTGGGAGCGGCTGGGTCAGATTCGACTTCCACGCGGCGTTTGGTTGTCCGGTGAAGATTATCAACGATGCTGCCATGCAGGCATTGGGAAGTTATCACGGAGACTCGATGTTGTTCCTTGGCCTCGGAACGGGACTTGGATCAACGATGATTGTGGATGGCGTCATTGTGCCGATGGAACTGGCCCACCTGCCATATAAGAAAAAGACGTTCGAAGATTACGTCGGTCTCGCCGGTTTGGAACGTCTTGGTAAGAAGAAGTGGCGGCTGGCAGTTTTTGATGTCGTCCAGCGGCTACGTGAGGCGCTGGAACCCGACTACGTGGCACTTGGTGGCGGAAACGCCAGCCTCCTTAAGAAACTGCCAGAGGGTGTGGAAATCTGCCCGAATCAGAATGCATTCGTCGGCGGCTTTCGTCTCTGGGACGATCCAAAATTGCCGACGAACGCCAAAGCTTCGCCTCGGCTTCATTCCTAGCGGACACCGCCCCACCGCGCCTTCAGGGCTGGCGTCCTAATCGTGAGGGATCAGTTTCCGCCTGACGGCAAACGCTCACTCCTTGGCGCTCGATCGTCCGGGGCGATAGCCCTTACCTGGGGTATTTCGAGACTGCTTCTTTGACCCTTTTCCCTTTGGTGCTCCTGCGCCTGCGCCCTCGGCCGGGATTGTGTGGACGTATTCGCCGCGAATCCGCGTGTTCGCATCTGCCCGGCGTTTATCCAGTGCCTCGCGAGGAGGATTGGAGGGAATCAGGCAGTCGCAGCCTGCTCCGATCAGATCCTGGCGACCCGCCTGTTCAAGAGCTTTACGCACATCAAAATAATTTTCCGGCTTGAAGAACTGCATCAGGGCACGCTGCAATTTTCGATCGCGCAGATGTTGAGCCACGTACACCGGTTTCTTCGTGAACGGGTCGATCCCCGTGTAATACATGGCCGTGGCCACATCGAAAGGCGCAGGAATGAAATCTTGTACCTGATCAGGGCGGTAACCATTGCGTTTCAGAAACAATGCTAGGTCAATCATCGCATGCAGGTCGCTTCCGGGGTGGCTCGCGATGTAGTACGGGATGATGTACTGCTTCTTTCCGGCAGCCTTCGACTCGCGGTCAAACACTTCGGCAAATTGTTCAAAATCGTCGCTGTCCGGCTTTCGCATGAGAGTGAGCACGCCGGCGTCTGAGTGTTCCGGTGCGACTTTCAGATGCCCGCCCACATGATGCCGCACCAAGTCCTGCATGTACTCCGGCGATCGACGGGCAAGATCCATGCGAATCCCACTGGCGACGAATACTTTCTTGATGCCCGGTGTTTCCCGCGCATCCTTCATCAGTTTCACCAGCGGCCCATGATCGGTTCCCAGTAATTTGCAAATCGTCGGATGCACGCACGATTGCCGCCGACATTTGGCCTCGACTTCGGGACGCGAACACCGCATTTCATACATATTTGCCGTCGGACCGCCAATATCGCTAATGACACCCTTGAACTGCGGGTCACGCGTCATGGCTTCGATCTCGCCGATCACCGAGTCATGACTGCGAGATTGAATGATTCTTCCCTGATGAGTGGTGATCGAACAAAACGTGCAGCCACCGAAACAGCCGCGCATGATCGTCACGGAATCCTTAATCATCTCAAACGCAGGGATCTTTTCGACATACGATGGATGCGGTCTGCGGGTGTAGGGGAAACCGTAGATCGAGTCCATGGCTGCCCGCGAAATCGGAAATCGCGGAGGATTGCAGACCACAGCCTGTCGATCATGGAACTGCACGAGTCCTTTGGCGTTGTAGGGATTCGTTTCATTGTGGATGATCTTTGTCGCTTCAGCAAATGCCGGCTTGTCCGTCGCGACAGTTTCGAAACTCGGCAGACGCAGAAACGTCGGCTCTTGCGACGGATCTCCAAAACGCTCTTCCGATTCCTTCGCACCCAAGACATACGCCATGCCCCGCATATCGCGCAGGTCACGCACCGTTTCACCAGCAGCCAGCCTTCTGGAGATTTCCAGAATCGTATCTTCCCCCATCCCGAACCCCACCAAGTCCGCTTTGGCATCCAGCAAAATAGAGCGGCGAACTTTGTCACTCCAATAGTCGTAATGGGCCAGACGCCGCAGCGAAGCTTCCACTCCTCCGGCGATCACAGGGACCCCCGGATACGCTTCCCGAGCCCGCTGGCAGTATCCCAGCGTGGCTCGATCTGGTCGCAGTCCGATCCGGCCTCCAGGGGAGTACGCATCGTCATTCCGCACTTTTCGATTGGCGGTATAGTGATTGATCATCGAGTCCATATTCCCCGCGCTGATCGCGAAGTACAGTCTCGGCTTTCCAAACGTCCGCCAAGCATCACAGGACCGCCAGTCGGGCTGACTGACAATGCCGACGCGAAATCCACCGGCCTCCAGCACACGGCCAAGAATGGCGCTGGCAAAACTGGGATGGTCAATGTAGGCATCACCTGTCACGAAGACGACGTCCAGTTCATCCCAGCCGCGTTCGAGCGCTTCTGCCATTGTCATCGGCAGTGGTTTTCGCTGGCAGGCAGTACGCTCTTGGGCCTGCAGAGTTGCCAATGGATCCGAATCCGGATCCGCAAGGTTGAGGATTGGGAGGCTAAGTGAAGTGGAATTTGTCATGCTCAGGATCATACCACCCACAACCACAGTCATCCACGCGGCTTTGTGTTACTTCATCAAGAATCAATAAACGTGGTCACCTCGTCATGCCTCCCCCCTGTTCGTGTTCCCCCCAAAACGGTCACAAGAAATTTGAGATTCGCGGAATGCATCCATGGCAGGATCTGCAGGGGAAGATTTTGGTGTAAACTTGATCACTGCAATTCAGCCGAGCCGTCCGAATTGCTGATCCAGCGTCCCGCGACTGAGTGTGAGGGCCGTAGGGCGACCGTGAGGGCAATGATGCGCGTCATCGACAAGGTGCCTTTGCCGCAAAAGCTCCTGCATTTCTTCCAGCGTTAACCGCTGGCCGGACTTAATGGCGGCGCGGCAAGACATCGTGTGCAGCATGTGATCGAGCAGATCGCGACGGTTCATTTTGCCGTCGTTCTGAATCAGTTGCTCCGCAAAGTCCTTGACAATGCGGATCAGATTGCCGCGTGGAATTAGCGTGGGATGCGCCATCAGTAAAATCGTCGTGCCGCCAAATTCCTGAAGTTCAAAGCCGATCTCTTTGAGTACATCCAGTGATTCCAGCAAGGCAACACATTCGGTCGCGGAACATTCAAGCGTCTCCGGAATCAACAGGCGTTGACGTTCCACGCCGCCCGACAGGATTCGTTTCCGGAGATGTTCATAGAGAATTCTTTCGTGCAAGGCGTGCTGGTCGATGACTTCTAGACCGGCTTCGCTGGCCACGACAAGGTAGCAATCGTGAATCTGGAAGGCCCGGAATTCGTCGGTGCTGGGCCGTGCAGCGCCGTGCAGCGCCTGCGCGACATCGACATCGGGCGACATGTGATGCATCGGCGGAGTCACAGCGTCCGGTTCTGCCGCCACGCCACTGACCGGCGTGCTTGTTGATTCGGTAGGCGATGCGGAACCATCTCGGAGGTCTGACGTTCTGCCGCTCGTCGGCTCGCTGAAGTCCGCGACGGCAGGGTTCGCGGAGTCGGCCGCAGAATCAAAGGTGCCACGTCGCTGATGCGGCTGAACAGCCAATGCGGCAAGCACATCGGGATTTGTAAAGACAGCACGATCGTTGGATGACGATCGCGCAAACTCACCGATCCGAGGTGGATGACTTACAGTCGCGTGCGCGGCCCAAAGATCGAGCTCTTTTTGGGGCTGCATGGCAGTTGCAGGGCGGTCAAAGCGCAACTCATGCGGACGACCTGCACCTGACACTTCGATATTTGAGCGAAATTCGAGCGTCAGAAATTTGTCGCGTAAAGTCTTCAGCAGCTGACGATACAGAAGCTGACTGTCCTGAAAACGGACTTCACTCTTGGTCGGATGCACGTTGACATCGACCAACGCTGGCGGAAGTTCAAGAAATAGAAAGCTGACGGGATGGCGACCGACCATCAACAGGCCGCGATAGGCTTCCGCCAGCGCATGTTGGAGGCTCCGATCCTGAATCCAGCGGCCGTTCAAAAACAGAAACTGGTCCTTCCGCGTGGATCGACTCAGCGAAGGGGAACCAACGTAACCCCACACGCGAATTTTTCCGCCAGCGGGCAGGTCCGCCTCCGATGAAACAGCAATCAGATGATCGGCCACATCACTCCCAAAGAAGCGGCGAATACGTTCCAATGGCTCGGCAGCGGCCGGCAATTCGTACACAAGTTTTTCATTGTGCCGCAACACGAGGTGGAGACGTGGATTAGCGAGAGCAATGCGTGAAAAATGCTCGGCGATATGTCCAAATTCGGTCGTTGATTTCTTGAGGAAACGGCGGCGAGCCGGCGTGTTGAAGAAAAGATTGTGGACTTCCATTACAGTTCCGGACGAACATCCGCAATCGCGGTTGATGACGATCTGACCACCGTGACTGTCCAGTTCGCGGCCAACCGGACATTCTTCCGGACGCGTGCGAATCCGGAACTTTGCGACCGAGGCGATTGACGCCAATGCTTCGCCGCGAAACCCCAATGTGCTCACATGATCCAGATCAGCATCCGAGCGAATTTTGCTGGTCGCATGACTGGTCACCGCCAGCAGAATGTCGTCTGGATGAATGCCTTCGCCGTTGTCGGAAATGCGAATCAGATCCATGCCGCCGTTGACAATGTCGACTTCAATGCGCGTGGAAAGCGCATCGACGCTGTTTTCCAACAGTTCTTTCACCACGCTGGCCGGACGTTCAATCACTTCGCCGGCGGCAATGCGGTTGACAACGTGAGCATCCAGTTGCTGAATTCGAGTCATATCAGGGCGTAATCAATTTTTCGGTCAAAGAAATATTCCATAGACGACAGGAGAGTGTAACGGAAGGCGATGCAGATTTCGCCTGCGAGGCTCGACAGTCAAGTTCGGCGTGCCACCTAGACAGATGTTTTGGCGATGAAACTTATTTGATCCTTGATTTTTGCCTCGTCAGCTCGATCTGAGAACGATTCGCACGCACGCCTCACGCAGAAACTTGCCGGCCCTTGTCCCGGCCGATGTCGATCGTTTCGCTGAATTTCAGGATGATATCAAACCGGTCCAGAATGTTGAGAGCTTGCGCCGCGCGTGCTTTCAAAACCTTCAGATAGGTTGGCAGCATGTCGGTCTAGGCAAACGGAATTCTCAGTTTGAATTCCCATGGATATCTTCGCCTTGAAAATCGTGTGATTGAAGTCAGCCCCCTGTTTCTGTTCGCCAGCTTTCAACAACAGGAATTCCACAAGCATCGTAGAATGCCGGTGGCCGTCGAATCGCATTCACTAAGAACTGATCGTTACGACTCTGCCCAACACGGCGTAGAAAGTAAAGATGCCAAACCGATCGCCAACTCGTGCAAATGCGATCACACGATTCAGTTGTCCTTTTCGGATAACAATCTCTGAGACTCTTTTCAAGCACTCCTAGTCGCTGTATAAAGAGATGGGTTGGAAAACATTCAGTACTCGATCGGAGAGAATATGAATACGGAAAGCAAGTGCCCGATGATGAGCGCGTCCAGTAGACACACAGCGGCTGGGGCTCTGTCCAACGGAAATTGGTGGCCGAATCAGTTGAACCTGCAGATGCTCCACCAGCACTCTTCCCTGTCCAATCCGATGGATAAGGAATTCGACTACGCGCAGGAGTTCACCAGCATCGACCTTGATGTCCTGAAGAAGGACATCATTGATTTGATGACAACGTCGCAGGACTGGTGGCCGGCCGACTATGGTCATTATGGGCCATTCTTCATTCGGATGGCATGGCACAGCGCAGGGACTTACCGCATCACCGATGGACGTGGCGGCGCGGGTGCTGGCACACTCCGCTTTGCACCTCTCAACAGTTGGCCCGACAATGGGAACCTCGACAAGGCGCGTCGGTTGCTCTGGCCGATCAAGCAAAAGTACGGCCGGAAACTTTCGTGGGCCGACCTGATGATCTTCACCGGTAACTGTGCTCTGGAATCGATGGGATTCACGACGTTCGGTTTTGCGGGAGGGCGTGAGGATGTCTGGGAACCAGAAGGGGATGTTTACTGGGGACCTGAAAGTCAATGGCTCGGAGATGAACGCTACACTGGCGACAGAGAACTGCAGAATCCTCTCGGTGCCGTTCAGATGGGTTTGATCTACGTAAATCCGCAAGGGCCGAACGGCAAACCTGATCCCGTCGCTGCCGCCAGGGACATTCGGGAAACGTTCTCCCGCATGGCGATGAATGACGAAGAGACCGTGGCGTTGATTGCTGGCGGACACACTTTCGGCAAGGCCCATGGTGCCGCTGATCCAAACCAGTACGTCGGTCCCGAACCTGAAGGTGCCAGCCTCGAAGAGCAAGGCCTCGGCTGGAAGAACAGTTTTGGCACCGGCAATGCCGGCGACACAATTACGAGCGGATTAGAGGGAGCATGGACGACCGAGCCAGCGAAGTGGGACAACAACTACTTTGACAACCTGTTCGGCTATGAATGGGTGCAGACGCAAAGCCCAGCCGGTGCGACGCAGTGGACGCCTTCCGATGCATCTGCCGCGGGCACCGTGCCGGATGCTCACGATCCCTCGAAGAAGCATGCCCCGATGATGTTTACGACGGATCTAGCCCTAAAAATGGACCCGATCTATGGGCCGATTTCAAAGCGATTTCACGAGAACCCGGACCAGTTCGCAGAAGCCTTTGCCAAGGCGTGGTATAAGCTGACGCACCGCGACATGGGGCCCGTCTCTCGGTGTCTCGGCCCCTTGGTTCCTGAATCGCAATTGTGGCAAGACCCGATTCCCGCCGTGGATCATGAATTGGTTGGGGCGAACGACATCGCAGACCTTAAGGGCAAGATCCTTGCATCAGGATTGTCCATCTCTCAACTGGTCTCGACCGCGTGGGCATCGTCGGCAACGTTCCGCGGCACCGACAAACGTGGCGGAGCGAACGGGGCGCGTATTCGCCTCACGCCGCAAAAGGACTGGGAAGTCAACAGTCCGAATGAACTGGCAAAGGTGCTGCCGAAACTCGAAAAAATCCAGACGGACTTCAACAAGGCTCAGTCCGCCGGAAAAAAAGTTTCTCTCGCGGACGTGATCGTACTGGGTGGTTGCGCTGCGGTTGAGGCCGCAGCGAAGAAAGCCGGGCACAACGTGCAGGTTCCCTTCACGCCAGGCCGTACGGATGCTTCGCAGGAGCAAACCGACGTCAGTTCGTTTGCCGTGCTCGAACCCACCGCAGACGGATTCCGCAACTACTGCACAAAAGGGCAAAACAGGCCGGCGGAAGAACTGCTGTTGGATCGCGCGCACCTGCTGACGCTGACTGCCCCTGAGATGACGGTTCTCGTCGGCGGCATGCGAGTACTCAATGCAACTGTCGGTCAGTCCGATGTTGGCGTCTTCACCGACCGGCCCGAGACGCTGACAAATGATTTCTTCGTGAACCTGCTCGATATGAATACTGAGTGGAAGAAGCACGCCCAATGCGAGCACGCGTTCGAAGGACGCGTTCGTGGAGCGAACAAAGTCAAGTGGACCGGCACCGCTGTCGATCTCGTCTTTGGTTCAAACTCCCAGCTTCGAGCCATTGCGGAAGTCTATGCATGTAACGACGCGCAGCAGGCGTTCGTGCGTGACTTTGTGGCGGCGTGGAACAAGGTGATGAATCTCGATCGCTTCGACCTTCCCCGACAACCTCGAACATAAAGGCTCGTCAGTTCCAGTTGGCGAGCCGTCATCTGCCGTGACGATGAGTTTGAGATTCTGAGGTGGGTGAATCGCTTGAGTGCCGAGATTGGAGCAAAGCCCATAGGTTTCACGATAATTATCGCCGCAGACCATGAAATAGCTTCCATGTACGACATGCTTTCTGTGGACGGACCGCTGTGGACGGACCGCTGTGGGGACATGTGCTTGCAGATTCGAAAGGCAGGGTCAGGTCGATTGCCGCGCGCGCTTTTCCGTTGCGTCTAAACGTTGAAGAGCTGGTTAAGTATGTTGCCGCAATCGTCGAAAGTGACGATGCTTAGGCGGGTTCGCTCACGAACTTAAATACGGGGGCAACCTTGCTGACGCTGTCTCTGCAAATGTGGTTCAGTTCAAATTCCGATGGGTCTTCGGGCTTGCCGTGTTTGTCGCGTCGCGCGGGGCAAAGCATCATCGCTCCGGATTATTTCAGCGGAAAACTCTATGCGATCTTTTGCGTTGAGTCTCTGTTCATTGGATCATCTAGAATTTCTAGGTCGCTCACTGCACCATAGTCTGCGATCCAATTTTTCAGCAAGTCACTCAGCGGCTGCAATTGTGTCTCATACTTTGTCCAGCGACCTCGGGAAGACTGATACAGTGGTTGTCGTACTTGGACGGCGCTGGCTGTCTGAACGGTACGTTGCTTGCGATGAAAGCTGAGGCAGTTGGCAGACCATGGCAGTTTGCATGTTTTCAGAAGTCTCCGCAACTGCACCTCCGGATTCTGGACGAGGCGTTCGTAGTAAACGTCGGTGATTCGTCCCGGCAGCACTCTGTGCCAATGCTGCATGAGTCGAGCATAGTCATGATATTGCTGCGCGAGCCACGACAGTTTACTCGTTGAAAGCTGCAACTGAGCGTCATCAAAGAGTTGCCCGTAACAGGACAAGCAAATATCGCGGGGATCACGGCAGCAGTGAATGATCGTCGCATTCGGGAATGCACTGGCGATCAGCCCGAGGCTTAAGTAATTACTCGGCAACTTATCGACAACGCGTCGCATCTGGGGAGAGATCTCGTTGAGTACGGCGGCGTAATTGTTGGCTGTGGATTTTCGCCATTCCGACGTGAGAGTCGCGAGTTTCGAACGCGTTTCCGGCGGCCCAAATTGCCTTTCGAAGGCCACAGGCCAGAACGACAATTCTCCGCCAGCGGCTACTTCTGGATGACTCGCCAGCATCTGCTCAATCAGCGAAGTTCCTGAGCGTGGCATGCCCACGACAATAATCGGTCGTGGGGAGTAAAGGATTGGCTGCAATGACTGCAGGAACCGACTGCTGAACACGTCGATCAAATCATCGACCACCCGCGTTCTTGTTGCTGGATCGTAAGTCTGCCCTTGCACGCTTCGAAATTGGCGTGAGCACTCGTTGCCCGTCGTCCAGTGCTCGAAAGCTTTGGCATATTCGCCCACATGGTCAAAGTGCGCGGCGAGTGAAAAGGCCATCCTCGCCCGGTCTTTTGCGCTTTGAGTCTGTTCAAACAGACGATACATTATCGGCAATTGAGCCGCCGAGAATCGATACTGGGAGGCCGTCACGAGACGCGACAACAACAGCCAAGCTGATGGCTGATCGGCATTCAATTGGAGGCTTTCTTCCAACGAATTTACGCAGCCGGCAAGATCCCCGATGGACTGCAGCACCGTTCCAATTTCCAAGGCAACTAAAGCCGGGTCGAACCCGCCTGCTCGCGCCTTCTTCAGCGCCACCATCGCCTGCTCTGACTGCCCACGTTTGGAATGCACGCGTCCCTTTTGGAAATGCGTGGCCGACAAAGCTCCGTTAGTCGCAATCGCCTGATCCACAGCCACCAAGGCAGACAGCCCTTGTCCTAGGGCCATTTGGATGGCCGCGAGATTAGACCAGTACTCCGCATTCGTCGAGTCCAGTTCAATCGCGCGGCAAATGTAGTCAATGCCATCACTTGATCGGCCTAACTGATGTGCCAGCAAGCCGGACAAATGCCAAGCATCGGCATGTGTTGGGTCGGCGCGCAGAATCGCAGCGTATCCCTGCGCCGCGATCGCGTGTTCGCCGGCCTTCTGCATTTCTACACAACGCATAAAGAGTTCTGAAATGTCGGACATGAATGCGAATTCTCCATAAAATTCAGGGCCGATCGGCTTCGTGCGTCGTTGACGACGTACGCTGCAACAATGCGGATGATTTTCCTTTTCCGCGCTCGCACAATACGATTCGTCATGAGAAAATGAAAGTGGACGCAGCGAATCGCTGTGTTGCAGTTGGTGATTTTAAAGAGACTTGTCGTGAAAATGAGTGTTGCCAAAGCTGTCGTACTTGGTTCTCGATCACCCCAACGTCGCGAATTGTTGGCCTCGATCGTGGGCACAGACGGGTTGCAGATCATGCCCCCGCTGTCATCGGCAGAAGCCGATTTTTACGACGTAGATGACGATGCAGGCTTCGAACACCGCTTACTGCAGATCGTGCGCGAAAAATATCACGATGTCAGTCGTCAAGTATTGACGTCAAGAAAATTGACGGACGCGGGGATGCCGACTGCGCCATTCATTGTCGTCGCCGATACGGTTGTCATCGCAAAAGATGATGCACAACGCAAACGAGTTCTGGGGCAACCTGAACCGGCGAAATGGCAGGCGGAGGTTCGCCACTGGATGCGTCACTGGCTGGCGGGAAGAACGCACGAGGTCTGGACGGGCGTCAATGTAGCAAAGGGAAATGACGTGCGTGAGTTCATTGTCAAATCTTGCGTGACGTTTTGTGACGTGTCCGACGCACTGATCGAATGGTATCTTTCTACGAATGAATCCGTAGGCAAGGCCGGAGGATATGCGATCCAGGCCAATGCGGCGGCGTTTGTTTCGCAGTTTACGGGAAGCCTGACAAATATCATTGGCCTTCCGTTGCTGGAAGTGATCGACGCAATGCAGGCCCTCGGGTGGCAATTGCCTGTCCACGAAACGAAGGCTTAAGTCGTGTCTCAAGAGACGCACCTCAATCGGGATGTGGCAAGCCAAATGCCTGATCGTGGCTTACCGGCGGTGGTGTGCCCGATCGCTGACGCTGCGTCAAGCGGCAAGACATTGGTTGGCGAACCGATAGTGATCGGTGGGCGCACCTTGCCGACGCGGTTTTTTCTCGCTCCACTAGCGGGCTATACGCATTTGGCGTTTCGCTTAGTACTGCGGGGAATAGGCGGACTGGGACTGGCAACGACGGATCTCGTGCTGGCCTCCATGTTATGGTCGGAACGACGTAAATCCTTGGATCTTGTGGAAACATGCGCGGACGATCGACCGTTGTCAGTTCAGATTTTCAGCGGTGAAACAAGCCATCTGGTGAAGGCGGCCATCTGGCTGCAGGACCATGGCTACGAAGCAATTGACATCAACATGGGATGTCCCATGGCGAAGGTGAACAGTTCGGGCGGCGGGGCGCGTTTGATGTGCAACGTCGAAGGAGCCGTCAACATGGTTTCACGCGTGATCGATGCTGTCAAACTTCCGGTAACTGTCAAAATGCGGCTCGGCTGGGATGCTAGCATGATCACGGCCCCGGAACTTGCTGTCGCGCTTGAAGAAATCGGAGTGGCGGCGGTGACCGTCCATGGGCGGACACGGTCGCAGGGCTTTCACGGAACGGTGAATCGGGAGGGAATTCGACAGACCGTCGCCGCCGTGCGTTCGATGCCGATTATTGCCAACGGGGACGTGCGAACGCCGGACGAGGCTTTTTCCATGATGCGTGAAACCGGCTGCGCGGCAGTTGCGATCGGGCGTGGAGCGATGCTGGATCCTTGGATCTTTCGCCGAATTCAAAGCCGAGCAAATGGCGAACAGGGAGCGTATGAACCGACCGTTGATGAGCAGCTTGGATTTTTGTCCAATCACTTTTCACTGATGGCTCAACAGTATGACGACTTTGCGTGCCTGATGTTTCGCAAGTTTGCCGCTTGGTACGGCTCACGCTTGGGAATTCCGGAAGACCTAGAAGACCGCCTGCGACGATTCGAATCGTTCGCAGAATTCGATGCGATCCTCAACCACATCCGCGTCCGCCACGGCGAACGAAAGTGTTCCGTACCGACAGCGCTGGTCAAGACACCCAACGGCCCGGTTGAGCATTGGTAGGTGCGGTCTGCGAAGCGGCGGGAACCCAAAGATCAGATGTCTTGACGCCCTGAAAATTACCATGTGTTACCAAACGCAGAGTTTCATCTGCCGGGGAGAAGACGTGGTTTTCCAAGCCTCAAGGCTTCAACAACAAGAGCTTTTCAGTGATGCTAGGAGTGATTAGTAAGCGATTTTCATCGCGGCAGATCGAACTGCACTCTTCCGCCTGAATCAAGACGGAAGGCGTCTAAGATGTGGCTGAATGGCAACAGAGATCATTCTTTCGTAATCGTCTCATCCAGATTTAGAATCAGGTTTGCCATCATGGTCATGGCGGCGTAGCTGGGCGGGTCAAGCTCAGCAATCCGCGGCGACGCACCGATGACAAGGAGTTTTTCGGCTTCAGCAGGATTTGCTTGGTAGTGCGCGACCTGTGCAGCGTGGACTCGAATGAGTACCTGCATTTCGTGTTCAGCAGGGATGCGGGCGGTACACAACTGAAAGCCGAACGTGAGTTGTTTGGCTGCCGAATCGCCGCCTTCGGTCATCATCCGCGCTGCCAGATGACGCGATGCTTCGACGTATTGGGTATCGTTCATTAACACGAGCGCCTGCAAAGGTGTGTTGGTGCGGGCTCGGCGTGCGACGCAGGTTTCTCGCGACGGCGCGTCGAAAGCCATCAAGGAGGGTGGCGGTGCCGTACGTTTCCAGAATGTATACAGACTACGTCGGTAAAGCGCAGCACCGTCGTCGCGTTTATAATTCTGAGTCGTGCTGCCGACGAACGCCACGGATTCCCAAATGCCATCCGGCTGATAGGTTCGCACACTTTTCCCACCGTAGGCTTCTGCCAGCAAACCACTCATCGCCAACGCACTGTCGCGGACGACTTCGGCATCCAGACGGAACCGCGCACCGCGGGCCAGCAGGGCATTTTCAGGATCGACGGATAACAATTCAGGCGAGACGGATGATACCTGACGATACGTGCTCGACATCACGATCAACTTTTGAAAGGCCTTGATGTCCCAGCCGCTTTCGACAAATTCTACTGCCAGCCAGTCGAGCAGTTTTGGATTTGTGGGCCACTGGCCCTGCATTCCAAAATCTTCGGCCGTCTTGACAATTCCCACGCCAAAATACTGCTGCCAATAACGATTTACGGCGACACGAGCGGTGAGCGGATGCGATGGATCGACCAGCCACTTTGCGAGGCCCAGTCGATTTTTGGGGGCACCCTCAGGCAAGGGGGGAAACATTGCCGGCACGTTTGCTTCAACCTTTTCTCCCGGTTTGTCGTATTCACCGCGTTTGAGCACAAACGTGTCGCGGGGCTGTGCGAGATCTTCCATAATCATGGTGATGGCAATCGCCGCATCGGTCTCATTGCGCTGCTTGGTCATGCCGTCCACTTGCTGCTGGAATGGCTCAAACACCGTGCGTGTTTTGGGGTGAACGAACTGGACGAAGTGGTCTCGAATGAGTTTTGCCTGATCTGGTGTGCGTTTGTCAGCATCTAACTTAATCGCATCACGCACTGGCTGAGGTGCAGTGGATTTTTCAAGCGCACGGTCGGCGGCTTCCCAAGCAAGTTGCGATTCGAACGCCTGACTGCCTTGGGGAGTCTTCGTGAAACTTCCCGCGTGATCCCAATAGACGGTTCCACCAAACTGCGTAAAAGCCCAACCGTTGAGTTCCGCTCCCGCAGCCAGCCCGACATGGGCCGCATCGACTTCGAGGCGAACCCACTGCCCGGTCGGAGGCAACGGCCCCATCAAGCGATGCTCGGGAAGATCACCGGCCCCAAATGCAATCGTGTCTTCGCCCCAGAACGCGCGATGATTCCAGTTACCGTCGTTGAACTGCAGCATGACGGTTTTTGGGGGATTCGTCGGATCGAGCCAGCAGTAGGCAAACAATTTGTCGTCTGCGCCGATCTTCAGCCCGGAGGTGGCACCCGTGAAGAAATGCTGACTCATGGCGTCCGCTTTGCGACGCGTCGATTTCATCCCTGAATGCACCGGATGATCAGGAGCGGCGACGAATTCCCAAGGCGTGTCGCCCTGCACTTGAGCACCTGCCGGAGTTTCATCTTCGATCCAGATGAACTCGGCAGGCTCCAACGTTGCAAGCACAGTTCCGGCACCTAGATCCACATAGTCCACGGAAGCGAGGGCCGACGTGATCTGGGCTTTCACTGCGGCGATCTTCGTATCCAGATCCGCGATGATAGCGGTCTGTTCGGAAGTGGGCGCTTTAATCGTGGGTGGCGGTGCCAACGCATTACCATCCATCGCCGCATCGGCGGAGGCATTGTAGAATGCAAAGAGCTGGTAAAATTCTTTCTGCGTGACTGGGTCAAACTTGTGATCGTGACATACAGCGCAACCTAGGGTCATGCCCATGAAGATCGTGGACATAGTTTCGGTGCGATCGACGGCGTAACGCACCAGCACCTCTTCGTTAATCGAACCGCCTTCGCTAGTCGAAACATTGCAGCGATTGAATCCCGTGGCAATCTTCTGGTCGAGCGTAGAATTAGGCAGCAGATCGCCGGCCAGTTGTTCGACCGTAAACTGATCGAATGGCTTGTTGGCGTTTAAGGCATTGATGACCCATTCGCGATATTTCCAGAGGGCTCGTTCGTTGTCAAGATGCAGACCATGTGAATCGCCGTAGCGCACCAGATCAAGCCAGTATCGCGTCATCTGTTCGCCGAAGCGCGGTGATGCGAGCAATCGATCAATGACCGTCTCGTAGGCATTCGGAGCAACATCCGCAAGGAAGGCTTGCACTTCATCCGGTGTCGGCGGCAATCCAGTAAGATCCAGCGTAGCACGACGAATGAGGGTAACTCGATCGGCTTCCGCCGATGGTTTTAAGCCCGCCATGTCGAGTTTCTCCATCACAAAGCGATCAATGGGATTTCGGCTCCATGCTTCGTCACTGACAGCTGGCAGAGCGGCTTGCTGAGGCCGAATGAATGACCAATGGCCTTCGTATTCAGCGCCTTGCTCAATCCATTTTGTGAGCGTTTCGATCTGCGCCGGCGTCAACTTTTTGCCGCTGGCCACAGGCGGCATGATGAGATCATGATCAGGAGAGCGAATCCGCGCAAGCAGTTGGCTATCATCGATCTGACCGGGCACAATTGCGATGGAGCCAGATTCCAGTGTGGCGACAGCGCCGGCGTGGGAATCCAAGCGCAGCCCCGCCTTCCGTTCCGCCGCATCCGGACCATGACACTTGTAGCAGGTATCCGAAAGAATGGGCCGCACGTCGCGGTTGTAGTTGATTTCGTCGGCAGTTAGGGCATCAGGACAGGCGGTCACTACCAGCAAAATCGCGGCAATTTGCGCGCTACACAGCAATCGGCGAACATCAGAAGTCATGTGATTCCTCAACGAATTCCCGCGGCAAACCAACGTCGCGAAAAGGTGGGCAACAGAATGCAGAAAACGATTACCGCAGATGTCGGCACGCTTGTCAACGATATGAGGACACGCGGGAGGACGAAAAACCGAAGTTTGCTGGAAGCCAGCCGACACACGCATGAAAACGTTTGGGTAAATCACAGTGTTCGAGTTCCCCCAAGTTGACTCGGGCACTGCATCAATTGTATGGTGAAACGGCAGGGATTGGTTCAAGAGTTGCAGAGCCGTCTAGGGACTACCCTCAACGCTTTTGAAATCCAAGGCTTTTCTCTTTCAGGCCCGCTTGAGACACGTGATACCAGAGCAATGGTTGAGTCTGCACGCTCCATCTCACTTCTGCCACTGGTCACTTGTCCGACCTGCTGGTACAGGTTTCCGCCGGAGGAGATTCTGTGGGTGGCGGCGCATGGCAGCCTGATTGGTGATTCGCGGGCCGGCGCTGCAGAATATCGCAGGTTTCTGCCGACACTTTTCACGGTCGATGGCCGAGCGCTGGATGAGAAGGGAGAGGCATGTCAGGAATTGGCCTGCCCGCGCTGTCATGCCATTGTGAATCGCGGCCTCTTAGAAATGGAGCCCTTGTTTCTTTCAATTCTGGGCGCCCCGTCATCAGGCAAGTCCTTTTATCTCGCCACGATGATTCATTCGGTAGGGGCCAGCTTGAGTAAGCAATTTCATCTGCGGTTTGAGAATGCGGCACCGCGTGCCAATCAGTTGATGACCGAATATGTGAAGACGCTGTTTGACTACGAAGATCATACGAAGCTCGTCAAACTTGAAAAGACCGACAGGACCGGAAAGTGGTATTACGAAACGCATGTCGGCGAGCAGGATTTGCTGATGTCGCGTCCCTATTTATACTCGGTTCAGCCGGACGAAACTCATCCGCTGCATAGCCGACGTCGCGAAGTATCGCGGATGGTTTGTCTGTACGACAATGCCGGGGAACACTATCTGCCGGGAGCTGTGACGTCGCAGACGCCCGTGATCGATCATATGGCGAAGTCGGAAGCGCTCCTATTTATCTACGACCCGACGCAGGAATCAGCGTTCCGACGCGCCTGTCGTGCTTGCAGCGCCCCCAGTCTAGATCCGCAGTTAGAATCGGGGAGCACCACATATCCTCAAGCGGACGTACTTTCGGAAGCTGCCGCTCGAGTGCGGCAGTTGACGAAAATGCCAGCCACCGAAAAGTTCGATCGTCCGCTGATTGTCATCGTCCATAAATTTGATGCATGGCGTCCCTTGCTGAAAAAGTCGCCTAAAGCTCTGGATGATGTGATTCGCGTCGGTCATGATGGCGTTTCTTGTCTGCAATTGGATCTGTTGATGGAAGTCTCCAAAGACATCGAAGAGTTGCTGATGGAGCATGGGCCGTCGATCGTCACGGCTGCGCGAGGATTTGCGAGCGAGGTGGTCTTCATTCCGGTTACTGCCACCGGGCGAAGTCCAATCGTGGCGGGATCAGATCTGAATGGGCGCGTGGATCTGCGATTTGACCCCAGTCAGATTGCTCCTCGTTGGGTTGAACTGCCGGTGTTCTATGCATTGCACCGAGCCGGGTTACGAAACGGCAACGCGTCCCTGATTCCTGCGGCGGCATCTACCACTGCTGTTCCTCTTCCAGCGGCCGCGAAAAACTCCGGCCGAAAGGAGCGGGATTCGTGATTCAGGAGATCGTGTTTACTTCAGCCCGTCAAGGTCTGCGAACCGGCAGTACGGGGTTCTGTACGGTGCGGAGCACACGCGGCATGCCGGGAAATCTGGCACAGTTGCTGGAGCGACTGACGAGTTATTCACATGTGTTTGACGCCTATGGTGATCAGGCGAATCTGAATCCCGTGAACTTCGCCCATTACATTGCCCGAGTCGGTGATCAAAAACTGCATATTCTGGCCCGCGTCTCCAATGCTCCGCTCGACCACACAAATCGATCTAATAAACTGGCCCATATGCTGGCTGTCGAGAGCAGCCAGCTTGCAACCGCACTTTCCGAAGGCCCGGCTGCGGAATCATTGAAGGTGCCGTGGATCAGAGACTGGAGCAGCGATACGGAACCCTCCGTGCTGCCGGATGAAAAGCAGCTCGATCTGCCCATGCTCGACCAGCCAAAGTCGGACGCCTGCCACGCATGGAAGGCAGCGACAGGCGATGCAGGCTGGGCCGCCGTGCTGGCATCGTCTGCGGGCGAGACGAGCAATCTCATGCAGGTGATTTTACCGCGCGATGTCGGAAGTCGCGATGAGACGTGGGCGCTGCAACTGGTCCACGAGGCGCTTTCGCTGCTTCCGCCTGCATGCCGCTGGGACGTATCCTACAGCACATTCTTTGGCGGCAATCTGCCTGTCAGTATCAATTGCAGGTGGCAGTTTATTCTTGACGGAACTGACGCGGCGAAACGAGCTCGCTTGGACCCTCGCGCTAAAACGATCGATATCCCGGGAATCGCTGCGAGGAAGATCCCGGCACCACTGCTTCCGCTGACTCCACTGACGAACGTCGCAACTCGCCCGTGGGACGATCATCAAGAAGATGCGATCGCCAGACGACGACCACGCGTAAATTCGGATGCATCAATTTCGGATGCATCCACTCAGGCAACATCGGCTGATATTCCTGACGTCGAACATCCAGACGCCGTGATCGACGACAAACTGGAGTTCGCTGTCAACCCAGAACGGAGCATATCCGGTGTGAGTGTTTCTCATCGACGAAGTCGGCGGGGTCGACGTCCTGTTCTGCTGCATCCTGCGAGTCTGCTAGTCTTGGGAACCATGGTCGTTGTCACTCTCGTCCTAGCTGTGCAGCCGTTTCCCGTCGCGGAAACCGGCGCAGCGGCGAAGATTATGGCTGAGGCGAATGAAAAAGCCACACACGAAGAACAACAGAAAAGGAAGCAGAAATCCCAGACACTTATGAAGCCTGACGACCAAGTAGCCCAAGCGAAGCAACAGCAGGAGGCTGATGAGCAAGCGAAGCTGCTGGCATCATCGGGCCACACGTCCAAAAATGTCGGCGTGCCGAATAAGACGGTGCACACTCCACCACCGCCGGCGCAGAACGCCCCGTCGGGAGAACCAGCATTTACTCCGCTGCAGAATGTGCGGGACTTAGGCAACCGGCTGCAAATAAGCATCCCGAGTGTGGGCCTGAATTCTGGTCTGAATGGTCCAATCCATCTTGCCAAGATTTATGTGGATTCGCGCGACCATTTCACGTTAAAGAAGATTATTGGCGGCCGTTCCGTGCTGAAGCCCGGTCTGGATTTTTCGCTTGAGGAGAAAGACAGCAAAGAGCAACTATTCCGGGACTGGGACGTAATTCGGCAGTCGACGACAGGAGTCAATCTAGGGGGCAATCCGGATGTCGTGGGCACATTCCGGCTGGATCAAAACTGGAATTTCTCGTTCCGGTGGCATAAAGATAATGAAGGCTTCGAAATCATCAACTGCATGTTGGAAATGGAAGCAGGCAATCCGGAGATAAAACCAGAGCGCGAAAAATGTACGCTTCGCGAAGTGCACCGAGTTAAGCCACTGCAGTTCGATTTGAGTCAAGCAGAGCTGATGGAACAATTGGTAAGCCGCAATCAGCTGACGAATACGGAAGCCTTGAGATTTCATTATGAATTTATGAATCTGCCAGGCGAGGTAACACGCACAGGACCGACTATCCTCGCGGTTGGCGATGCAGTGAAATTTCGCATTCAAGGAGAACCGAATGGAAAGTATCGTCCCACAATAGAGATCATGGTGAAACTGCTGGCGACTGACCAAGACGTGCACGTGACGCTGGAAATGACTTTAGAAATGCCCGCTGTGGATCAGGCGAACCGTGGATTTGAAATGAAGCAATTTTCGTTTACACCTAGCCTGATGGTTAAAACGAACGACAATCTCAAGTCATTCAGCGATGAGATTGACAAACAGAAAAAATTGCTCAAGAAAGCCCGAATGGAGCTGGAAATTTTACAGGCCGACGCTCGAAAGCTGGTTGAAAATAAGGCGGACTTTAAGAGCCGGGATCTGAAGACAAGGGAAATAGATGCGCAGGATGCCATTGTGAAAAATATCAATCGAGAAGTGGATGCCATGCTTGCCGAGTTAGACCAGTTGAAATTGCTGGCGCAGGATTTGAATACCATGCTTGAATCCATTGCTGCAAACAGCAAGTTGCAGTTCTCCTTGCGGCTGATGATTCCTGACGCTGGCGCCACGGGAATCGAACTGGTGAGAACAGACGACGGAGTCGCAGCTGAGTAAAGAGTCCGAATTGGATTATTCGAGATGAACATCGACGTCACCAAACCGCAGTCTGTCAGTTTCTTCGTGCCCGTTGGCATGGGAGTTCTCGCGCAGATGTTTTGCGTGGGACTGCTCATGGCGCTGATGACGCTCATGACGCGCGGATCTACCTCATCGGGGCCACGCAACACGCTGGCGCTAGCGGCCGGACCAACTGAGATCGCAAATCCTCAACCGACGGATACATTGCCGAATTCGTCGTCAATCCCAAAGCATGAAGCACCGTCAGCCGCCAGCACAGAATCGGCCGCGCCTCCTGAACCGGATGCCGATGCACCACTTGATTTGGGCCACAGCGACCCTGCGGAAAAATCGGCGACCCCGCCTGCGGCGGGTCCGTCGGAGATTGCCGCAGCGTCAGGCGATACACCAACGGATGCACAACCAATTGCGACGGGGAAACCACTGGATGATGTTCGTATTCGGTCACGAAAATTGCCGCTTGCGGGCGAAGGCGTCCCGGACGAAATTGCCTTGTGTCTGATTCGAGCATCCGATCCAACAAAAGTGGATCTGGAACTGCTTGGTGGTGAGTTCTCTGAGCCTCAGGGACTTAAGGTCCAGCTAGATCCCCCGTCCCAAGCGGAGCAGTCATACATCTGGAACGTCGCGCAGGTCTCAGCAGCGGGGTTTGATCGAAACCAAAATATTGGCGAGTTCCAGCTGAAGGATGAGCGGTTCAGCTTCCGCTGGCTAAAGGACGCAGACAAGGGGAAATTACCATTTTGCCGGCTTAAAATTTCCGCAGATGCAGACACCGAGGTCTGCGATCTCTGGTCGTCAGTGCATCCGCCCGCGTTAAGAGTCAGTTTCAGCAACAGCAAGCAAAAGATGGCGCCGTTTGTGGTCCCCGGTGTAGAACTGCCGCCCGTCGAATTGCTGCAACTGGAGCTTATGTTTGAGGGATGGCCGGAACATGCAACCTCTGGCGATACGCTCGTCCTGAATGAGCCCATGGAAATGCTCTTCCCGGAAGACGGTTCGGATCGGAATCTTCTAAAAATTGAACTGATACTTAAAATGGAAGGTGGTCAACTTGCTGTCGAGGCGTTGCACTCCACCAACGTTCCCAAGCTACCGGCGCGGAACGACAAGGGCGAGGTTATCTACTCAGAGAAGCGTTTAAGTCACAAGGAATTGGAAAAATTTACCAAGGATGTTGCCAGCGCAGTAGAGAAGTATCAAAGAGAACTCAACACTTTCGATGAGGAACTTGAAAAGTCCCAGACGGGATTGGACAACCTCGACCGTCAGTTAGAAAAGGGTTTCGTACAGGCCCTGTCGAATCAACGCGATCTTCGGCAACGCCAGATGGAAAAAATTGAAGAACAGAAAGCCGTTTCGGCAGGTCTATTCGACACTTTCAGCGAAGCCCAAACAGCCATGAAGACACTTTCAGAACTGTGTGAAGAAATCGAAAAGACGGGTCGCATCCATTATCGGCTGATCCGCTCCATGGGAGCCCTTGGCTCTGAGATCGTGATCTCGTCCAGTGTCGATGCCGGAGCGGAACAAGCTGGGAGAGTTCCATAATGGAGACCATCCACAAAGACGACATCCAGGACATCGTCGGCGAAATTCGCGCGATGCTCGAACTTCGCAATGATCCCGCTGAAGCAGAACTGAAACGGCTTTCTGAGAAGTATGTAGCCGTGATTCAGCAGATCAATTCCTTGCTGAAGACGTGTCTCGAGTTGGTTGAGAAAGGTCTAAAATCAGAAGCCATCATGCGGGCTGACGAAAACCGACTGCTGGAAATCGTCTCAATTCTCGATTTTCCAGAACAGCTGGTTTGGACCGAGCATCTGCATCAGTTCGGTTTTCCTACACCCCCCGCCGTGGATCAGTTTGCGTCACGCCAGATCAATGGTTGCTACGCACCGGCCCGGCGACTGGAGCCGCTGTATCGTCTGAACCGACGCCACGCGTTGGCGAATAGTCCGCTCAGTGTGCGTTTGGGTGTTATGCGGCGGATTCACAAGACGGAAGTCGGCAGTGCCAAAGAGGTGGCTGGTCGGCAGGTCGAACTGTTTGAAACCGAACGCATGAAAGTGGTGCGCAAAGAATTGGCCGATGCGGTCCAAGCGCAGGATTATCGAAGACTAAGCCTGCTCTGTGCAGAACTTAGCAGTCCCGAGTGGCTCAAAGCTCCGGACGCTGGGCTCGTGCGAAATGCCGTTCGTGCTCTGCAACAGGAAGAAGCTCGCCGCGCACGCTTACAAATGCTGAAATTGGTGTCACAGCTCCAAGACAAATGGTCGGCTCACGATGTGGTTGCTGGCAGACAAATTCGTGAAATTTGGAACAGCTGCCAGAAAAAAGCTCAGCTTCCTGACGACGACCCGATGATCCAGCAGACCCGTGCGGCATTCGGCTGGCTGCAGGAAATCGATGAGGAAGAATTAAGGAAGCAGAAGTACGGCGAACAGATCGCTCGACTTCGGGAGGGGCTGGATCAGCGTCACCGCCGCGAATCACTGGAACTGCTCGAGCATGCCCTCGAAGTTTATGACGATGGTGTCCCGGAATCGCTGCGATTTCGCTTGCAGACAAGATACGACGAACTCGAGACGGAGTCGCGGAGAAAAAACGTCCGCCGCCTTGTAGTGGCAGCATTGTCCGTGATCAGCATTGCCGGGTTGGCTGTATTCGTGCTCCAAAACAGAAACGACAGCAACAGGCTCGAAGCACACGTCACCGCAATGATGACATTGCTGGAGCGTGGTGATGTGGAGTCTGCGAAATCCTATGCGGACACCATCCAAAAAGAGCAGCCGGACCTGTTGGTAGTTCCGCAGATCCAAATGTTACTCATCGAGATTGAGGAGGCCACACGGGATGAAGACGCCCGCCGCGAAGCATTTGAGACCGGCGTCGCCATGTTCACGGAGCGACTGAATGCGGTGACAACTTTGGTTGATGCCAGAAGTCTCCAAACACAACTTGATGCCTTGAAGTCACGAAGTGAAACAGAAATTGAAGCAGTTCAGCAGTTGACTGAGAGCATCGAAAACAAGCAAAGCCAGATTCAGGAGCAGAATGACATTGTCTTCACTTCATCCCTTCAGAAATTGGCAGCGGAGCTGAAGGACTATGAGAAAAGTGGGCAACAAGACATCAAGCGTTTTGAAAAATTCCGAAGCGATCTTATTCAGCTTGCGGAAACACCTGACGTCAGTGCAGAGTTGGTCTCTAATCCGACAGGACCGACGGCATTAGCCGCGCGCTGTGCGACGCATATTTTTGAAATGAATGTTCAGGTCAGACGTGATCAAATGCTCCGGCAGATCACGGCCAGTGTTGGTTTTGGGCCACAATACAGGACCGCAATCGATGCTTACGTGAAAGAGTTCCCGCAGGATGACGTGCTCGCAATCCGATTAGACAACTTGCTGCGCACGGAAGCAGAATTCTGGCCGCAAGTTGACGTTCTGAACGAATTTGTGAGTCAGCACTCTTTCGATTGCACTCGCCTTAAACCCTTGGAAGCTCGCAAGTATGTAGCCGAAGCCGATGCCTTCCTGATCTCGCATCCTCAGTTCCCGCGGCGGATGGACCTGACAAAGATTTGCGAATATCTGCGGTTTGTCAGCCGGCGGCTTGATGAAGACGGTCAACCACTTCAAGCCACGATCATGGAGCAGCTCGAGAAGGCTAACCTGCAGGATCTGTACACAGTCTTGCTGCTTACGGGCCAACGCCACTACACAGACGCAGAGCCCGAGTTCCGGAAAGAGGTCGGCGTTCAAGTCTTCCGGCTGCCGAACTGGCTTGCTGCCCAGCGCCAGCGAGAAACCGTCGCCCGCAATATTGCGCAGGTTACGGTGGATATTCGGAGTCGAGACGGCAAACCGGACTGGGAGGCACCGGAATCGGTATTGATCCGCGAGATTGAGAGGGAACTCAGGGGAATTGACGAACACGATTGGGAAAGAGTGATGGTCGGCATGCTGGAACGGGTGTATGGCGAAACTCGTGGAGATCCCATTTTTCGACTCTTCATGTTACGGACAATTCTTCAAACTGCAGTGGCGGGAAGTCCGGTGATCAGTGCCCACTATGCGCGGGTTCTTGAACAGATGATGAATGAGCCACTGAACAATATTAATCCGTTCGATCCAGACGATGAAGCCACCAATCTCAAGCGAAAGCATGTGTCGGAACTTTTGAAACCTGTCCGGAATCCAGCCATTGTGCTGCCGGAGTTAATGTCTAAACGCGAATCCATCAGCAAACTGTCTATCGGGGGACAATATCGCTGGTTCGGCTGGCTGAATCGTGAACCGGCCGGATGGGTATGCCTTACTGACAAGCCGCTCGCGGCAGAGGTCAACGGAAGTTTGTATGTCTACACCAAAGGTGGGACCGATGTTCCGCGTTTTTATCAAATCGGGACAATCACGGACGGAAACTCGATCATTTCGGACACCTCCGCATTTTTGACCGAGGGTCAACCCATTTATGTTTATGCAGAATAATGGTGTCAGGAAAGGTAAGGTCCGCCTGTGACCGATCCCCTCTATATTCGCCTCGGACTCACGGTCCGCGGCCCCTATTCGCGGACAGATCTGCATGAACTGGCCGCGCGCGGCAATTTCAGCAAGTCGCATGAAGTCTCGGCGGATAAGAAATCATGGACCTCCGCCTCAAATTATCCAGAGTTGTTTCCCGTTGCACGGCGACGTCAAGCAGCTGAAGGGAAGCCGCAGAACGCAGAAATTATTGATGAAGGGAAGGACAGCAAGGCACCTCCCATTCTTCCGTCTTCAGAATGGCCAGCGGTTGAAGCACGGCAACTGACGGAAGACTTTTTTCCCGACCCGAACTTATCAAAGCCCGCGATCTGGATTGCGATCATCGGGCCCGCGGGCTTCATCCTGCTCCTTGTGTGCACGGCGATGATCGTGCTGCGCCTGCGTTTATCGCCTTTCAAACCTAGTGAAAACATCGGTCTGATCATCCTGCTGTGCATGGACATCGTGTTCGGCGGAGTCGCTATCGCACTCGGCTATTTTGCAATCCGGCTGTTTCATCAGCATGCGGGAGCAATTCGAGAACGCAATCTGATTGTGATCGGCCTCAGTTGCGGTTACACCATTCTGATTCTGTGTCTTCTGTATTTCGTTGTGCTGCTGATCAGTGCTTTTGGTTAACCGCAGCTTGAAAAAATGAACTGCCCCTTGTTCGGACATTTTTCATGAGTTCTTCTGAGTCATTACCACCACTTTGCTGGAACCGCATGGACATTGAGCAACGCCTGTACGGTGGTGGTTGCCGCTTTACGCGCGTCAACATGTTCAGAACGTCAATTGTGGGATTAGTGCTGTCGGTGCTGTTCTATCTACCCCTTGTCGCATTTCCGAAACTTACGATTTCGCAGATGTTTCTGGAGCGGGGATCTACGCCATATGCCATCGTTTTTCTATCCGCGTGGGCAAGTGTCGCACTGATCATCAAAGGGCAAAAACTAGCCCTGCAGCGGCGTTGTCTGCTCGAGGAATATCGCGTGGTTCCCGCAAATCCGAGCTTCATTCTGGCGGCTTCGACGGTGGAAGTGGTGATGAACAACATTCACCGCACGGTCGATGATCCACGGCACTTTGTTTTGTTCAATCGGATTCAGATTGCGCTGTCAAATCTTCGAAACCTAGGCCGAGTCGGCGATGTCGAAGATATTCTGCGGGCTCAGGGGGGCCACGATGAATCATCTTTAGAGACCAGTTACTCCGTGATCAACGCTTTTGTGTGGGCGATCCCTGTGCTGGGTTTCATCGGAACGGTCCTGGGGCTGTCACAGGCGATCAGCCAGTTCGGCGGAGTCCTGCAGGGGGCAGGCGAGATGGATGCGATCAAGACATCCCTGCAAGGAGTCACTGCTGGACTGGCGACGGCATTTGAGACCACGCTGGAAGCACTCGTCGCCGCACTTTTGATTCAGTTACGGCTCGCGTTTCTGAAGAAAGCTGAAGAGGAGTTTCTGGATGAATGTACCGAATACTGCACGCGAAATGTCGTGAACAAACTACGGATTATGGTTTTTGAACGCGATGGTGAGTGATTCCGATGACAAGCTCCACCCCTTCCAGCCCTTCAGTTGCAGCCGCATCAGGCCCACGCACGCCTGCATCCCAAGGGGTCGCATTGATTCGAACTTCGGTGTCACAGGCAAAAGAGTTTCTCACGCCAACACTGGTGTCGATTGGCGTTGAGATTGGCACCGTGGTCTTGCTGATGGCCTTGCTGCTGCTAATGATTTCGACCCGATCGGGTGACGGCGGAGACGCTGGTGGTGGTTCCGGCAACGGGACGTCTGGTCAGGGCGGGACTGGGGAGTTTGTAGCCCCAGATTCCGGAAGCGGAACAGGAGCGGACGTGAGGAAAGTCCACGCAAACTCCGGCACTTCCAATGCGCAGCCAAAGTCGGCACCAGCCCCATCACCTGCGAACGTCGGCACGCCATTATCACCGCCGGAAAAGCAATCGCACGTGTTCATGGTCCAAGACTTGCCCCAACCTGCGGCGAACGATGAATCGGGAGGTGCTGGCGGTGGCAATGGATTTTCTGATCTGGGTGACCGGCTGCTAGCGGCTGGTGCGAAAACGGGAGATGTGCAGATTTCGCTGGCATGGAACAATGGCAACGACCTGGATCTGCATGTCGAAACGCCGGGCCATGAAAAAATCTGGTACAACCGGCGGCAATCAAGCTGTGGCGGTGAACTGGATGTCGATATGAATGCCGGAGGACCAGCGTCCCAACGACCAGTCGAAAATGTTTACTGGCCGGCAGGACAATCTCCGACCGGAAAATTTAGCGTCCACGTCCATCACTACGCGAATCATGGAGGCCGCGACCCCACGAATTTTCAGGTCACTATTAAAGTCAAAGGCAAGTCTGAAAGTTTTTCCCGATCACTGCGATCTGGTGATGCTCCGAAGTTGGTTCATGAATTTACATTCCCTTAACAAGGTTACGCTCGCAATGTGGCCCAACCTCCCAATAGCATCGACCGCTCACGGCGAAAAACCTTAAGTCCACGCCATTGGCCCCCTTCCGTAGCGGGGCTCATCAGAAGAAGATTGTATGGGCAGACGCAAACGAGCCGCAGCACCATTTTCTCTATTCGCATTTCAGGACATCATCACATCGGTCACAGGCATCATCCTGCTGATCACCATGCTGATGGCTGTCGAGCTGGTGCAGAATCTCAGCCGCGCCGCCGCCGCACCTCAGGAACAAAAGTCCACTCAAGTAGCGAAAATGCTGCGGCAGGCTGTGAGCGACGGCACTTCGGAACTGGATCGTCTGCAGAAGATTCTGGACGAAACTACGACTATCCGTTTCAATGCGGACTCTCTGCGACGACGGCTGGCAGAAATGAAGGCGGCCGCAGGAGAACTGGAGTTACAGAATGAGCAGATTCAAAAGACTCAGGAAAAGATTGATGCCCGCAAAGTGCAGCAGAACTTAGACGCGAAAGATCTGACGCCGGAAGCCATTCAGGCATTGGCGAACGAGCAGGCAGCAATCGCGCGACAGATTGCGGCAATGAAGCAATCCAATCGCGTCATTTTCAATCGGCCAGCTGGTGCGACGAAGGCCCCGTGGTTGGTCGAATTGAATGAAATGTCGATTGTGGCGGCAGAAATGGGGCAGGTTCAGCCGCCTCAGTCGTTCGCAACGCCCGATGCATTTCTGCAGTGGGTACAGGATCAGGACCGGGATTCACGGTACTTCGTGCTGCTCGTTAAGCCGACCACTATTGAAACATTTTCGACGATCCGTAAGGCGCTCCAAGACCGCCGCTTTGACGTTGGATATGACCTGCTGCCATCTGACAAAACTGCGATTGATGCGGAGACAGGAGCGGGTGTGCAATGAGTCGCAAAGCTGCTCCCTCTGGCGACAGTCTTGATCTGCTGCTGGATACAATCTGCAACACATTTGGCGGAATTCTATTCATCGCCATGCTTGTGGTGATCCTGACAAATCAGGTGAGTCGCGATGCTGCGCCGTCGGCCCCGACCGCAGAATCCAGCCGCGCGCTTCGGCGGCTGCGCGGTGAGCTGACGGAATCGGAATCGAGACTCACAAAACTCCGCCAGGCCGTGCGGCAGAAAGAGGATCTGGAACGACAGTTTGCCGATCCGGAAAGTCTCGGTCTGCTGGAATCACTTCGATCGCTCGACGACAACAGTGACGCATTACTGAAAGAGCATACTCAGAAACTGACGGATGTCGCCGCATCTCAGGCGACTCTTGAGGAGACTGCGCGGGAACTGGAACGACTCGCTCAGCGGTTGGCCGAAGCGAAGGAACGGCTCCAACTGGAAAAACAAAGGCTTGAGAACGAAGCCAGCCTGAGGAGCCGCACGTCAGAAGTTCCGCAACAGCGTGCGACGGCGAAAGCTGCGATTGCCTTCTTTCTCAAAGCAGGTCGCTTCAGTGCTTTTGCGCATCGGAATGCGGAGGGTCAGATCGTCCGCAATGAGGCGGAGGCGGGGATTGTAGAAGAAAGCCCTGGGAAGAAATACATTGAACTGGTGCCTGGGGCGGGGCTCGCTGTGGCAGTGGACGGATCGAATGTCGCCGAGATCGCTGTTCGCCTCGCCGATTTTGACAAGACTAAGCATTTCCTCTCGGTGTTTGTCTTTAAGGACTCATTCGCAAATTTTGAGAGCGTAAAAAACGCAATGATCCGCAGTGGTTTTGAGTATCACCTAGTCCCGTTTCCGGACGACGCCAAAGTTTATATCGGCGATCAGACAGATCCGGTTTTTGTGCAGTAGACGGGCGACCTTACGCATGCACCAACAGGGTGGAGCGGCTATGAACCAAGACACAACACATCCACCAGCGCTTTCGAGTGAAGAATCCGTTGAGCGATTTCGGACACGAGTTTCCGTCGGCACACTGATTGGCGTCATGACGTGCCTGTTGTTCGCCGGGCTCCTGATGCTGGTGTCTTGGTTGCCAAACCGATCTGGAAACTCCCTTGCCGGAAGCACGGGGGGAGGAGTTGGCGCAGGAACGGGCAATGCCGTCGGTGATGGCACATCGTCCAGCGACGACACGCGCGGCGAGAATGATCACGCTGCTGAGGGCGAGATGGATCCGTCCACGGATGTGTCTGGCGGTCGCGACGGTCCGAATTCGGGGGTTGCTCCGCAGGCTGAAGACTCCGGCAATGCAGATCTCAAGATCGCTCCGGAGGATGCCATCGCCGCGACGGGAGCGGGCACGGTAGATTCTGAAAAATCCTCCCCACTCCACTCGTTTACTGTTCCACCACTCGAACAGCTTCAGCCCGAACCATCAGGAGACGATGGAGTTCGCGCCGCCGCCGCTCGTTCGCCTGGGATGTTTGCCGGTCGTGACGCCGAGCAGCGAAAAAAACTGGCAGAATCAGAAGGCGGCAGTGCTGCGAGTGAATCAGCCGTAGAACATGGTCTCAAGTGGTTAGCGGATCATCAAGACAAAGATGGGCACTGGTCGCTGAATGAGTTTCACGCGGCGGGAGAATGCAACGGACGATGTTCGATGCCAGGAAACGTTTCTAGCGACGCGGCGGGGACAGGCTTCGGGCTGCTGCCGTTTTTGGGCGCGGGGTACACCCATCAGAGCGGCAAGTTTAAAAAAACGGTAAAGAACGGACTGGATTGGCTCATTGAAGACCTAACGAAGGAAGGGACGTTTCGTCATTGTGGTGCAGGCACTCTTTATGCGCACGGAATCGCATCGATCGCGTTATGTGAAGCCTGGGCCATGACAAAAGATCCAAAGCTCAAACAACCAGCACAGCGATCGATCGATTACATGGTAAAAGCTCAGCATGCCGGCGGCGGCTGGAGATATCAACCCGGCATGGCGGGAGACACCAGTGTGACCGGCTGGCAGGTGATCGCTTTGCGAAGTGCGCAGCAGGGAGGATTGCGGTTTCCTAAAAATGTGATGCCAAAAGTAGCCGCGTTTCTGGATTCAGTGCAGAGCGACAAGAAGGGTGGTGGTTATCGATACATGCCGAATGACAGACTGACGGACGCCATGGTGGCTGAAGGCTTACTGTGCCGCATCTACACGTCTTGGAATTCAAAGCGTCCGGGGCTGGAGGCGGGTGTCCAGTATCTGTTGTCACGTCCTCCGCAACCGGGTGGAGAACTTTACTATTGGTACTACGCAACGCAGGTCCTGCATCATTTTGGCGGCGAGCCCTGGGAGGAATGGAATCCAGTCATGCGAGACTTACTGCTTAATTCGCAGTCCATGACAGGTCACGAATCTGGCAGCTGGGCTCCGCAGGGCGGTCACGATGGCTCCGGAGGCCGAGTCTACGCCACATCGCTTTCACTGCTCACGCTGGAAGTCTATTACCGCCATAAACGGATGTTTTAGTTAGACACGGCTGCGGTCAGAATTGAGATTTTGTGAGCGGCAAGGCGCTAGCCGCCGGTTTTTTGCCCCGCGGCTAGCGGGCTGTTGATTTAGTGATTTTTGGGGCTCATGATCATACCAACCCGAAGCGCCAGCGAGGAATTCAGCCGTTTTTGCCTCGCTGGCGCTTCGGGTTGGTATTAAATCAACACCCGCGGCTAGCGTCTTGCCGCTCACTCAACAACACGTCCCTCAGTCCTGACCGCGCGAAGAATCGTCTTTACGTTCGCCCGAGCATGTACTCGTGAAGAAAGTGGATGGTCACTTCCTGGTGATTGCTGTGCTAGGCGTTCAGGTCACCGATTGAGATCGGGCCCTGTACTTTGCCGCTGTCATCCACGACTGGAAGATGGCGAATGCGATGCTGACGGAAAATGCTGCGGGCGTCATCGATTGACGTCTCGGCCCTGCAGCAGGCGACTTCCCTGGTCATCACTTCACCCACCTGGACCCGCGACGGCGCTCGTTCCGCTGCCACGATGCGCCGCAGCACGTCGCGTTCGGTAAAGATGCCGAGCAGATTTCCTTCATCGTCGATCACCAGCAATGCACCAATGCTGTGCTCGTTCATCTTCTGAGTTGCCGCCAGTACCGTTTCGTGCGGATGAGTCGATTGCAGAGAATCTTTCTGCTTCTGGTTCAGAATATCGGTAACGCTTCCCATAATTCTGGCTCCTGTCTCGGTGAAGGGATTCGGCAACTGAAGCATGACGGGACGGACAAGCGTGGGCGACGAGCGGGCTGGCGAGACCCGCACGTCCGCGAACAAACACTCAAGTAACAATGGCTCGACACATGAGCAATTCATGCAACCCGCATGTTTCGGAAATTCGGCACGGCCCGAAACGCCATCCGGCCATTGTTCTGCGTGACTTTGGAATTGCAGCAACTTCCGGCAGTTTGCGTCGATAGGCCCATCTTGGTCCGTTCAATGCATCACCGGGATTGCAAAGTATGAGTGCGACTCTCAAACTGAAACCGGCTGTTCGGTCGGAAACAATCGAAGAGGCCCTCTTGGCATTGCAGAGCGGTGAAAATTGCGAACTTCCCGTGCTGCCGGAAGTTGCCGTGCAATTATTGAAGCTGACCAGCGATGTTGATTGCAACGTCGGCGACATCGTGTCCTTGATCAAACGTGACCAGTCACTGACGGGCCATCTGCTGCGGATCGCGAATTCGCTGCGATACAACACCGGCGTGAGGGTCTCGTCCGTGCAGCAGGCTACGGCTCGGCTTGGACTTTTAGCGGTACGTGAAGTTGTCGTCTTGATCTCATGCCAGTGTCGAGTGTTCGATGTGCCGGAATTTGAAGCACAAGTCCGCCAGTCGTTTCGGTATTCTCTGGCAACGGCTGCGTTTGCTCAGGAAATTGCGAGGGTCCGGCGGATGAACGTGGAGGAAGCATTTCTAACAGGCTTACTGCACGACGTTGGCCGTCCCATTCTACTTCAGGCATTCGTTGATCGTCGGCGAACACATGGACTTGTGGCTAGTGAAGTTGATGTGTTGCGGGTCGCCGGTGAGTTTCGAATTTCGTTCGCCGAAAAACTGATTGTCCAATGGGAAATTTCGCAACGCGTGGCTGAGGCCGTGCGTTATCAACAGGCACCGCAAGATGCTCCGACGTGTGTATTTCAGGCGGCAATTCTGAATCTTGCGATGTCACTTGCGTTCGACATTTTGAACCCGAGCGCGCCACCGCCAGCAGAAGATCAGCCACATCCGATGCTGGAAGTGCTGAGCATTTATCCTGAACAGTTTGTGACGATTCAAAAAAATAGTAACCAGATTCTGGAATGGGTAGATTCGACGGCATGATTGTATCTCGTAATCACTTTGACATGGTGGTCATCGGCAGTGGTCCTGCAGGACAAAATGCGGCGCTAGAAGCATCTGCACGCGGTGCGCACGTGCTGCTTGTGGAGCAGGAATCGCAGGTCGGAGGAGCCTGCGTTGAGGACGGCACGATCCCCAGCAAAACGCTGCATGAAACAGCGCTGACACTGACCGCCTTTCAACGTCGCAGCGGAGATATCTATAAGATCATCCGTGATCCAGAACTGAGCATCACCAGTTTAATGAAGCGTCTGACCGAAGTCGTCCAAGCCCATCAGGAAACGACGCGCCGGCTCCTAAAACAGGCAAACGTGGAACGCGCCTGGGGCCTTGCAGAGTTCGTCTCGCCTCACGAAATCGCCATTTCAGATATTAAGGGTCGACGGTCACAGGTGACCACAGACAACATCATCCTGGCTAATAGTGCACGGCCGCGTAAGCTCCCAAACTTTGCTGTGGATCATGAGAATATTCTCGACAGTGATTCCATTCTTTCCATGACGTACCTCCCGCATTCGATCCTCATTTTGGGTGGTGGCGTCATTTCGTGTGAATATGCTTCGACATTTGCGGCACTCGGAGTCAAGGTCACACTGCTTGACGAGGCACCGTTGCCTTTAGGATTCCTCGATCCGGAAATCGTCGATTTCTTTCTGATGCAGTTTCAGGCAAACGGCGGCGAATTTCGTGGAAACAGTGAAATTGTATCTGCAGCGTGGGACGAGATCAGTTCCGTTAGGGTGACCCTGAAGACAGGCGAAGTACTCAAGGCCGATAAAGCGTTTGTGGCGCTCGGCCGCGTCGCGAATCTCGACACGCTAGCGGTCGAAAAAGTCGGACTAGAAGTGTCGGGATCCGGTCTCTTGACGGTAAATGAATTCTACCAAACGAATGTTCCGCATATTTACGCCGCTGGTGACATGGTTGGTTCGCAGGCAATGGCCTCAGTGGCGATGGAACAGGGCCGGCGAGCCGCCTGTCATGCGTTGTTAGGCATCACGAATATCGAAATCGGATTGCTGCCAATGGGTGTTTATACGATCCCGGAAATTGCGACTATTGGTCTGACCGAGCAGCAGGCTGTGAGAACTGTGGGCAATCCGATCGTGGCGCGAGTTCACTTCAGGCAGGTCGCGCGCGCCCACATCATGGCTTCCACGTCTGGTCAATTGAAACTGGTTGCGGATGCACGCGGCGACAAATTACTGGGCGTTCAGATTGCCGGCGACGGCGCGACGGAACTCGTACACCTTGGACAAATGGCGATTCTTGGGAAAATGTCGGTTGATACGTTCGCTAACGCGACGTTCAACTCTCCCACAATGGCCGAAGCCTACCGCATCGCTGCTCTGGAAATCATCCACGCGCGGCAGTGGAAAACTAGTGCGCCCGCCCCTGACGCTCGCAGTGTGACCACGTTACAGTCAACTTTGGATGGTGATCGACTCAGGAAAATGCTTTAGCCGTGTCCCGGATTGCACGCGATGTGCCGATTCTTATCGCCACCGTTTCAGATTGTTTAGGGCGATGACATTTTGCGCGCACAGCAGACCGAAGAAGATCATCAGAAAATTCGGGTCGGGTTGCAGAGAACGCAAAATTATTTGATGTGGATCCGGGAGCCAGCTGTAGGCTGCCAGGGGGATCACAGTGGCAGCTTCGCTATTCTGACAATACGCACAACGCAGGGCCACGGCGCCTGCGACGGCGACTGAGATCTGCAGGACAAGCTCTTGATTGCCACGTCCACGATTGGCGAACAGCGTGATGAGCGATTCCATGATGCGGCCGCCGTCCAGCGGAAGACAAGGCAGGAGATTCATACAATTCACAAACACTCCCACAAACAACGAAACCCGCACGACCTGTGACATCGGGGATTGGGAGCTTAAAAATAGTAATGGGTTTTCGACCATCGTCAGCAGCAGGAGATACACAAGTGCCGAAAGTGCGAGCCCCGCTAGGGGACCTGCGGCCGACATGCGGATATTTCGCCATGGAGACAAGTGAGTGGCTGTGGCATAACCGCCCAGAAAATAGAGGACAATTTCGGACGGATATCCGTAACGCCGCATCATCGCCGCATGTCCAAGTTCGTGGACGAGGATTGAGATGAAGATGCAGAGCACGCCGAGCAGCGTAAAGGGGAGATTGTCACCGTCCCAGACCATCCATGCTGAAGAGAGCCAGAACATCGGATGGACTCGAACGGGAATATTAAATAGCCGGAAGCGCAGATCAAGTTCCGTTTCACCGGCAAAGCCAAGCATCAATAAATCCTTCGGGGATAGAAGTTCGTTCCCAGAATCGTGGTTCTGCCATGATTTGCAGTTGCACGTTCAGCAGCAATGTGGAAATACGCGAACTCTGTAGTCGCTGCGTGTGGCAAAAGATACAGTGTAGAGTCATCAAGTCGAATCTAGGCATGTGACTCCATTCATTTTTGCATTCGTGCCTAGATTGGGATCTTGATTTTGCGGCAGTTGTTCAAGGATCTCTCTGCGTTGGGAAGTCTCTTTAAAATCATCTTGGACCTGCCGATCCTGCGCGAAATCCTGAAGCCCTTCACGCGTCTGATTGTGGGTTTGATCGCCATCCCAATCTTTCGCTTTATTCTGAAGCGTGTGTTTCGCCTGCACACCTTGGACAAGGAATTGGAGAAGGATTTAGAAGAATGGTTTCGCGGAGCTTTGCTGCTCCTGGCGGCGAGCGCCAACATGGAACACTTGCTCTTCTGGTGGGTGCAGAACGTAGACTGGCTGGATCGCGCGGACTGGTTCACGATGGGGCTACGGCTCATGCTGGCCATTGGTGTGATCGAAGCGATGCCCGATCAGGAACTATTTTCTGTCATGCACCCCGGTCCTCCAAAAATGAAGAAAGGCGAAAACGTCTTCCGACAGATCTGGCGCCAAAAACGGAAGTTCCTGAAAGGCATCGCCTGCCGGCATTTGAATCGTTCTTCACCTGTGCTGGCCATGATGTGTGCGATTGTTGGGGCACAGTTGCCGTCAATGGATGAGCATCGTGCAGACATTGCCCGCCACGATTTTGTTATCGGCTGGTCGTGCTGCGAGCAGTTTAGTATGGCGCTGCCGCTGCAGAGTCTGGTGTCTGCCACACAGGTCTGCCGCGTCATGCCGGAAATCGCCGCCATGAAGCGAGAGATTGATCAGTTTGAACGTCGTCGGGAACGCTGGATGGTTGGCTGGGTCTGCTATCTGATGGCAATCACGCAATATCTGATCATCGGCCTCGTGACCCGCCGTGACAAGGCCTTGGATATGCTCAGCGAATTCGACCGCGCGGTAGCAGATCGACGGAAAGCACTTGTCGAGGAATTTGTGGAAGACGGGAATTTACCCAGAGACTTTGAGGCGCCGGAACCACCACCGCGTAAACCGGTCCCCGAGAAGCCAGACGGCGGACGGGCACAGGAGGATGTGGGCTAGCTCCGCTGGGCGGCCTCGCTCTGCCTAAGTCAGAAGTCCGATCGAGCTTGCCTGTGCTGCCACTCTGAATTCTTGCGAATTTCGCTAAGTTTATTTGGCATTATTGTGCTAGTCCAAATTCTTCATCACAGCTTCAGGTTCATGGGATAAACTCCTAATGTGTTGTTTCTCACCTGAGTTGAGAAACAGAGATATTTCAAACTTCCCGACCCATTGCCTGCCAACTAAAGATTTGCCGAATCTCTTCGGAGTTGTCGCTGAATTTCAAAATGGCAAGCCGAAATATTGGTCGACAGGGAATCGTCCATGACAAAAAACAGGGTAGGTATTGTAGGCGGTGGCCCGGGAGGTCTCATGACCGCGTATCTACTGCAAAAGCTGGCAGATCGCCCACTCCGAACAACACTGTTTGAGGCCAGCGATCGTCTTGGCGGCAAGATTATGACTCGAAAATTTGGCACCATCCCTGCGATTTACGAAGCAGGGGCGGCTGAGTTTTACGATTACACGCCCGTGGATGAAGATCCGCTCCGGCAACTTGTGGCTGAGCTTGGGTTATCTATCAATGCAATGGGTGGCTCGTCGGTGATTATAAATCACCAGGTTCTTGCCAATCTGGATGATATCCAAGATCAATTTGGCCACGGTACCCGGATGGCCTACGCTGAATTTGACGAAAGGGCACGCGGCAGCATGAGTCCGCGGGAATTTTACGAATCGGACTTTGCCGAAGCACTGGCGACTTCTCAGACCGTGTTGCGTTTCGATTCCGTGCTGTCGGCGATTGGTGAACCTGCAGCGCAGCAGTTCATTGAGTGTCTGATTCACAGTGATCTGGCCACAGAACCCGAGAAAACGAGTATTTCCTACGGGCTTCAGAACTACCTCATGAATCATCCGGCGTACATGAAACTGTACAGCATTGAAGGTGGCAACGAGCAACTTCCGCAAGAGCTGGCCAAACGCACGCATCTGACTGCGCGGCTGCAGCACAAAGTGAATCGGATCGCCAGAGGAAGCACTGGAGACTTGCGGGTCACATCGACGCATCAGGGGATTTTACAGGACGAAGATTTTGATTTTGTCGTTGTCGCGTTGCCGAACGATGCCGTGCCATCGATCGCATACGGCGGCGCTCGATTGGCGGCCGCCATGCAGCGACATCACCATCAGTACGATCATCCTGCGCATTATCTGCGGATGACGCTGTTGTTCGACCAGCCATTCTGGCGCGGCAAACTGACAGAGTCTTACTGCATGTTAGATCGGTTTCACGGCTGCTGTCTTTATGACGAATCAGCTCGTGATCCGGATGCGCGGCACGGGGTACTTGGCTGGCTGCTTGGAGGATGTGACGCGAAGGAATTGAGCGTGCTCCCCGATGATGAGTTGATTGAGCTGGCTCTGAAGTCGTTACCTGATTTTCTCGCCGCTGGCCGCCGGTATTTTCTGGAGGGCCGTGTGCATCGATGGATTGGGGCGGTCAACGCGCTTCCGGGAGGCATCGTTCCCCAGAATCCGGACCAACGTCACCAGCCGGAGCCTCTCGAGCATTCTGATCTGTTTGTCGTCGGCGACTATCTTTTCGATTCCACGCTCAATGGTGTTCTGGACTCCGCCTCGTATGTCGCGGGATGGCTCGCCGCCAATCTGGCTGACGCCAACGATACCGATAAATAACTATGCCACACGCAACCAATCCGACAAAGACAAATCTACGCATGACACCTGAATCAGAGACGACAGGCCGTTTATCACCTGAGGCGCGAGTACAGCACATCTTGTTTGCTGCAGAAGTCCTAGAAGGTCAAAAGGTCGTGCATGAACTGCCTCTGGCGGTTCGCCAAAAAGCGATTTTGATCGATTCCGGTCCCGGATCAGCATCCGCCGTCTCCCTCGGGGCCATCTCCTCTTCGGATTGTTCTCCGACTTCACGCGCTCAGTTGCAGATCCTGACCATCCCGTCCACCGGGTTGGAGGATCCGCAGGTTCTCGCAGCCGCTCGGTTGTGGGTGGAACTCGACGAATTAGGACACGAGCGGCGATGTCTGCCGCTGATCCTGCAAGGCGCACAGATCTTTTGGGCCCCGGGGCGCACTGCCGTCATTGCACCGTCCGATAGGATGGAAGCTGTTCGCGGAGCGATCATTGAATTTTGCTACTTCGAAGCAGAACTCCGGAGCATTGAAGACGAAATCGGACAAAACTGGCCCCAACTGGAGCTTGATACACCACTCGCCTTTGAATTCAGGGTACAGGCTGTTGCCACGCGAAAACAATTAATGCAGCGATTTCAGCAAGTCATTTCGATGCGTGTGCGACTTGCCAGAATGGCACCGCATATCGAATGTCCTCCAATCTATCCGCCAACCTTGGCAAGCCAGATTGGGGAGAGACTGCGCGAGAAAACGCGGCTAGCGGATCGATTACAGTTTACCCGCGAGCAGACGGAGGTCTTCGAAAAGATCTATGAGATGTGTGGTCAGCGTGCTAGCGATTTCATGTCGAACCGCACGAGCCATTCCCTCGAGTGGGTCATCATTTTGTTGCTCGCTACAGAAACAATTCTGCTCGCTGTCGATTTTCTGTCTTCGGCGAGGACTTGAGCCATGCGCTATTCGTCGATCGACATATTGAGAGCGAGCGCCATCGTTGTGATGGTCATTGTGCATTTTCTTGAAAACCTTTCAGGCGTCAGAGAATGGAGCCCCGATGGTTTCGGTGCACCTCTGTTTACCTTCCTGACGGGCATGAGTTATTGGTTGTGGCTATCTGGTCAGGAAGCGCGCGGGAGAGAGGATTCGGAGATTTCCAAAGTGACGCTGCGGCGGGGACTTTTCCTGTTTGGACTTGGTTTTGTATTCAACGCATTTGTGTGGCTTCCCGAAGACCTTTTTACTTGGGATATTCTGACGTTTATCGGTGTGTCCCTCATTGTGCTCAACGTCGTACGAAATTTTGCGATGCCGATGTCGCTGCTGCTGATTATTCTGTCAACTTCGGTCAGCCCCATCCTGCAGACCGTTGCCAATTATCCCGCCTACTGGGTGCAGGGTTACTTCGAGTGTGATCCGACGCTTTCCGAGGTGATCATTGGGTTTTTTATCACCGGCCATTTTCCGATCTTTCCGTGGATCGCATTTCCCGTCAGCGGTTTTGTCGCGGCCTCACTGATCTTCAGCAAGAATGCGCGACCAGCCGGATTGCCGCGCTCGATCGTGATGACCGGCGCTGTGTTGGTAGCAATTTCCGCGTCAGCAGTGCTTGTTCGCTGGTATGCACCGGTTGTTTTTTCAAAGTCATTTCTCAACGGCTGGTCGATGTTTCCTGCGTCGCCGGAATATGTCTCTGGGACGCTGGGGATGACCCTCTTGTTGTTCACGTTTTGCCATCGTTGGGTTGACCAAAACCCGCGATTTGCCAACCGGAGTGGTCTCTTGTCTGTGGCATCAATGTTCAGCCGGTATTCACTGTCAATTTATCTCTTGCATCACATTGTCCACATTTGGCCTTTGTGGATTTATGGTATATCCATGAATCAGGAGCCGACGTACTACTGGGGTCAAGCGTTTCCCTATGGTGTCTCATTGATCTTGGCTCTGTTATTCATCGTCTGCTGCTACTTCGTGTTCCGCTGGGTCGAGAAATCGGAGAAGCCAACCATCGAATCATGGATGCGTTGGATTTGCGACTAAAGGTCCTGACCTGTCGAAACATGATGGGGAAATCTCAACGGAATACTGGTAAACCTTGTCAGTCGTGGAGTCATTCACGACGCCCCACATCAGAATCGGTCAGGGGCCTATGATGTCTTGTTCTGATCGGGACAAACAGGCGATCGGGGATTTTCTTCACCACCATCGCCTCGCCACGGCCTTTTCGTGCCAAAATGATGGAACTCTTCCGCCGCTGCGCGACAATTTGCTTTCGCTCTGCAGGAAAATCGGGCATCGCCGCTTGACGAAACCCCGTCTCTTGCGAGCATAACGCTGTCCAGAGGAGAATTCTCTGAGCGAGCCACCCAAAGCGGAACCAGGCTCATCAATTCAGGTAATCAGCAGGGAAGCGATGCAGATGGCGCGCGGTAAGCATGATCGACGTGGCGAAAGATTTGATCCCCGAAGTTTCGCCAACGATCCTGACATTGCCAGATTGCTGCAAGAAATGGGTGTCAGCATCCTCGGTAAGAATGGTGGCATAGTTCCCTCCAAGGCGGCTACCAGTGAATTGCTGAATGATTGGCAGGACGCAATCGGCGGACTGATCAGTGGTCATAGCCTTGATAAACGCCGACGTGCCGCCCGCGTCAAGGGCTCACTGGAACTCAAGTCTGTCAATCGCGACGACGGATGTGAAGTGGTCCTGAAGTGTGGAGCATCAACATATCTGGCCGCATGGACGTTCAACCTAGATGCCCGCACGTTTTCGACATCGTGTAACTGTGGTCATCAGGATCTCTGTGAGCATACATATTTCATGGCCGTGAAGATCAAGGATCTGCTCAACAATCCTAGATCCGAACTGGTCGCAAAAATTGTCGGTGAAGATTTGACCGATCGAAATCTGAAGCAGACATTTTCGATGTTGCAGTCACTGGCGCGAAATGCGCAGATGGCGCTGCCCAAAGGTGCTGATGCCCACGTGATCGACAAGCCCCTGACGCGGTTTGTGTGGGATGTCAAACTCGACCGTTATTACAAATCCGTCCATCTGAGCCCCTGTTTGCAACAGGAAAAAAAGAACGGCGGCTGGACGAAGGGTAAAGAAAGCACGCTGGAAGCATTCCTAAAATCATCCCGAGAGCAGTGGACGGCGATTGATCAACAGTTGGCAGAACTGATCAAACAGGAACGCTGGCAGACACCCACTCTGGAGCTCGCAGATGCGTTGAAAATTCTAGCCGGCAGTGATCAGGTTACGTTTGACCGTGAACCATGCGAACTCGAAACACGGCCACTGGAAATTATCGTTCAGGAAGTCGCAGGTGGACTGCGTCTATCGACGTCCGCGACAGACATGATGAGCGCGCAGCCGGAAGGCAGCACCGCGTTTTTTGCGGATGCAAGTCGCGGTGTTCTCATCGTGTTGCAGGAACAGGGTCGGGCGGTTTATTTTTCCGGTCCGCCGCATTCCAGTGACATCTGTAATCATCTCAGGAAACAAGCGGACATCATTCCTCTTGACAAGCAACCAGCATTGCTCAAAGCGCTTGAACCACTGCGGTCCTGCATGGCCGTGCGACTTCCGGAATCCATCGCCGGACAGGATGTGTCGTATCACGGACAGATGACGCTCGTGTTACAACTCCGTCGCAGCGGAATGCTGGACGCGTCCATCCAAGTGCGTGATCGCAATCAGATGCTCCAATCGCCAGGCGAAGGACTTGCCCGAATTCATGAGATCGTTGACGAAAAGCCCGTCCAGTACGTGCGTAATCTTGCCGACGAAGTCCAACGCACCCGTGAACTGGCAACGGAACTCAAACTCAAACGCGGCGTTCCGATCAGCCGCTGCGGCTGGAGAATTTCGGACGCCGATGATGTCAGTAATCTGCTGTCCGACGCCGGAGCCGTAGTAGAACGCGGCGAACTGGTTGTGCTGTGGCATAAGGATTCCGTAAGCCGCTTCGATGTGATCGGCAGATTAACCGCGAACAATGTCCGCGTCACCGTGTCACGCCAGCGAGACTGGTTCGGTCTGACCGGGACCTGTAAAATCGGGGAACAAGAAATTCCGCTCAAAGATCTGCTAGCCGGGATGCACGGACGCCCGACCAATGGACTCATGGAAATCGCACCAGGCAAATGGGCTGCTGTGGCGGAAGAACTCCGCTATGCCCTACGGCGACTGGCGGATGTAAGTCTGGAATCTCGTGGAAAACTGCAACTGGATGCGTCGGCGATTCCCGTCGTGGCCGCACTCGAAGCGGCTCAAATTCAGGTTGCTTCTGACAAGCACTGGGACAAGTGTCTTAAACGCCTGCGCGAAGCCACAGACACGGTTTATGATCCGCCAGCCGGGCTCAACGCACAACTGCGAGATTATCAGCTCGAAGGTTTTCGCTGGTTGTGCCGCCTATCTCATTGGGGCATTGGCGGCATTCTGGCGGACGACATGGGTCTCGGCAAAACCGTGCAGGCCTTGGCCATGCTGCTCACCCGCATCGAATCGGGTCCCACGCTTGTGATCGCTCCGACGTCGCTGGGTTTCAATTGGCAGCGTGAATGCGAACGGTTCACACCGTCGCTGACGCCGATCGTATTTCGCGATATCGATCGCATGGACCTCAAGAATCACGTCGGCGATGGGGATGTCGTGATCTGCAGTTATGGGCTGGCGTTGCGTGAGGCGGAATTGCTCAAGGACATCAAATGGGGCACGCTCATTCTGGACGAAGCGCAGAACATCAAAAACAGCAACAGCAAGACGGCCGCTCAAATTCGTACGCTGCAGGCAGACTGGAAAATCGCACTTACCGGGACACCGATGGAAAATCATCTGGGAGAACTGTGGAGTATCTTCCACACGGTAGCGCCTGGAGTCCTCGGTTCATGGGAGCAGTTCCGTAAACGCTTCGCAGCCCCGATCGAAAAAGACCGCAACAGTGACCGACGAGAAGCACTGGCGCATGTGATAGCCCCGTTTATCCTCCGCCGATCCAAGGCAGAGGTGCTCAAAGATCTTCCGGAGCGCACAGAAACAAATCTGATGGTAGATTTGTCCGCTGAGGAACGTAAACGCTACGACCAGATGCGCCTGGCTGCGGTTAGCGAACTTGATCAGATCGGCGATGACAGTTTGTCGCACGACCAGCGATTCAAGGTCTTGCAGATGTTGACGCGCATGCGGCAACTTTCGTGTCATATCGGACTTGTCGATGATAAATGGAAGGGCTCGTCTGCAAAGCTCGATGTGTTGATGGAGCAGCTTGCGCAGTTGAAGGAACGCGGCAACCGACCGCTGATCTTCAGTCAGTTCACATCGCATCTGGCCCTCATCCGGGAAGCATGTGACAAAGCTGGTATCACGTATCAGTACCTTGACGGCCAGACGACCCCGGCGCAGCGGCAGCAGCGCGTTGAAGCGTTTCAAAATGGCGAAAGTGATGCGTTTCTAATTTCACTCAAGGCCGGCGGCACGGGTCTGAATCTCACAGCGGCCGACTACGTAATCCACATGGATCCATGGTGGAATCCTGCGGTCGAAGACCAAGCGACCGACCGCGCCCATCGCATCGGCCAGACACGCCCTGTCATGGTCTACCGGATCATTGCCCGCGGCACGATCGAAGAACAGATCCTGAAAATGCACGACGAAAAACGCGATCTCGTCGATGGTGTGCTGTCAGGTGCCGACGCCGCCGCAAAACTGTCCACGCGAGAATTGGCCGATTTGATCCGACTCGGTGTCGATCCATCTGTGAGTAAGTCTTGAGGGCAGGGACGCGACGACACACGGGCGCTGGGGTTGGGTGAATTCATGAATGTTGAAAGCGATTATTATTGCGTTAGCCGTCGCGGGATTGAGGAAACATGCTTTAAACTCTTGGAGGATTTGGAAGCGATTCAGCAGGTGTCAATCGAAGTAGTCTTTTCAGAATGAGTCCACATCTTGGACAAAAGTACACATGAGCCTCATCGTGCGGCACAACCACAAGGCAAGACGCCTCAGATTTCACTCACACGTGGGCCCCCGGAAACACATGGCTACGATCGCATTTTCTGGCTCACATACCTTTCGAACGGGCTGACGACGTTTGCGAACGGGATGCTGGTGCGTTATTCGGATTATGTGGACGTGTTGGGCGGCGATGAGCAGCAACTGGGGTTAATCGTCGGTGTGGGTATGCTCGGCAGTATCTTGATTCGGCTTGCTCAGGGCGAAGCCATTGATCGGTACGGTGCGGCAAAAATTTGGTTCTGGTCAGTCATGTTTTATGCTGTCAGTTTGCTACTTCATCTCGCCGTTTTCAGTGCCTACAGTCCGGCCGTGTTTTTGGTTCGAGCCTTGATGCAGGCAAGTTTGGCCGGAATTTTTGGTTCATCCATTACGTTCGTTTCACTCCGCGTTCCCCCCAAACGGATGGCGGAAATTGTGGGTGCCCTTGGGACGTCCGGATTTCTCGGATTGATGGTTGGACCTTTGATCAGCGACTGGCTCGGCAGTGGCAACGCTGAGCCCGAAAAAATGGTGATGCAGATGTTTTGGACTGCGACTCTGTTGGCGTTCAGTTCGGCCCTTGTGACATGGTTTGCCATTCAGGGCGCTGTGTCTCCCTTACATCAATCTCGTCCATCACTGTTCATGGTGATGAGACAGTATCATCCGATCATGATTTCAGTGACCGCAGCGGCGATGGGCGCGGGGTTTGCTATTCCCGCTACTTTTTTGCGCCTCTTTGCGATTGAAGCCCATCTTTCGAGCGTCGGTCTGTTCTTTGTGGTTTACGCGACGATGGGGTTCGCGGCGCGTGTTGCTTCTAGATCGCTCTTTGAGCGATTTGGAAATCGCCCGTGGATTGTGGCGGGGCTGATACTTCTGACGACGAGTTATCTGCTCTATCTTCCGATCAGTACGACATGGCATTTAATTGGGCCGGCAGCAGTGGCTGGAATCGCCCATGCACTTTTATTTCCCGCAATCATGTCGGCCGGTACCGCCGTTTTTCCTCGGCAGTGTTTAGGTGTCGCCACTTCTTTAATTCTCGCAATGTTTGACGTTGGAACCTTTATTTCGGCACCGCTGGTTGGCATTTTTTTGAGTCTGGCAAAACCATTGACGCCACATGCATACCACTGGATGTTTGCTAGCGCTGCTGGTGTGTTTGCTGCTGTGACGGTCCTGTTTCTGGCAAGTTCTGCAGGCCGACCGCAACAGGTTGGGGAGTAACCGACTGGCCCAAAGGAAAGCCGATTCGACCATTTGCGACAGGGAACCCTAACTCCTAATTTGACCACAATACGATACACTCCGAAGGCACGATGCCCTTGCCGACATTCTTCAGGATCAATTATGGCCCCTGTTTCTCCGCTCATGCCGCAGGACGAATTCAACCTTCAGTTGGAGGCGGACGTTCATCCTTGTGACTGGAAAAACCCGACTCCATCGGGCCGGTACAATCTGGTTGTGATCGGAGGTGGAACAGCTGGGCTTGTCACGGCTGCCGGAGCGGCTGGACTGGGTGCCAAGGTCGCCCTGATCGAACGCAGCCTGATGGGCGGTGACTGCCTGAATGTGGGATGCGTGCCGTCAAAGGCCATCATCAGTGCCGCTCGCGCGGCGGCGGCGGTTCGGAATGCCGGTGAATTCGGAGTCAATATTGGAGGAGACGTGCAGGTGGATTTCGGCGCGGCGATGCGCCGTATGCGGCGTCTGCGGGCGCGGATCAGTCCGCACGATTCTGCGAGGCGATTCCGAGATCTTGGTGTGGATGTGTACTTTGGAAATGCCCGCTTCATGAACTCCGATACCATCGATGTGGACGGAGCAAGACTGAACTTCAAACGCGCTGTCATCGCGACTGGCGCCCGCGCGGCCGCCCCACCAATTCCGGGGCTAGATGCTGTAGCGTATCTGACGAATGAAACACTATTTTCACTCACAGAGCTTCCTCGTCGGCTGGGAGTTATTGGGGCCGGCCCGGTTGGCTGCGAGATGGCACAGGCGTTTGCCCAATTTGGTTCGGAAGTTTTTTTGGTTGAGACCGAACATGGCATCCTGCCTCGCGAAGACCGTGATGCGGCAGAGATCGTGCAACGCAGGATGGTGCGTGACGGTGTCCGGCGGTTAGGATTTGGGAGGAATTTGGTGGTTCGGAGCAATGCCGGAATCCGACTCACAGTGGAATCACAGAGCGGGGAATATGACGAACCTGTCGATCAGTTACTAGTTGCGGTCGGCCGCACCCCCAACGTCGAAAACCTAAATCTGGAAGCGGTCGGGGTGGCGTATCATGCGCAGGGTATCACCGTCAATGAACGCATGCAGACGACTCACCCTATGATCTACGCTGCGGGCGATGTTTGTTCTTCGTATCAGTTCACACATGCTGCCGATTTCATGGCACGGATTGTGATTCAGAATGCGCTCTTTAAGGGGCGAAAGAAGTCCACCTCACTGGTGATTCCTTGGTGCACATACACCACTCCGGAAATTGCGCATGTGGGACTCTATGAACACGAAGCGAAAGAAAAAAACATCGCCGTCGATACGTACCTTCAGAAATTTCAAGATGTTGACCGCGCGATTTTAGACGGCGACGACGAAGGCTTTGTCAAGGTTCACGTAAAGCAAGGGACCGATAAGATTGTAGGAGCCACCATCGTCGCATCACATGCCGGAGATATGATCTCCGAAATCTCGCTCGCAATGACGCACGGCTTGGGACTCAGCAAGATCGGCAGCACAATTCATCCGTATCCAACACAGGCCGAAGCCATCCGTAAGCTTGGCGATCAGTTCAGTCGGACACGGCTGACACCGTTTGTGAAAGCGCTGTTCCGGAAATGGCTAGCGTGGACGCGGTGAGCAGCCGCATTTTTAGTCTGACATTTGTAAATGTCGGCTCTTGGACTGTGCGCGGAATCCTGAATAACGCTGATAAGACTCGAGTTATTGTGGCGTGCCAAAACGCGATTTGGGTCGTTTCAAACTCCCGGCAACCGTACGCCCAGTGGATCCGGATCCAGAGGGAAGAAGAAAGCAGGCCTAGAAATTACACCAGAGGCATTCAGTCTTTGTTTCTTTGACTTTGCCAGAAGATGCTTTGTTATCGATCAGAAACTCATGGCGATTCCAGCCATGTTGCACTTCCCAGTGGCGATAGAGATTGCTGGGATAGCCGCTCAGCATAAACTTGCCCGTAATTCCGGCGAGGACGTCCAGCAGCTCACGATGTTGAGCTTCCGTCATTTCGAATGCATATTCACCGGTTGTTGAGCGGGTTTCATGGACGTACGGAGGGTCGCAGTAAAACAGCGTGTTCGCGCCGTCCTGCTTGCGAATGACATCACACGCGCTCTGATTCAAGATCACAACATTCCGCAGACGTTGATGGACATCCGGCAGTCCTTCAATGACACCCAGCCATGCATTGACCTGCTCATTAATCCGCCCACGAGTCCGATTTCGGGACAGCGTGGCAAAATCCTTCATCAGTCCCTGCCGCGACTGTCGTGCGAGAATAAAAAACCGAACAGCGCGCTCGATGCGACTTGCGGACGTATCGATCTTCTCTGAAACCGTGCTCGTGTTGGGGTTGCTGCTGAGTGCATCTTCAAATTCCACTTGACTGAAGGGCGTAAGTTCGATGCGTTGCCGAAAGGCTTCGAAGTCTTCTGGTTTCTGCAGGACCCGCCAAAAGTTGATCAATTCGCCATGAAGATCATTGGCAACTTCACTACCGCCCTTTAACGCCGCCGGCAATTTTTGACCGCCTGACGACATCCAGTCTCGCTCAGGATCTCGAGCCAGCAAAATGCCGCCACCGCCGAAGAACGGTTCCACGTAGTGGAGATGGGGCGGCATCAAGCCCACGATCCACGTTCTCAGATAGTATTTACCACCGTGCCATTTAAGGGGTTGCGTCAGAGCCGTCATAGATCACCTTTCATCTTAAAAATTCGCCCCGCGAAGTAATACGCTGAGCCAAAATATTCTTCTTATGGGAGTCAAACGAGCAATGCATCCATAAGGTTCCTCGGAGACTTACTCCGGCTCAATCACCACTAGCAGATCACCGGTCTCCACCCGCCGACCCGGTTGAACGAGGACGTCGCGAATCTTGCCATCAAGGTCGGCGGTGATCGTAGTTTCCATTTTCATGGCTTCAAGGGTCAACAGTTTCTGACCCTTCTTAATGCGTTCGCCAACTTTTGCGGTGACGGCCACGACCATGCCGGGCATCGTCGAACCAATCTGCCCTGAAATCGCAGGGTCCGCTTTAATACTAGCTTCGGCCGTCGCTTCAACGGACTGATCGGCCACCGTGATCTCGCGTGGTTGGCCGTTGAGTTCAAAGAAGACCGTACGTGTGCCATCGGCGTGTGGCGTGCTGACCGACACAAAACGGATGATCAGCGTCTTGCCGGGTTCAATGTCAGCGGAAATCTCTTCACCAGGTTCCATGCCAAAGAAAAAATTGGGCGTGGGCAGAATGCTGACGTCAGAATACTGCACCTGATGCATGGCAAATTCTTCGTAGACACGCCCATACAACAGCCATGAAATGACATCGCGGCCAGACGGTTCTCCCTCCACCATTTGGGCGACCGACGTCTTGGCCACATCCATGTCGGCGGGTGCCAGTGTTTCCCCAGGACGTCCGACGAATTCATCCTTGCCCAGCAATACACGCTTCTTCACGGCATCAGGGAAACCGCCCGGTGGCTGACCCATGCCGCCGCCAATTAGATCGATCACACTGCCCGGAAAGGCAATGTCGCGATCCGGGTTCAGCACGTCTTCACATGTCAGATTATTCGCCAGCATGAAGAGCGCCATGTCGCCCACGGACTTGCTGGTCGGAGTCACCTTCACGATGTCACCAAACAACTGATTCACTTCCGCGTAGATGCGGCACGCTTCCGGCCAGCGATCCGCCAGTCCGAGGGCACGTGCCTGTTCAAACAGATTTGTATACTGCCCGCCCGGCATTTCGTGACGATACAAATCGGCCGTTGCCGCTAGCGACACACTTTCGAACGGCGTGTAGAAGTCACGCACGCCACGCCAGTATTCGGCGATCGAATCTAGGCGATCCGAATCGAGTTCTGTATTGCGATCATCGAACCGCAGCATTTCGACAAGCGTGTTGAGATTTACCTGTGACGTTCCGCCAGACATGGGGGCCATCGCGGCGTCAGCAATATCTAGGCCGACCTTGCTGCCTTCCAGAATTGACGCGGCCTGAATGCCAGCGGTGTCGTGCGTGTGGAAATGAATGGGAATCCCAATTTCCTGTTTCAGAGCATAAATTAATTGAGATGCGGCTGCCGGTTTGCAGAGCCCTGCCATATCCTTGATCGCAAGAAAATGCGCGCCCATCTTCTCCAGTTGCTTCGCCAGATCGACGTAATATTTCAGGTTGTACTTTGGGCGCTTGGGGTTTGTAATGTCACCCGTGTAACAGATCGCCGCCTCGCAGATGGCGCCCGTATCCACGATCGCATCCATTGCCACTTTCATATTCGGCAGCCAGTTCAGACAGTCGAAGACGCGGAAGACATCGACGCCGGCATCGGCCGCTTCCTTCACGAACACCTTCACGATGTTGTCCGGATAGTTCGTGTAACCAACCGCATTCGACGATCGCAGCAACATCTGAAACAGAATGTTTGGCACCTTTTCGCGCATCTGAACAAGTCGCTGCCATGGACATTCCTTCAGAAATCGCATGCTCGTATCAAATGTTGCACCGCCCCACATTTCCAGACTAAACATCTCGGAACAGTAATGCGCGTACGCATCTGAAACGGCAAGCAGATCAAAAGTTCGCATCCGCGTTGCGAGCAGCGACTGGTGGGCATCGCGAAATGTCGTATCGGTGATCAGCAGTCGCTTCTGCTGCAGGACCCACTTCGCAAATCCTGTTGGGCCGAGTTCCTTCAACTTGTCCCGGGTTCCCTTCGGTGGATTAACACCCCGCGGCACGCTGGGTGAGACTGCAGGTTCGCGGCGCAGTGATTTGGGTCGCCCCTTCACCAGACTATTGCCATTAACGATCGTTTCCGCCAGAAACGACAGCATCTTCGTGGCTCGGTTCTTGCGATGATCAAATTGAAACAGTTCAGGCGTTTCATCGATAAAGCGCGTCGTACAGTCACCGTCGATAAACGTCTGATGCGCCACCACTTTGCTGAGGAACGGGATGTTGGTTTTCACGCCTCGAATCCGGAATTCCCGCAGTGTGCGTTCCATGCGCTGCACGGCATCCACAAATCTTCGACCGCGAGTCGTGACTTTGGTCAGCAGTGAATCGTAAAATGGATTTACGACCGCTCCTGAAAACGCGCTGCCGGCATCCAGTCGAATGCCCATCCCGCCTGACGAACGGTAGTGCGTCACGCGACCATAATCCGGCATGAAATTGTTGGCAGGATCTTCCGTGGTGACGCGACACTGTACCGAAAACCCATTGAGCTGCACGTTCTGCTGCGCGCCCAGACCGATGTCGTCGTCCGCCAGTTTCATTCCCTGAGCAACCAAGATCTGGGACTTCACGATGTCAATATTTGTGATCTCTTCGGTCACCGTGTGCTCAACCTGAATTCGAGGGTTCACTTCAATGAAGTAAAACCTCTCGGAATCGACATCGACTAAGAATTCAACCGTGCCCGCGCAAGAGTAATTGACAGCTTTGCCAATTTTCAGAGCTGCTTCCAGAATTCCGTCGCGCAGCTTCTGAGACAGATTAGGCGCCGGAGCAATTTCGACGACTTTCTGATGACGACGCTGCACCGAACAGTCACGTTCGTAAAGATGCACAAGGTTGCCATGTTCGTCACCCAGTAATTGGACTTCAATATGCTTGGCGCGATTGATAAATTTTTCAATAAACACATCCGCACAGCCGAACGCTGTATTCGCTTCGTTGCGCGCAGATTCAAACGCCTGATCAAAATCAGCGACCGTCATGACCGCCCGCATCCCACGACCGCCGCCACCCTTGGCCGCTTTAATCATCACAGGAAAGCCAATCTCCGTAGCCTTCGTGCGGGCCTCGTCCAGCGATTCAATCGACTGTTCCGTCCCGCCGAGAACTGGCACGCCGGCACAAATTGCGATATTTCGCGCTGCCGTTTTGTCACCAAGTGATTCCAAACACGCAATACTCGGCCCGACGAACTTGATCCCGGCCGCGGCACAGGCTTTGGCAAACTCCGGTCGCTCAGAGAGGAACCCGTACCCCGGATGGATGGCATCCACCTCAATCTGTTTCGCCAGTGCGATGATCGAAGGAATGTCCAGATACGACCGAATCGGCTCGCCCGTCTTGCCGATACGATAAGCTTCGTCAGCCTTAAACCGATGCAACGCGTAGCGGTCTTCGTGCGAATAAATCGCGACGGTCCGAATTCCAAGTTCCGAGGCACTTCGAAACACTCGAATGGCAATTTCAGACCGATTGGCAACCAACAGTTTCTTGAACGTTTGCATAGCGATTTCCGTAGGACGAGTCTCCAGACTCGCCCAGCGATTCAGATGAACAGGCCGTTATCGAAGACACCATATGACTCAGCCGTGCGACAAGATACCGCAAGCCAAGCCGACATTCCACCAGTTGCTACGATGATCGCGGGATTGACCCGCGGACGGCAAATGTTGCCTGTTTTTTCTATGAATCCCAAGAAATTCCGCTTTCGTTGGCGGTGGTCTGCGTTCTCGCGAATCGCAACAGCAATCCTCACGCGGAATGATCGTCTGCGGCAAGGTTTCGCTCCAGCGGCGTCAGGATCTTCCATTCGCCTGCCGGAAGATAGCCCAAGGTGAGTCTGCCAATCCGTGTGCGCAACAGGCGAAGTGTCGGATGACCGATGGCCGCGGTCATGCGCCGCACTTGACGATTCTTGCCTTCGATCAACTCCATAAAAATCCAGCAATCAGGCACATTTTTGCGGAAGCGGATCGGTGGATCGCGGGGAGGGACATCCGGCTGAGTTTCCGGTAACCATGCCCGGCAGGGCAAGGTCATGCGTCCCTGGACTAGCACTCCAGCCGCAAGTTGCTCCAGATCGTCGGCGTCAGGGATTCGTTCGACCTGCACCCAATACTCCCGCTCGTGGGCATGACGTGGTTCTAGAAGCCGCGCGTTCCACGCCGGTTCATCGCTCAGAAGCAACAGACCTTCGGAGTCCGCATCGAGCCGCCCGATGGGGTATACATTCTTCGGAAATCCGAACTCAGCGAGCGGACGATTTGGCGAGCCGTCCGGTGTGAACTGCGAAAGCACGCCGTATGGTTTGTGAAATGCAATCAGCATACGCGTAACGAAAAATGGAACTGCTGTCTTTCTTTGGGGGATTGGAATTCCTGCGGCCGATCTGGCACGTACTTCCAGTCACCCGGGTTCCGCGAAGACGGTGAGTTCTTTTTCGGTGATCTAATCGCTGCCTCCAGATTTCTCCTGCTCTTTGATTTCGTCAGCCGTCAATGGTAGCTGGCCAGAGCCTCGAATTCGAAGAATCCGGACTTCATTCCCTTTGATCAGGAAGATTGCCCGATAGGTGTTACCTTTGCGAGTCCGAAAAAAGGCTTGCCGAATCTTGTAACCATTGTCGTCAAATTCTGCGGCACGCGCATCTGACTCGGCTGACGTCGGTAAAATACTCACCAGCTTATGAAATTCTGTTAACAGCCGAGCTGCACCGTCGGGCGATCGTTCAACGATCCAGCCGATAATCTGATCAAGGTCATCTGCTGCCGTTGCCAGCAGGCGAACGACGTACACGGGCATTATTCTTTCGCCAATTTGTATTTCGTCCGAATTTCACGAACGACTTCCTCCGCAGGCCGCCCCATATCGCCGCTCTCCATCGCTCGCAACGCCGCCTTGACTGCCAGGACATCTTCCTGCAGTTGCTTCGGATCTGGATTCTGATGTTTCCATTCGTCCAAAAGATCGTCCAACTCCAGCATCGCTCCTCCGTTCTGAATACG
>QWQG01000213.1 GCA_003670925.1 Planctomycetota bacterium | reverse complement strand
GTCTCTGTCAAGCAGATGCGCACATGGGTCACCAACAACCTGAAAACAACGCTCGCCTCAAAACGACAAACCGCCTACGCCGAGGCCGCAGCAGCAGCGGCATGACACTTACAAATCAAAACTCAAGAAAAAAACCATTGCATCAGGCCAGGGCTGGGGTGAGGGGGCATTTCTCGCATACGGCCTTCCTCAAAAGCCCCCTCATCCGGCCTGTCGGCCACCTTCTCCCCCGATTTCGGGGGAGAAGGGACGGTGCAATGACGCAACTTTCATCTGAACCGTATCTTATAGCGAATCAGACTCTCAAAGTGGCGCTGTCCAATTAGGACCGTTCGAGAAATAATTGACCGTATCCTCCTCTCCCCTGCCAAGGGGAGAGGGCAGGGTGAGGGGTATAGAAAGAGACAGTGATTTCTCGAGCGGTCCTTAGAGGAACTTCCTCTCGTGCATGGCTCATCAGCGATTATTGCTTCGCCTCCTGTTGGACCGACTTTTGAAGTTGTGTCAACTGTACGCTGAGCTGCTGATGATGTTTGGCGAGTTCCTCGCGCCCGGTCTTCAGATAGAGCTCCGCAAGGAGTGCATGGAAGTTTGGCTGGTCCGGGCGAATCGCTACCGCGATTTCCCCTGCATCCACCGCGCCATCAAGATCCTTTTCGTGATACCGGCAAGCCGCCAGAAAGTACCAATCTCCGGCTTGATGCCGAAGCTGAGTCAGTTGCTCCAGAACCGGAATCGCCAAACCCGTTTGCCTCGCGGCAATATGAGATTCACTCAAGGCAAACAAGGCCTTAATCCGGACTTGCGGAGTGAGGCCTTCTGATTGCAGGACACGCTCCGCGAATCTCTTGCTCCGCAGCGGGTCCTGCCTCTGGTAAATCTGGGCCAGCGCGGCCCCCATTTCTGTGTCCCAGACGCCGTCATCGGCCAGCTTATTTAGGATCGTCTGCGCCCGCTGACGATACGCCGTTGAGGATGCAGGAATGTCTTCTTTCAGAGAACGATCAAGATACGCTAAGCCCAAATATCGATCCTGCTGTGTCTGGGAGAGTGTTGACAGGCCATCGAGTGGCACCAGAGTTCCGACACCGGTCGGCGTCACCATCTCGTTGTCTCGGCCGTACACTGCAATGCGGTGATGAGTTGCCACAAAGTGCGGAATGTCGCTTGCTGTCGATGGCATGTGACAGGAAACACAGTCGTCCTGCGCGGACTTTGCCAATCGAGCGTTCCTCGGCATTTTACACGCCTCGTTCGTATGGCATGCTACGCACTTTGCCCGATAATACTCAACCCGATCTTCTGGTGCAGGTTTTGAATGCGGATCGTGGCAGGTGATACAACTCATTGATTCATTTTGCTGATAACATTGGCTTCGCCGCAATTGTTCCACGTGCCCCACAATGCTCATCGACGCATCTTCGGACTGCAGAGAGTAATGCAGCTGATATTCGGATAATGCAGCCCCTGGCTTGAAATCCACGAGGGACTTTCCCTGCACATCGACCTCGGCGTCGCCGTGCAAATGACATTGGGCACAAATTGCTTCGTTTCTCGCCCGGCTGAGCTTTCCGGGGTTCACAATCGTCGCCACGTACTTTCCCGCGTTTCCTTCCTGCTCGCGATGAAATTCGACGTGTGCTGATCCCGGTCCGTGGCAACGTTCGCAATTCACGGCGTGCTCATGGATTTGAATTCGCCCGCGATTTCCCTCCACCGCTTCGACTTGCCCCGAATGGCAGAAGAAGCATTCGACATAAATCGCCCGCGAGAATCCAGGGTTGTTTACCTCGAAACCAGGGGAGATCGCCCATGCATTCTTCGAAGCATACCAGGTCAGTGGCGATTCCATGTAGAAGCCATCCGATTCCACAAGGTATGTACGCGCATGGTTGCCGGAACCAACGACCATCGACACGGGGTGGTCGGCGAGGACAACTTCGTCCCCCTGCTCGTTCCTAATCGATTCCATGTGACGAAGTGTTTCACCGTCACGATAGACACGATAATGCCTCCCCGATTCTGAGTGGTGAAATTCACCGTCTGCTGGCTCAAGTGCGGCATTCACGCCACTCAACGATCGGCTATGGCCAGTCTTCGCGAACGACTCACACTCGCCCGCATGGCACTCGGCGCAGGATTCAGTTCCCACGAATTCTGCGTTCAAATTGACTGCAGGAACGAAACTAGCGTCTGCCTGATCTGAGTCCTTGGCACTGACCGGAGTTGCTTTATTGTTCGATTCGGGCTTGTGCCAAAGCCACCAGCTACCACTCACAATCGCTGTCCCCACGACGGCCAGTAACGTCCGTGAGATCCGTCGGGGACTTGTTGGATCTCCAGTTCCCTGATGATTTCCATGACTCATGATCCATTGGCTTTCTTCCTAGCGTCAGCCAGGGGTGGTCAAGCTTGTCCGTCAGGCCCTATTGTGCCAAACGCTATCGATATCCCGGACCCGATCGATAGGCTGACCGTAAAATACCGTCACGATTGGAAATGGCCTCAACGTTTCAGCCGACGTCAGGGCGAGGCCAAAGTTTACCGGACGATGATGAACTTGTCACCAGAAACACATCGTCAAGCAGTCGTATTGACCGCGTTGCCGTGTTTGCCGTGCCGCTGCTTTCGAATCGACTTCGCAACGTAATAATATACCACGCCGGCGGCAATCAAACTGAGAACTCCCATCGTTTGACTCCAGCGTTCCATCAGCAAACTCACAAATGCCCATGCGTAGGCTAGCAGCAGCAACGCGGGTGTGAAGGGATAACCCCATGTTCGATAGGGGCGATCTGCCTGGGGCTGAGTTCGCCGCAGCACATAAACGGCGGCTACAGCCATTCCATAGAAAATCAATCCGGCACAGATCACGGAATCTGTCAAATTGTCGAACGCACTCTTGAGGCGTCTTGAATGCTCGACACTCGACGGTAACAGAGACGGTGGCAGAATCGTGTTGCTGACTGTGTTAACCGGCGGAGCCGACACGGAGGGCGCATCAGGATCCCATACGGAAAACAGTAACACGAGAAACACGGCCCAGACCATCTGAATCAAAATCGCATTGGCTGGCGTTAAGTATCGCGGATGGATCCGCTGCAGCCAATCCGGCACAAGTCCATCGCGGGCAATCGCCAGATAAATTCGGGGCCCTGTGATCATGTTTGAATTCGTGGCACCGAACGTGGAAATCATGACTCCGATTGCCGCCACAGCGTTTCCGATTGGGCCGAACAATTTTCGGAAAATATCTGCAGCTACCGTTTCGCTGTTGGCAAGGTGATGGATCGGCAGCACAAGGTGATAACTCAAATTGGCTCCGAGATAGACGACAATCACTAGCCCTAGACCTAACGTCATCGCACGCGGCACATTGCGCTTCGGATCTTGAATGTCTTCGGCAACAGGCCCCAGATTAATCCAGCCATCGTAAGGCCATAGCACAGCCACCATGGCAATTCCTAGGGCTTTCAGAAAACTCAAAGCGTCCCCCGGAGTCCGGGGCAGATCAAGGAGCGGTTGGAGATGCTGCATGTCGATTCTCCGAAAGATAAACGGCAACACGATCAGCGCTGCAAGGAAGGCAACTTTTGAAATTGTCGCCGCAGCCTGAACTCCGGCACCGGCTTTTGTGCTGAACCGATTGATGAACGAGAGTCCAATAATGATCGTCACCGCCATCACTGTCTGCCCAATCGGCGACAACGGAAACACATGATTAAAATACAGCACGGTCGCGCAGGCTAAAGCTCCGATAGAACCCGTTCGAACGACCCAGAACTCAGTCCAACCCCACAGGAACGCCGGCAGTTTTCCAAATGCTTCCCGAATATAAAGGTACGGGCCACCCGCATGTGGAAACATGGCGCCTAGCTCGGCCAATGCCAAGGAACCACACAGCGTAATGATTCCAACAAACAGCCAGATACCCATGATTGCGACGAAGCCATATGATTCCAATGCACTATCAACCGCACTGACTTTCAGAAAGATTCCGGACCCAATAATCGAACCTACCACAATCATGGTCGCATCGAAGAGTCCCAGCACGCGTGGCAATTGCTGCGGGCCGTTGTCCACTTCGTGAGCGGGTGGACGAGACTTGATCACAAGTGAACGCGGATCAGACATCGCTAATTCCTGCGGAAAATCGCCTTGAAAACAGTCGTCTCGCGTCGTTTTTTAGAAAGCTGACAAGCAAACATGTCACTTCGGTCAAACCGCTTCACCATGGCGAACGACCCGGATGGTAGCGAAGCTGGCTGAAATTTCCTGCCACAGTCGGAGTTGCACAAACACACTGTTCGTCAATCCGCAACTTCGCTGACGCCTAGATGGAATCGGGCGTCGTTAACGAGTAGAGTTAACAGAGACAATCTTCCCAAATCGAGATGCACGATCCGCGAGTGCCTTTCCGCTCAATAAACCTGCCTGCAGGCTGACGTATGTCCGAACCTCTGTGTTTTATGATGGGCCTGTTCAAGGCTGTAATTCCCAATGATCGGCAGTATTCACGGCGGCATTTGTGGTTGCAAGAGAGTGGTCCGGGGCGTTATCGCGTAGGTTTCACAGCGTATTCGGTGCGTCTGCTGCAGGATGTGTATTTTCTGGAATGGTCGATTGATCCGGAGACCGTCGTGCGCGACCAGCAGGAAATCGGAGAAATTGAGAGCGCAAAGGCTGTGTCGTCCATGTTTCCGCCGGGTGCCGGTAAAGTGCTCAGTTTTAACCCGCAGTTACTGAACGATCCTTCAGGAATCAATGCCCAGAATTACGGTTCCGGGTGGCTCTATGAATTCGAACCTGCGGCGAATTTGCTTTCTGCGGAGGAATACGTTGAGTTTTTGAACTCCGCCTGGCAAGATGCGCAAAGAACCATTAAAGGGCAGGTCAACGAATCTTAATCCCGGGCTTTAGAAAAAGCGGGCCGGTTTTTCAAATGCCCTTTTCCAAAGCCGTTTTTGAATGCAGTTGTCGTTATGGCAGTCAGTAAAGTTACCGTCGTGATCAGTCAGGGCCAAGGACGCAATCCTGTGCGCCGCCAATTGGAAGAAGACATCGCGACGATGTTGCTCACCGAACCCGGCGTCGATGTGTCGCTAGTGCCGCATCTGTATGACATGTCGCATGATCACACCGGACTGCTCTTTCTGCGATCCGTCCCCGGAAACCTGATCGTCTTGAGCTGGCTCTACGATCGCGCAGCACGCTGGACTTTGGACCGCACTGGTGTGCGCGGTCACGAAGGTTTAAGTCTGCTCAAGTCGGCAGAAGAAGACGCCGAAGACGAAGATGAAAATGATGTTGTTGCAAAAAACGGCATCGGCAGTGTCAATGTGCCGAATCGTCGCGTTTACGCGATCGATCTGCGCTGCTCTGCGAAGGCCGAAGATTTTATCCGCGAAGTACGCAGGATCGCGGGCGAGAACACCGTCCAGACCGTGGAACTGATGAGCTGGATCGGAGGGACTCCGAAACCCGAACAACTGCAGCGCTACCTCCAGCCGGAACGGATGCTCGAAGCCCGCCGCGCCTTTGACAGTGGCCATGCGACCCTGGAAGACAAAGCCGTGCTGCCCGAAGACACAGGCCGCCGTTGGTATCCGGTGATCGATTACAGTCGCTGCACAAACTGCATGGAGTGCATCGATTTCTGCCTGTTTGGAGTTTACGGCGTCGATGCGCTGGATCGAATTCTGGTCGAGCAACAGGACAGTTGTAAGAAAGGCTGCCCGGCCTGCAGTCGAGTGTGCCCGGAAAACGCGATCATCTTCCCTCAACACAAGACGCCAGCGATTGCCGGAGCTCAGGGCGAAGTCGGCGGACTAAAAATTGACCTGTCAAAACTGTTTGGCGGCGACAGTGGTGAATCCGCAATTGACATGGCGGTCAAAGAACGCGATCGAGAACTCATTCTTGATGGTCGCGAAGCCGTCGGAACTTCTGTCGGCATCAAACAGAAAGTCCGTGACGAGATTGATCAACTGATCGCGGATCTGGATGCTTTGGAATTCTGAAGTAGGGTGTGTGAAGCGGAGCGAAACACACCAAAGGGCAAATTCTCAACGAGACCAGTCGCTGCGAGAATCGAATGAAACTCATCGTCTCGGCACTGCTGCTCATGTTGCTGGCTTCGGAGCGAGCCCCTGCGGACGAATCAATCCTCTTTAACCGCGACGTGCGGCCCATTCTGTCGGAACATTGCTGGCAGTGTCATGGATTCGATGCACACAGCCGGAAATCAGGATTGCGGCTGGATGTGCGCGAGATTGCAATTGCTCCAGCCGAGTCCGGTGCCGTCGCCATTGTGCCGCTCGATCCGGATGGCAGCGAGTTGATCAAACGTGTTGCCAGTGTCCATCCCGATTCACAGATGCCGCCAGCATCATTCAATAAGCCGCTCTCGACTGAGCAGATTGAGATGCTGCGGCAGTGGATTGCCGAAGGTGCGATCTATCAGCGTCACTGGTCTTTCGAACCCATCACCAGGCCGGTTGTGCCCGAAGCAGATGGCTTGCCAGCGACCGAAGCTGGTACGAATCCCATCGATGCGTTCGTCGCCACCACGCACCGCAATCGCGGACTGACATTCGCTCCCGAAGCGTCACGCGACGTGCTCTTGCGCCGAGTCAGCCTGGATCTGACCGGGTTGCCACCGACGCCTGAAGATCTGGACCGCACCGGCGAATCGTACGAACAGGCTGTGGATCGTTTGCTGGCGTCAGAGCATTTCGGCGAACATCTTGCTGTCGACTGGCTCGATACGGCTCGTTACGCGGACACCAACGGATATTTTGGCGACAAGCCTCGCCAAATGTGGCTGTGGCGAAACTGGGTGATCGATGCGTTTAACCGCAACATGCCGTTCGATCAGTTTACGATCGAGCAGCTTGCCGGAGATCTGTTACCAAATCCAACGACGACGCAGCGCATCGCGACGGGATTCAATCGCAATCATATCGCCAACAATGAAACCGGACTCATCGACGAAGAATATCGAACGGAATACGTGATCGATCGAGTCGATACGACGCTCACCACCTGGATGGGACTCACTGCGGCGTGCGCTCAGTGCCATGACCACAAGTACGATCCGATTACGCAGGTCGAGTTCTATCAGTTGTTTGCGTTCTTCAACAACGTGCCGGAAACAGGACTCATTGTCGCAGACAATCCACCGCCGTTGATCACCGTGACCACCCTTGAACAAGACCAGCAACTGGCAGCACTGACCGCGGCCACGGCGGAAGCTGCAAACGCTTTCGCACCGATGCGTGCTGCACTCGACACACAGATTGCGGCGTGGGAACCTGATGCGCTGTTCTCGTTACCGAATCCGCCGGAAGAACACCTCGTGCTGCATGAAGCACTTGACGGTCAGTTGGCCGAAGACACGCAGCCTGTCGGCACGAAGTTGAAATTTCAGGCGGGCATCAGAAACCAGGCTGCCAGTTTTGATGCCACTCAGCACGCCGAACGATCTCTTCCCGGCTTCCATGCGGATGCCCCGTGGAGCATCGGGCTTTGGATTCTGCCGACTGGCTCGCTGAGTTGTCCGCTGTCAAAGATCGCAGCCGAAGGCAATCGCCAGGGTTTTGAGATTCTGTGGCAGAAGGGCCGCATCGGTATCAATCTTGTCGAACGCTGGGGCGTCAGTGCCATTGAAGTCGCGACGCGCGAACCGATGACATCAGGCCAATGGCATCATCTGGTCGTGAGTTACGACGGTGCGCGAACGGCTGCAGGCCTGAGGGTAATGATCGATGGCGAGCCGGTGAATCTGGATGTCCATCGCGACTCACTTCTGGGCAGTTGCGATTCACAGGAAGTGCTGCACATCGGACGGCGGGATTCCGGTCTGGGCTACTACGGCCTGATGGATGAACTGCGGATCGTGCAGCGTTGTCTGACCGACGCGGAAGTCGCTCAATGGTTTCACGGCGAACAGATTCGTGGCATCATCGAAAAGAAAGCCGACACGCGCAGCAGTCGCGACACCGAGACGCTGTTGAACTATTACATCGATCGCCACGCAGAGCCGACCGTACAGCACGCCCGAGCGCTCGCGAAGACAACTCAGCGAGCCGCACAATTGTTTCGTGACTTGCTCCCGACCACGCTGGTGATGGAAGAGCTTCCGCAGCCTCGTGTCACCCATGTTTTGCAGCGCGGGCAATACGACCAGCCTGGCCAAGCTGTGGAACCCGGCATTCCGGCAATGTTTTCAAACTGGCCCGATGCTGCGCCTCGAAACCGGCTGGGATTCGCCCGCTGGCTGGTTTCGCATGACAACCCGCTGACCGCGCGCGTGGCGGTCAATCGGTTCTGGAAGCAGTGCTTTGGCGAAGG
>QWQG01000138.1 GCA_003670925.1 Planctomycetota bacterium | reverse complement strand
TTGTCGGGTGCAATTCCATTCTGAAATAATGTCGAGGACCGCGATTCACGAGTAGGAGCCAGTGCATGTCATCGGGAAATATTGAAGATCGAATTATGCAACTCGAACAGAAAGTTCGTCAGCTCGAGAGCATTTCTCGGCCTGGCATGAACGCACAGCCGTGGTGGGAACGCGTTGCGGGAGCGTTCAAGGACGATCAGGTTTACGCTGCAGCCATGAAACTTGGTGCGGAAATGCGCAAGGCAGATCAGCCCGAGGTAGCGGGCGAATGATTGTGCTGGGCACAGACCAATTAAGCCGACTTGAATAAGGTCGCAGGGAGTGCTCAGGCTCAAAAATCTCGGCTGGTGGTTCATCCGCTACTGCAAATCCGGAGGATGTTCTCCCATCGCAACCCATAAGCGGCGGACTCGGATCAGTTGAGGTCGGTTCATTCTCAATGTGTCAATGGTTGCCTTGCCGGAAGGTGTCAGGCCGATCAATTCGGTCGCATCCTCGCTCCATGAAAAATGGTCATTCCATGCATCGCGATGAGGATGAAACAACGCTGTCATCCGTGTTTGCTCGTCGCCAGCACCAAAAGTTCGATCAGACTTGTGGCGATTGCACGTCGGGCAAGACAAGCACAGGTTTTCGAAGGACGTGGCTCCCCCGAGTGAACGTGGCAAAATGTGTTCAAACTCAAAGATCACGACTGTCAATGCTTCGGGTGTGAGGCAGTATGCACAGTGATCGTGAAAGTGTGCTCGAATCCGTCTGCGAAGTTCCGCCGAAACATAAACACTCACTCGCTTGCCGCCTCAGCATGCTGTCGCAGCGTGTAGCGGGCACGCGTCTTGACGATTGTTAGTTGATCGACTCGGGCCAGCAGACATTCCAGCTCCGCCTGCCCGGAGTCATCAAGTTCACTATCCGCGTTTCTCGCCAGCAGTTCGTCCAGACGATCCTGTGATGCGGCTGCCAGCGTACTGTTTGCCAGTGCTTCCAGTTCTTCGTCGCTTAGGCTCGTGAGTAATTCAACGTCTGTTTGCATATGCCGTGCCCCGTGATTGCATTGTCGTCGAGAACAATGATCCAAATCGACGATCATTCTGTCTCTGATCAGTTGAACTATTGTCCGATAAGATCCGAAAGTTGCAAGGGCGTTTACACACCAACGGACTTGCTCTCGACGCGGAAGTTCCCGTCTATGCCGCTTTTTGCAGGATTGTCTGAGCTTTGAAGTCGTTGCTTTCCTGCAAGCTGGCTTGCTGGCTTTCAATCCAGTCGGCGGCTTCCTGAATCACCGCCTGCAATTCTTCGGCGTTCCTCACGAAGAAGCTGCTGGAATAAGGATGGTAAGTGGAATGCCACGAGTGATTCATTCGTTGATGCCGAAAGGCGTTGAGCACGAGTCAGTTTCAACGGTTCTGCGAATATCACGGTGGTGATTCATTCGTTGATGCCGAAAGGCGTTGAGCACCCCAACGGCACTTCCATTACGCCAAGGCTTCATGCCGGGGATACGACGGTTTGAAAATCGCACAGCCAAGTCGTCAAACCCCGGCTCTCCCGACGCGGGGTCGAATCGCAGTGGGATCCGGCAGTCCCTAGCCTGCGTCCGCGGCAGGTGTGTTTCGAAGTCAGCGGCGGCCGGCGTCTCGCCTTCCCTAGGGCTTTCCCCGGCTGACACGTTGTCCTTGGCAGGAAGTGGCGATTTGGAGGAAACTTACGTTCTGGCAAACGCTGCGACGTCGGGTTGCGAGCGAAGCAGGCAACCGGCTTACCGTTGATCGGCGCTGGGCTGTTGAGCCATTTTTGAATGCTCTTTAATAAAGCACCAGCGAATACCATCGGACGCGGTGATGACGCAGAAATTTTTACCTTTATTTTCAGACCGCTGTACTTCGGTGGAACCTGTTAGGCTGTTCTTGCGTTCGATTGTGATCCGGAAAGTGTCGCCAGCACGACTGATCGCCTGCCAGATTCCTGGCTGTAGATTCTTGGGCAACGGAATCAAAGATTCGGTGTGAGCCTTTGAGGATGCTGAATCTGAAGCAGCATTGTGCTGGAAGGTGCCCGCATGCTGGGCAGCGAACAATGGCGATCGATTTAATCCAGCTTTGGCAAGGGGGACGTTTGCATTTTGCAATCGCGACATTTTGACGCGACCTGCGACGGGACGATCAGCATCCCAGATCGCCATAAAGGCAGCGGTAACCAGTGCGAGCAAAAAGACGCGAGCATTCATGCGACGAATTTCCCTGAAAGCGCAGACTTGCGAGTTCTGGAGAGTCTTATCGTCGTTGCTCAGAATCCCGGTCCGGAATATTTCTTCAATGGAGCGACTTGCGTGGCAGTTGAGGCAGAATAAATACGACTGCACCACCAGAGACGATCATTCCGAATAAGCAAGGTACGGACGGCTATTAAAAATTCGCGATTTCGATTTGCTACCTTTGGAATTGCTCCGCATCTGTCGCGATCCGCTGGACTTGGTTCGATGTGCCGCGTTTGACGGACGATTGTGTCCGTTCTGGAATTGCTGGCAGTCGCGGGATCTCGAAGCTAACCGGGTCCAAAACTTTTTCGGCGGCCGGCGTCCCTTCTTCATGCAGCGGATCAAATGCGTCAGGTGTATTCTTTGGAAATTCCATCGGGGGATCCATTGGTGTCAAGTCCTGAGGCATCGGCTCCGGACCTTTGGCTGCCGGAGGTATCGGAAGGGGCTTCGCGACACTATCGTTCAATGGATCTGGCGTTGCCGGAGCCACATGCGGATGGATCGGCGGAAATGAGCGTGGAACCGCATTACTTTGAACGTTTTCCGGCACATTCATCATCGGTGCTTCCGTAGCGTGTTCGTACGGCCCATGCCCCTCCTGAATGTACATTGATTCATTTGCGGAATGCTGTTCGCCGCAACTGCAGCCAGTTGGGCCATGATCAGCCGTTTCATAGAATCCACCACTGACGGACGAGCCACCGGGAGACCAACCGCTCGTCATCAATGGCGCACACGAATCGCAGCCGTACCCTTGTTCCATGCCGCACATTGATTCGCCACAGCCAGCCTGTTCCCACATCATGGGCTGACTCTGATAAGATTCAAAGCCGCATGATCCGCATGGGCATCCCCCCGAGTGTTGACCGGACATCCACTGAGACGACTTACGACGAAACGCCGTCGCCAGTCGCTGCATTGGCGGTTGCTGGCTGTGTTTTTGGCAATTGCCGTGGGCGTTTTGATCACCCGGGTAGAGCGGAGCTGCGCAGGTGCCGCTTGGGCCGACGCCGCAGGCTGCGTTGAGACTCCACGAGTTACCCTGCTGTTGCCCATGCTGGCAGCAGCCGGAGCCTTGATGACTGCAAAGGCTGCAGCCTGCGAGACCTACGAGAAGAACAGAACTCAGACCGATGAGACGGTGTAACATATTGGTCAATCCAATGTTTTGACAGGTCAGCATGAATGCCAGCGTTTTTGGACGTTGGCATTACGTGTCTGTGTCATCGGCTCCCGCGAATGTTAAACTTTAACGGTTACGCAAGTTTTATCGATAATGCCGATTTTTACTGAATTTTACCGCCTTGGAGTCAGTGGTGACTGCGTCTAAAATCTAACATCTGGCTTCTGAATCTTGGTTCCAGCTTCTTGGCTATAAAATCTCCCATGACAACTCCGCCCCGATCTTCCGTCAGCGATGTACCAGAGACTGATGCACGTCAGATCATTATTCACTGCACAGCGGCCACGATTCGCGCGCGTGCTTCGCCTTGGTTCCAGCGTGTCTTTCGCGGATTGCTGGTTGTGTCTTTGTTACTCAACGTCTGGTACATCTGGCAACCGTTTGCGTATCATCGACCGGGAATTCCGGAGCAGCATTTGCTGGGGATCGCAGGCGCCTCGGATCGCATTGCGGTGATCAATTTTGAAGGCACGATCAGTCCTCCGTTCACGAGTCGCTGGCTGAGAGAGCTCAAACAGGCCCAAGACGATGCCTCAGTCCGTGGCGTGCTGTTGGTGATCGACAGTCCCGGAGGTTTTGTGGCCGACAGTCATCAGTTGTACCGAGAGATTCAGAAGTTGGCCAAAGCCAAACCCGTCAACGTCGCTATGAAACGCATCGCTGCTTCGGGAGGTTATTACATCGCCATGGGAATCGGAGAACAGGGCCGAATCTATGTGGAACCTACAACGTGGACAGGATCGATCGGCGTGATCATTCCCCGTTACAATGCCACAGAACTTGTTGAGAAATTCGGCATAAAATCGGAACCACTCGTCACCGGCCCGCTGAAGGATACGCTCAATCCATTCCGGGACATGACGGAGCAGGAGAAATCAGTCTGGGGAGCCATTATGGAAGATGCGTTCAGCCGTTTTGTTGGGGTCATTGCGGACAATCGCACGCAACTCGATGCTGCTGCCGTTCGCTTACTCGCCACCGGACAAATCTACACGGCCAATCAGGCGATCGAGAAACATCTGGTCGACCAGATTGGTTACGTTGAAGATGCTGTTGCAGACATGGCTCGGTCGCTGAACTTGAGTTCGTACGATGCCTTCGAATACCGTTCCACGCCCGGCCTCATCGACCTCGTGCTCGGAGTTGAAACGGGCGAGCCCAAGACAATCTCCGACCAAATCCTCCAAGCCAGTGTGCCACAGGCCATGTACTACGCCTCTTGGAATCCATGGATTCCATAGCCGTACAAACAAAAAAGCTCGATCGAAAAACCGATCGAGCCTTGCGGCTTAATGTGATTGTGACTGGATGATTATTTAGGAGCATCAGCCGCTGATGGCGATGGGGGTGCTTCAACAGGTGCGGCAGTCGCCGGCATCGGGGCGTGTTCAGCGACTGGGGCCATGTGATGCACATCAGCAGCGTGCCCACAACCGGAAGCACATGCCGCCTTTGCATCGGAACAGCAGGCATGATGATGTGGCTTAACGCATTTTGGTTTCGGGCAGCGCACTTTGTGCACTTTGGCGACATGGCACGGACTGCAGCAATCTTTGCCACGAGCGTTGGCATCAATGCCGCTGAACACCAAAACCATGGAACACGCAGCTGCACCCAGCATCAACTTCTTCAACATTTCTGAACTCCCTGAATTTAGAGGACTCGTTTTATATCGCCAAAACGTCAGCTTGTAAGAAGCTACAACATCGCGTCTGCGGAGCAACATTCTTGTTGCTTCAAAATGTGATTTCGGATGATTGCCGAACGGCCTGAACTCGATCCACCAGTTCTCGCGACTGCCCCATGAACACGCTTTGCGCAAGGGACATTGGACTTTGACAAGGGGGTCGATTGCGCGTGCAATAAAGCCGCAGGTTATTCAATGCTGGAGCCCGTGATGATGATCTGGACTGCAGAATTTGTGAATGCCGTGATTGATCTGCCAAAACCTTGCGAAAGACAGACAGAAGCGGAAAACAGACTATGATCTTCCTAATGTCACTCGCTACGATTTCGAGCCTGAACGCGGGCGAGCTCCAATTTCATCCAATTCATTAATTTTCTGTGCCTGACTAAGAATCGTACTGAGACCTATTTCCATGCGACTTTCGCAAATGTTTAGAACGCAGCGGTTTGTGCTGTCGATCGAGATTTTTCCTCCGAAAACGGCGGACGGCGATACCGCGTTGCGGCAAAATCTGCAGACTCTGGTGGAATACGATCCGTCCTTTGTGTCGTGTACTTACGGAGCCGGCGGCTCGACGCGCGATCGGACATTGCAGTGGTGCCGCGAAATTCAAGCGGACTTTCGCCGTACCGCCATGACGCACTTTACCTGCGTCGGTTCGACGCGGGACGAACTGCTCAGTTGGCTTGATCAGGCGGTTGCCGAAGGCATTCATAACGTGATGGCGCTTCGCGGCGATCCGCCAGCCGGACAGGAAGCCTTTAAAACGGTCGAAGGTGGACTCAGCAATGCCAATCAACTGGTAGAACTTATTCGGCAGACACATCCCGAGCTGGGGATTGGTGTTGCCGGCTATCCCGAGAAGCATCAGGAAGCACCCAGTCTGGACATCGACTTGCAGCACCTCAAATGCAAGGTCGATGCAGGCGCGGACGCTGTGTTCACGCAGTTATTCTTTGTGAACGACAATTTTTTTGCGTTTCGGGATCGTTGTGACGAACAGGGGATCCGGATTCCGATCGTTCCCGGCATTATGCCGATTACCGACTTCGCGCGAATCAAACGCATTACATCGATGTGTGGCACGGTCTTTCCTCAAGGATTGGCCATGCGTCTAGAAGCCGTGCAGGATGACCCTCAGGCTCAATTTGAAATCGGCGTTGAACATGCAATTCAGCAATGTGAAGAGTTGCGATCCGCCGGAGTTCCCGGAATTCATTTCTATGCATTGAACAAGTCCGACGCCTGCCAGCGTATTCTGGATGCGATGCACCTGCAGGAGAAGGCCTGATTGTGAAACTGTCCAAATTGGTCCGAACATGCGGGTCGTTAAAATGTAGTGTCATTCAGTCTGACACGCTTGATGATGCTCAGAGTGGTCTCGTGATTCTGAATCATGGATTTGGAGCATCTGGGGATGATTTGGTAGATATCGGCGCCATGCTGATGGATGAAAGCGAAGTCATTGCGGCTAAGTTTCGGTTCGTCTTTCCGGAAGCGCCGATCGATCTGGGCCCGATGGGAATGCGAGGCGGCCGAGCATGGTGGCCGATCAACATGGCGCAGCTCGCCGAAATCAATCAGACGCAGGACTATTCCGAACTCACGCGTATCAGCCCGCCGGGAATGTCCGAAGCAACATCGTTACTGGCGGCAGCAGTTCAGGAAATGCGGAGCATCTATCGCGTAGAAGAAGACCGCATCGTGCTCGGCGGTTTTTCCCAAGGCGCGATGATTTCGACACATTTAACACTCGCCACTGGATTTCAGCCTGCGTTGCTGACCTTGTTCTCAGGGACGTTGCTATGTTGCGACGAATGGACGCGTCTGGCGATCGCCCACCCGCATTGCCGCATTCTGCAGTCACATGGCTATGAAGATTCGATTCTTCCGTTCGGGGCGGCGACGGAGTTGTCTCAAATGCTCACCGACGCAGGCTTCGAGATGGATTTCCTCGCGTTTCACGGTGGCCATACGATTCCGATGAACGTCCTACAAAAACTGTCTGAGCGCTTAGAACTCATCGCATGACGCTCCCTCAACCCAAGGCAGATCCGCCGCAAAAACCGCAACCAATCCGCAAGGCGTGGAAGTTTTGTCCACATTGCGGCCATCCGGCGGAGAAACGCGGCAGGCATCCGTTTGTCTGCATGGCATGTGAATTCACGCACTTCTTTGGCCCCGTGTCTGCGGTCGGGGGGATTGCCACGGATCCCGAGGGACAGGTCTTACTGTTGGTCCGGGCCAAAGATCCCGGCAAGGGCATGTACGGCTTGCCGGGCGGTTTCATTGATCCTGGCGAAACGGCTGAACAGGCATTGCAGCGTGAGGTGTTAGAGGAAGTGCAGTTGGAAGTGACGTCGCATCGCTACCTTTGTTCGTTTCCGAATGAGTACAACTATCGCGGCTTCGTGCTTCCCGTGACGGACATGTTTTTTGTCGTTGAGGTCGTATCGTTCGATGCGATGCATCTGGCTGACGGAGAAATCGCTAGTTGGCATTTTTGCCATCCGAAAAAGCGGGAACTCAACCGCATGGCGTTCCTATCCAATCGACTCGCGCTGGAAGCGTTTCTGAAACAGCAGTAGCGCCATCGTGGCCTCATTATTGTTGGCTGCCGAGCGGCCGAATGTCGAACGGAAGTTCGGTCGTCGCTGTTTGGAGGCTGAGTTGATCGCGCACCTGAAGTCGCAGGGTGTACTTGCCAGGTGACAATGAGGGAACCGTCAGTTCATAACTTTGAAAATAATCCGTACGTTCTACGGAACACAGGTCCTCAATTTCCGGCAGCCGAATGGTACGGGAGGCGATGGGTTCCGTTTCTCCTGCCCGGAAGAATTCGATCATCGCCGCAAACTCCGATTGGTATTGACTGTCGGATGTCAATTCCGAGCGATAATTTTCAATCTCCGCATACAGCAACAATGGCTGACCTGCGTTGAACTCCGAAGTCGGAAAGACGCTGAAGCTTCCGAAACCGTCGATCCGATTGCAAAAATTCAGCCGCCGAATTTTCATGGTGGACAATGGTTGCAATTGGCGCGATGCGGTGCGGACATATTCCAGCGTCTCCGTCAATTGTTCCGTGCGCGCCGTGGAATCATGGCTCCCGCGATATGATTCGAGGGCCAGCATCATCGACTGCCAGAATTCCTGTTCTTTCTCGGGCAGGGATTCAATCACACGGATCGATTCGGCGGATCGTCCGGCGATCATGTACAGCATCCGTAAGTCCGTCTGGCGCCGCCGCCATTCCACTTCATGCTGTGGTTTATTATGGGGCAGTGTGGGCCACTCTGCCAACTCCAGTTCAACCTGTGCGATGAGCGGCTCCAGCAGAGCCTCGCGGCCTTGCGCAATCTCTAGCGGATCAGGATTCGTAGACTCGGGCACAGATATTGGAGACTCAGCGGACGCTGGCAACGGCGTAGTGGCTCCGACAATGGCATCAACAGTTTCTGGTTCGCGATCACGTAACAGTCCGAATGGATCGGTCCAGCGGCGTGTCGATTTCCGATTACGTTCTGAGATCGACTCTTCGCGTCGAGGAACATACAGGCCGCGCAGGCGGTCGAGCACCGTCGGTTCCTTGGCTGTCGCTGTGTCAAGATCTGCCTCAGTGTTGCCAACGGTCGCGTCGTCGGTTGCATTCTCAGCAAGTTGCGTCTGAGGGTCAGTGGACGTTGCTGGAAGTTCAAGACTCGAAGTACGTTCGGACTGATCCCCCAGCGGATTGTTCGTTTTTTGTTTTGCAACAGATGCCTGCTGTGGCGTAGCTTGGCGTGGATCTTTGCGCCATCCACCGTTGGTCGCGAATGCCTTGTCCTGATTCTCAGCAGCTGTGCTTTTGCGAAACTTGTTGGCGGCATGCGAATCCGGTATTTCTTGCCATTCTGCTTTATCAAAATTTACTGGTGACCGTCGTGCAGTCACGATTTCAATCGTATCGGCAGAAGTCTGTTGCGATGAGGGGCTTTGACTGCTGACCGTCGTGTCGTTGACCTTGTTGAGCTTATTGGGGAGGTTTGAGGGTTGGATCGTCAGTTGAGATGTGGCCTGACCATCGAGCGACTGCTTGTTTCGGTTTGCGGGCGGGCTTACGACTTTATCCGACAATAGAATCGGCTTGCCGAGTCGCGCTCGGCGCGGCACAAACGCATGCCCACTGGCGTAGGCGGGAACTAGCCCACCCACCAGATTGCCGTCTCCTGCGTTCGAATTTGCGGAACCTGCCGAGGCCTTCAAGGAACTATAGTCAGCAGCAGCGGTTGATGAACTTTCGTCATCGGACGCAGGCGAATTTTGCGAACGAATGATTGAAGGCTTTTGGAACGCAGAGCTTGTGCCGGACAGCAGTGTGTCACTAAGTCCCATCGACGCGCAGCCCGATAACGCCAACGCCCCAGCGAGAACAAGCAACCTCAAAGCTGCTGTCTCCATGCGGCGTCGTTCAGGTTTGCGAGATTGTCGCTGCGCCTGACGCATATAGCAGGGAATTCCGGTTCGTGACAGGAAGGAACGTCGGACACGCGGTGTCCAACCTAATCGTGTTGAACTGTATTTCCCCACGCAACTCCGGAATACCGGAATTTGACGCTCCAGACCGTTCCTGCAAAACACAAAACTCCCGGATCAGGCAATTGCGGCAGTTTCTGCCACTAGTCCATCATGAGACTCAGTATTTGTGGTATTTTTTGTACCAGTCCACAAATTTCTGCACGCCTTCTTCGATCGGAGTGCTGGGGCGGAAGCCGACGTCGCGTTGTAGGGCGTCGATGTCGGCGAATGTGGCGGGAACATCCCCAAGTTGCATCGGAAGCATGTTTTTTGCGGCTGTACGGCCTAATGCCTTTTCCAGCGTCTCAATCAGGTACATGAGCTCGACCGGTTGATTGTTACCGATGTTGTAGACGCGATATGGCGCGGAGGTTTGCAATTCGTCAGCCCCATGAGTGAGTGGCTGCGCCGTCGGGATGGTGTCATTGATCCGAATCACGCCTTCCACAATATCAGCCACAAACGTGAAATCGCGTCTCATCTTCCCGTGATTAAAAACGTCGATCGGTTGACCGGCCAGAATGGCTTTGGTGAAAATCCACATGGCCATGTCTGGTCGTCCCCACGGCCCGTACACGGTAAAGAATCTGAGGCCGGTCGTGGGAATCCCATACAGATGGCTATAGGTATGCGCCATCAGTTCGTTGGCTTTTTTTGTCGCGGCGTAGAGACTCACCGGATGGTCAACCCGGTCATCCACTGAAAACGGAGTCTTCCGATTTGCCCCATACACAGAACTCGATGAGGCATAGGTCAGATGACCGATCTGCTGATGTCGGCAACATTCCAGCACATTCATAAATCCGACGAGATTTGCATCCACGTAGGCATGCGGATTTGTAAGCGAATAACGCACCCCAGCTTGGGCTGCCAGATGAATAACACTGTCGAACCTGTGTGATTCGAACAGTTTCGCCATGCCGTCTCGATCTTCCAGTGACAGCTTTTCAAACTGAAAGCCGGGGCGACCTGTCAGTTGTGACAGTCGATCCTGTTTGAGCTGCACGGCATAGTAATCGTTGAGATTGTCAATGCCGACAACGGTATCTCCGCGATCAAGCAAACGCGTAGCTGTGTGCATGCCAATAAAGCCGGCAGTACCAGTCACTAGGATCTTTTTCATGTCAGTCGTCAGTTTTCAGGGGAGCAGAGATTTACCCAGCCGTGCGAAAATTTTGACCATCCGTTAGCATCCGGATGATACTGGATGGCCGCACCTCAAATCCTAGTTATCCGGGTATTTTTGTCGCAATTTGGCCTTTGTACCAGTCAATGGTCTGCTGCAAGCCTGCGGCCAATGTCACTTGCGGTTCCCAGCCCAGCCAATCCCTTGCCCGAGTAATATCTGGGCAGCGTTTCTTCGGGTCGTCTTTGGGCAAGGGCCGATAGACAACTGTTGACTTACTGCCGGTCGCTTTGATCACAGCTTCGGCCAGTTCCAGCATCGTATTCTCGATGGGATTTCCGATATTCACCGGCCCCATGTGATCGGGCTGATCCATGAGCTTCAGCATACCTGCAATCAGGTCGTCGCAATAACAGAACGATCGCGTCTGGAGGCCATCACCGTAGACCGTGATGTCTTCACCTTGCAGTGCCTGCATAATAAAATTCGAGACAACGCGTCCGTCATCTGGTGCCATCCGCGGACCATACGTATTAAAAATTCGGATGATCCGAATTTCCGTGCCGTGGGCTTCGTGATAATTCACCATCAATGATTCCGCAATCCGTTTGCCTTCGTCATAGCAACTGCGTGGCCCGATCGGGTTGACGTGCCCCCAGTAGTCTTCCGTCTGAGGATGCACTTGCGGATCGCCGTAAACTTCCGATGTCGATGCGTGAAGTATTCGCGCGCCGCAGCGTTTGGCAAGTCCCATCATATTGACCATCCCAACTGTGGAGGTTTTAATCGTCTTGATGGGATTGAACTGATAAGCCTCGGGCGAGGCAGGGCACGCCAGATTGAAGATGCGTTCGGCTTCGACGTACAACGGATGTACGATGTCGTGCCGCATGAGTTCAAAACGCGGATGCCCAAGCAAGTGCCGCACGTTTTCCTTTGAACCGGTAAAAAAATTATCTACGCAGATCACATCATCGCCGCGTTCGATCAATCGATCGCAAAGGTGACTGCCCAGAAAACCAGCTCCGCCAGTGACAAGTACTGCAGACATGACGCATCCAGAAGGCTGTGATAAAGGCAAAAACACTCGAAAGTATAGTCAGGAATCATCCGCAGTGCGATGGACCTTTTGCCAAACTTCCGGATGCCGTGGGCGGATGTCTGAGTTGCGTCGAAACGTGGGCGACGTTGATCCGCTCGACGATGTCTTTCAGTGGCATGTAGAACGGGGCAATCAAGACGTGCAAGACATCCTAAAGCCTGCTTAGTTTCCGTCCGGTTTCAGATCCGTCTGTGCGTTGACCTCATCAGTTTCGCCTGCGTTGGGCCGGAGCATTTCGAAGTAGCGGCGAATCGTTTGACGGTGGCCAAGTGGAATAGATTCGGATTCCAGCACGGATTCGTTCAACGCTTCATACTTCTCTGGATTGCGGCGATACTGGCGGATGGCTTCCTGTTCCTCGGCTGATCCTTTTTCGGTTTCGATGTCCGAGTCACCCGTGCCCGAATTTTCGCCCTTCAGGTTCATTTCACTGCCCGTCTTCTGTTTGCCAGTCTTGTCGCCTTTCAGATTCGCGTTACCCTTGCCAGCCTCCTGTCCGCCCTTCCTGTTCGACTGCGCTTGGGAACGGCCTTCGCTTTCGCAGGCACTTTTGCATTCACTCAGACACTGGCTTTGCTGCTTAAGCAGATCGGACAGCTTCTTTTTTTGCCCTTGTTTTTTGCATTCGCCAGCTAGACTTTTCATGCCGTCCTGAAACTTGTTCCTGTCGCCAGAACTCAGACCCTCGGACACTTTCTGCAGCGATTCTTTGAGGCTTTGCTTTGGGTTGCTGTTGCTCTGAATATGTTCCAGTTTTTCGCCGATCGCTTTCTCTGTCTTGCGATCAAGTTTGGGGATTTCAAGTTTACTAAGTTCGGCTGCTGATTTTTCCATTTCGCCCCGCGCCATTGCCTGTCCGGCAACGGCCATGGCTTCGGCGAGCGCAAGAGCCTCACCCACTTCCTGCAACTCAGCAACCACAGATGCCTCAGCGACCTGCTGTTGCATTTTCTGCAGGACGGCGTCCATTTCTGACAACCTCGCCAGCGCTTCTTTGGGGGCTAGGCCCGGCGTTTTGAGTTCCGTCAATTGTCGCGCCAGTTCCATCAGAACTTTTTCGAGTTCCGGATCATGTTGTTCCTGCTGCAACTGTTTTAGCTGTGCTACGCCGACTGCAGCGCGATCTGCCTGTGCAGAGACAACGTTGTTGATTTCCGTAGCGGCATGAATGCGTGGTGGTTCACCCGCAAAAAAAGATAGCATCCCAGCAAGCACCGTCAGTAAAATTCCCCAGCCCCATGATTTCGGCGGGTGGATCGGAGCCACCGTGACCGGATTAACGGACTGTAGCTGGGTCTCGGCATCTTCAACCTGCAGACGTCGTAGTGCAGAATCGTCGGCTTTTGACGCGAGAAACTGCAACGCAGTCTGCGTCCGATCTTTGAGTCCGCAGCGGTTGTCGATGGTCCAAGCGGCCAACTGCATGGTCGTGCATCTTGCCATCGCCATGCAGGCGGCGGTGACAACCGGTACGAATACAGCGGCAACAACCCACATCCACGAGAAGGCTCCCTGCGTGAAAATTCGGATCACAGCCGCTGAGGTTCCGATGGCACCACCGGCCAGCAATCCGGCTGAAACACATCGCCACAGCCACTGCCTTTGTTGACGCACCTGAACGTCTCGAACGCGCTGCGTGATACTGAGCATAACTGAGCGACCTCTGCGACAATGCCGGCCTTCAGACTGGCACGAATTCAAACCTCTTGCGATGCTAGCGTTCGCGCCGTAGTTTTGACAGAGACATCGGATTGATCAACTGTAGAACTCGCCAATTTCCTAGACTGCGTGTACCCTGCCGAATGTGGCGTTTTCTCTCGTTCGACTGTCCCAGATTCACTCCTAGGAGTATGGAATCGCGTTGACAAAGGTGTCTACCAATCTGGGACAGTCGAACTAGTAAACGTGGGAACTCTATTTCGGGAGAAGTCTGGTGCATTGTGTTTTACCCATTGGAATCATTGGGGCATTGTTCGCCGTCATTGTGGCGGAGGAAGTTGTTCCCACAGCCGTCATCGAATCGGGGAATGTGCATCTGCGCGGTAATCTACTCAACTGTCTTCATAAATTTGAGCATGATCAGACCGGACACGTGGCGTTTCTGGGCGGTTCAATCACGGAAATGGCTGGGTATCGACCGCGCGTGGAAGCGTGGTTGACCGCGCGATTTCCGGAAACGAAATTCACTTTCACAAATGCGGGCATCGCTTCCACATGTTCTCACACGGGAGCATTTAGACTTGAGCGCGATGTTCTTAGTAAAGGTCCAGTCGATTTATTGCTAGTGGAATTCGCAGTCAACGACGATCAAGACGCCCATCATGCGGCCGACGATTGCATTCGCGGGATGGAGGGGATTGTACGGCAACTCAGTCGCCATAACCCTCAGGCGGATGTCGTGATGATCCAATTTGTGAATCCGGAGATGTTGGCAACATCTCAGGCGGGTGCGATGCAACTGAGTGTGGCGCAACATGAAACTATCGCGAAGCACTACCAGATCAGCAGTGTCAACCTCCCAGGGGAAGTTGCGGAGCGAATTACAGCGGGGACATTGACATGGGATGAATACGGCGGCACACATCCCGGCCCGATTGGCAATCAACTTGCGGCAGATCTTGTGACCGGTTTACTGACCGCCGGCTGGAACACTGCCGCTGCGAAGTCCGTCGAAATTGTCCGTTCTGAAATTGCTCCGTTGCTGGCATCTAGTTTTAGCGAGGCGAGTTTGCTGCCGCATGATGTTGTGAAACTTGGCGAAGGCTGGACGCGAGGTCTGCCGGAATGGAAGTCGATTGCAGGCAGTCAAAGAGCGCAATTTTCCGCCGCGGAATTATTATTGAGTGAGCATCCCGGTGCAGGCTTGTCAATCACTTTTCACGGAACTGCTATTGGGGCCTACGTTCTCGCGGGGCCAGATGCAGGACAATTACTGGTCCGGATTGATGGCCGCGACTGGCAAATCGTGGAGCTTTATCACGGCTACAGTTCGGGGCTGCATTACCCACGTACAGTCATGTTTGCCTGCGACTTGAAACGCGGACCGCACATAGTGGAAGTCAAGATTGGTGATCAGCATCACGCTCAAAGCCAAGGCCACGCCGCACGCATCCTCAGTTTTGTGGCCAACGGTGGGACTTAGACGCAAGCGCGACCTGTTTTACGCTTTTTAAAAAATCTCGCACAGCGTTGCGGGGCGGGGGGGTGACGTGGCAAACGTCAGCGGAAGTTGTCAGACTTCACGCGTGCTCCTGTTCATGTGGGGCTTTGCCACTGATGGGCAGCAATGCAAAGTCGCAGAAACTCGACATCACCCGCCGTCCGACAGAAACCTTCCAGTCCAGCGGCTCGAGCACATCGCGTTGACGAATTTTGGGCCTGATAAAATCGCATCAAATCTCTATGTTTAATAATCTCCGGGACATCTTTCGTGGCTGCGTGCCATCGCCGAGCACAGAAACACCATCCGAGCAGGCGGCGGTGCAGATCGCAGCCAGTGATGCATCGATCCTGAACAGCTGGCGGACGGAGTCGGTTGACGGTCGCCGCGTCGATGTCTTTGTGCCGCAGGCCGAGACGCCACCGCAAGCCGCAGTCCTTTTTCTGCACGGTCATGGGCGCGTCCTCCTGCATGAAAACCTGATCTTCAGTCGCCTGTTTCAACAGCATGGGCTGGTGGCTGTCTGTCCAGATGGCGGCCGCAGTTGGTGGCTGGACGTGGTCTGTCTGGAGTTTGAGGCGGAGCAGACGCCCCAAAACTGGCTGTTGAATTCGATCGTACCTTTCATTGAACGGAATTTCGGCATCGCCAGTCCGCGGATCGCGTTGCTGGGAGTGAGTATGGGAGGTCAGGGCGCACTGCAACTGGCGTTTCGCCATGCATCAAAATTTCCGGTCGTGGCAGCGATTGCACCGGCCGTGGATTTTCATCAGCTTTACGGTTCCGGCATTCCTCTAGATTCGATGTTTCCGGATCAGGAAGCCGCGCGCCAAGCATCGGTGGTACTCAACTTGCAGCCGCTCGCATGGCCACGGCATCAATTTTTCTGTTGTGATCCCGCCGACGCAGAATGGTTCGACGGCGCCGCGCGGTTGGGAATGAAACTGTCGTCTTCCGGCATTCTGCACGAACGAGATCTGGAGACGTCGGGGGGAGGTCATTCTTGGGACTACTTTAATCGCATGGCCGCGAAATCACTCAGCCATATTGCCAACAGCCTCAGAAAAGTCGAATGACATTGGAACTTGTTCGCCAAACACTGTTGATCGCCGGCCACGAGATCATCATTGAGCTTCCTTCCAGCCAAGATCAACTGCTCGAAGAAGCGATTCAGTGCGAGCGTTCAGGGTCTTCGGACTGGGATCCTTACTGGGGTTCACTCTGGGCCACCGCGCCAAAAACGGCCGCCCTGATTCTGCACCACGCATGGCCCTCACGATTGAAGGCCTTGGAACTTGGGTGCGGGATTGGTGTCGCAGGAATCGCCGCTTCAATCGCGGGGCATGATGTCACTTTTGCGGACCATGCGTCGTCGGCCGTGAAACTGGCGGTTTCGAATGCGGCCTTGAACGGCTTTAAGGACATGGTCGGGATGGTGTTCGACTGGCAGCAGCCGACGACAAATCAGTTTGATTTCATTCTCGCCAGCGATGTGTTGTACGATGCTGCGGGTTATGAACCGTTGCTCCGCACGCTCGATGCCATGCTGAGCGCGCACGGAGTCGTCTGGATCGGCGACCCAGGCCGCGTCCATGGGCACCGCTTTCCAGAACTGGCGATCAAACATGGCTGGGGCATCGAATCGCTTGATGAATTCGCTCAGCCATGCCCGGCTCCGGCCCACATGCAGTTTCGGCTGCACGTCCTGCAACGCAGGGCCCGATAGCCGTGCTATTGTGCGAATCCTAATTTGCTCAACCAGCGGCGGGAACCGCTGCCACGCAAGATGACTTTATCGGGGTTCGACAGCGTGCCATTTTCTTCGAGCGTAAATCCCAATTGTCTGGCGTTGTGTTCAATCAGGCGCCGCGAATTATCGAGTTGGCTAACCTGCCGTGACAGACGCGCTCTTTCCAGCGACAGTTCCAGTTCGCCGATTCGCGCCAGTTCCTCAAGTTGCTGTAAAGATTGCAGTACTTGCCCGGCCAGATCGCCCGGCAGCGCCGCTGCCATGCTCTTCAGTTGTTCTTCAGGAACATGCGCGCTTGACTTCTGATGCTGATGCCGCAAGCGCCCGATCAGGATTGAGATGAATGCCTCACGATCGTAACAAGCAGTTCGCAATTCCTGCTCGTTCAGCGTCTCGACGTCGACGGCACGCGGAACTTCCAGACCGTATTCCTGTTCCGCCGTCGCTGTTCCTACGCGGTCTGATTCCACGTGAGTGCGTGCGACTTCCTCAGAAACCGCCGTGCCGGGACTGGTGTCACATTCGGTGTCGAGCATGCATTGATTACGGATTTCCGCCCATGAACCATTCGGACTGTGTTTCACGGATATCGATCTGTAAGGTCCGGCATGACTGGGTGTGAGCGACGATTTTCTGTCACCAGCAAGTGTGACATCATTTACTTGACGAATGCCACTGAGAATTCGCTCTTCTGTTTCCGCTAACTTCTGTTCCAGACCACCGCCGGAACCGTTACTCAATGCAGATGACTGAAACAGGATTTCTGTTAATGTCTTCAGGACAGCGCCTTGACTTGCTGCTGCCGCGGCCTGAGCCGACTTTAGCTGATCAATCGATGCCCGAAATTCGTCCCGCAGTGCATTCAGCATCGATGTGAAATCCGCTGGCAGTTGAAGGCTGGCGGTGGCTAAATCGATTGATGTGTGCGGCGAAATTTCGACCTGCGTGTCCTCCGCCTTGTCTTGTGGGAATGCTGACTGAAGTGCGCCGCAAGATGCGAGTAACGATTCCAGCGATGGTTTTTCACTCTGTTCGGCGACTGGGCCGACGGGCGTCGTCATTGTTTCATCCGGACCGCTATTACGACCTGAACGTTGACGACTGGAACTGGAAGACCGACGGGACATGGACCAAAATTCCTAATTAAGTAATGCACAAATCAGACCGTTGGAAATGATCAAACCCTAAGTTGCAATGATCTCCCACCGTGTCCTGTGCCGGCCAAGCCTAGCTCGGGATTACCCTCCCTCCAGTTTGTCCTCGCAAAAACTGCTGACATCTGAGCGCTAGACTTTCCAACACTATCGATAGCAGCGGTTGTAGTGCCAACCGAATAGCAGTGGCGATGAGCCCGATGGTGGTAGCTGCCGATGTTTACAGAAAAACTCGCTTGCGTGAAGTGTGCGACGGCAGGACTTTTGTGGTGTTAGGAGTTAGAGTGCTCAAAATACTCATCCATGGTCAAGAGAAATCCTGAGGACATGTGACAGCAAATTCCGGAACGAGAACTACTATGGCTCGACTCATCCTAAAATCAGCCGTCTTTGCAGAAGGCGATATTGAACTTTCCGAATTTGATCTGCCTGTAACCTTGGGCCGCAGTCATCGAGCCGACATTACGATCAACGATCTGCTGTTGAGTCGAATTCATGCCAAAATCGGCCTTGGTGCAAATGGTGGCTTTGAAATTATAGACAACGAATCCACAAACCTGACGATTGTCAACAATCAGGACATTGATCGCGTGCGGCTAAAAACCGGCGATTGTATTCTGTTGGGAGACACGGAAATCTTCGTTGAAATTGATGCTCCGGAAATTGATACCCACGAAAAAACCACACGCGAACTGCCCCTCTTAAATCCACGAGAGCCCGTTGATCCGCAGTGAATTTCAGAATGAACCGCACATCAACGACCACATTCCCCTTGCGACCACAACGATCAAGCAATGACAGCACCACCCGGACGTACGGTTTCATTCGCGGAAGCATTTTGGACTTGGTGTCGCGTCGCCGCGCTGAGTTTCGGGGGGCCAGCGGGGCAGATTGCCGTAATGCATCGGATTCTAGTTGATGAAAAAAAATGGATTTCTGAGGAACGATTTCTTCATGCGTTGAACTACTGCATGCTGCTTCCCGGTCCTGAAGCGCAGCAGTTGGCGACCTATATTGGATGGCTGCTGCATCGCACGAAAGGTGGACTCATGGCCGGCATGCTGTTCATTTTGCCGGGCGTGGTGTCGATCCTCACGCTGAGTGTTCTCTACGCAGAATACCAACACGTGGGGATCGTACAGGCGATTTTCTTTGGGCTGAAACCCGCCGTGATGGCAATCGTAATGGACGCCGTGCTCCGGATCAGCAAACGCGTGCTGAAGAACAACACCATGATTGCGATTGCGGTGATCTCATTTGTCGCGATCTTCTTTTTCAACGCGCCGTTTCCGGTGCTCGTGATTGCCGCCGGAACGATTGGGTTTATCGGAGGGAGAATCGCACCGGCACGTTTTATCGTGATCAAAGGGCATCAGGCATCAGACGCTGCGTCAGACGGCACGCATGATCCTGATGTTGAATTAAATTCCATTGCTCCGTCGTGGTTCCGCAGTTTGCGGATCTGCTGCGTGTTCCTGCCCCTGTGGTTTTTGCCGTTAGCATTTTTGAATGCGACGCTGGGCTCGTCGTCAGTGCTGTTTCAGGAGGCGGCCTTCTTCAGTAAAGCGGCCGTCGTCACATTCGGTGGAGCATATTCGGTGCTTGTGTATATCGGGCAGCAGGCGGTGGAAAACTACGGCTGGCTAAAGCCTGGTGAAATGATGGATGGACTTGGCATGGCAGAAACAACCCCGGGGCCACTGATCATGGTTGTGCAGTTCGTGGGCTTCATGGGTGCCTACCGTAATCCTGGCCAGTTCAGTCCGATCATCGCTGGAGTTTTAGGATCACTGGTCACTGTCTGGACGACTTTCGTCCCGTGTTTCTTCTGGATATTTCTGGGCGCACCTTCGGTCGAACGACTCCGCGGCAATCGACTCCTCACGGCTGCGCTGTCGACAATCACGGCGGCCGTAGTCGGCGTCATTTTAAATCTGGCAATTTGGTTCGCGCTGCACACAATGTTCAAGACGGTCACGACCACCTACTCGGCGGGACTGCGCTTACAAGTCCCGGATTGGACCACGCTCAATGGGATGGCCTCCGCGATTGCTGTCCTGGCGTTTTTGCTGACATTTCGGTGGAAATGCAGCATGGCCACGACGCTTGCAGTCTGCTGTGTCGTCGGAGCCGTATTGTTTGAATTGGGGTGATTCCCACTCACTTGCCTGCGACGCCACGGAACTCGATAATCGGCGGCGCACTACCGATCCTGTTTGGTGTGGTCCAAGTTTGTTTCTTTGAAGTTAAGGTGAGTTACCATGAAGTTGTTTTGTTCTCTATTGTTTACGGGAGTAATACTGATGGCATCGCCCGCTCTTAGCGAAATCCCCGTGGCGGAACCTTTTGGAAAAACCAAAGATGGCTATGCCGTGGAAATTTACACATTGAAAAGTGGCAACGGACTGACCGCAAAAATCATGACCCGCGGTGCGACACTCGTGCAATTGGATGTGCCAGACAAGAACGGAAAAATCGATGACGTTGTGCTGGGGTTTGATGCTGTCGCCGGTTACGAATCGGAAGACAACCAATATTTCGGAACCACCACCGGACGCGTCTGCAATCGTATCGCGAAAGGCAAATTCACACTCGACGGTAAGGAATCCACGCTGGCGATCAACAATGCCCCCAATCATCTTCATGGCGGAGTCGAACGCAGCCTCGACAAGGTTGTCTGGATTGCCATGCCGTTTTCCAACGCCAAAGGCCAAGGCGTTAAGTTCACATACAGCAGCCCTGATGGTGAAGAAGGTTATCCTGGCGAATTGAAGATTACGGTGGACTACTTTGTTCCATCGGAAGGCAATTCAATCGCCATTGCATACGCCGCGACAACCGACAAAGCGACTCCGGTGAACCTTACCAACCACAGCTATTTCAATCTTGCCGGCGAGGGCAGCGCGACAGTATTGGACCATCAGCTGCGTCTGAATGCTGACAAGTACACACCAACCGATGACACCATGATCCCGACGGGCAAGATCGAACAGGTCGAAGGCACGGACCTAGATTTTCGCAAACGCACAAAAATTGGGGACCGCATCGAATCAATCGGGGCCACAGCGGCGATTGGATACGACCATAACTTTGTCCTGAACGAGAAGGACGCCGACACAAAACTCAACCTTGCGGCCGCGTTGATTGATCCCGTCTCAGGGCGAATTTTACGTGTCTCTACCACCGAACCAGGCATTCAGTTTTACTCAGGTAACTTCCTAAAAGGGCAGAAGGGCAAAGGCGGAAAGATCTACGCTCATCGCAGCGCGATGTGTCTTGAGACCCAGCACTATCCGGATTCCGTGAATCATCCAAACTTCCCGACGACCATCTTGAAACCGGGAGAAACATTCGCATCCCGCACCGTGTTTTCCTTTGGGATTGATGAACCAAAGAAAGACGCTGCGGCAAAGTAAATTCTCGGTAACCGAGATCAGGCAAGGCGCAGGCGTCAGCTTGCCGGTGCATCGCGATTCGTCCCGCTGGACACTCAAATCGTCACGTATCGGTGGGCTGGCCTTGGTCGGCTAGTCGATCTGGTGCCTGTGCAACAAGCTTTCTCTGTTCACCGGGGTTGGTTGCCAGTTCGTAGAGTTCCGCGTCGCCGAATTCATAGAATTCCAACAACTTCTAGTCTCCCACAATTATGGTGGTGCTGAGAATCCATTCTGAACCGTTGTCATGCGGACAGTGCCAGACAAGACTTCAGACGTGAATTTTACGCCAAGTGCCCCCACCTAAAAACTGACCGACCATCGCGGATCAGTGACTCTGGCTTTCATTATGTGTCGAATTCGCGACACTCCATGGCAACACAGCACATTGTGCGTTGGAGCAAACTCATATCACTCGGAATTGAGGTTCGCGATGGTTGGAAAGCCCGTACCCCAGAAAACAACGCCTCTCCCGGATCTAGGATCTAAGGAGGCAGGGACATCCACAGTCGCTTCGGCACCCGGCATTCAGGGTGCCGCCTCGACGCCAGCCGGAGCTGCCTTGAAAGCGACAGGCCGGCCCAAACCATTAGGGTCAGCGAGAGCCAGCAGTCGGCTTAACCAAGTACCTGAGCGCTTAGTTTCGCTCGATGCGTTTCGTGGTTTCATCATGCTGCTGCTGGCCGCCACCGGTTTCGGGATTGCGCAGTTTGCAAAGATCAATGATTCAGCACCTCTCTGGCAGGTTCACAACCATGCGGAATGGAACAGAGTGGCGTGGCACTTTGAGCATTCAGCATGGCAGAGTGCATTTGACATTTACAAGGTGTCGTGCTGGGATCTGATTCAGCCTGCGTTCATGTTTATGGTCGGAGTGGCCATGCCATTCTCCTACGCACGGCGATCACAGCAGGATCATTCGTTCCTTAGTCGTGCGCTTCATGCGCTGCTTCGGTCGGTAGCTCTTGTGCTGCTTGGTGTCTTCCTGCAGTCGCGTGGCAAGGATCATACGACGTGGGAATTTCCCAACGTGCTGTGCCAGATCGGGCTTGGTTATTTCGTGGCATGGTGTCTGCTCAATTTTAAGCCCATGGTTCAAGCTGTTGCCCTAGTTTCAATTCTGGTCGGGTACTGGGGGCTGTTCTTTTTTAATCAGCCGCTTCCAGATTATGACTATGCAAGTGTGTCCGCGAATGTAAAAGATGGCGAAGTTTTTCCCGGTCGCTTTGCAGCGTGGTCCAAGAACGCCAACGCCGCATTTTTGTTTGACCGCTGGTTGTTACCCAAATTACGGACGGCCCCTCAACCGAATTCTCCAGCCTCTGCAGGCGCCGCTGTTCCCAGGAATTCTGCATGGCAGCCCGTCACTTTGACACTGCGGCAGGACTCCGAAACAAAGAACCCCGGTGAAAATTCACCCAATACCGTTCAACCTCTGGCAACTGATAGTCCTGCGCGTTTTGCTCCCGCAGCAGACTCAACTCCAAGTGGCACATCGGAGGCTGAATCGGCAGCGACGGTTCCACCTCCAACCGAGACGGTTACAGAGACACCGCTGCCCGTTGCCAGCCTTGGCTGGCTTCAACGCGTGTTTTTAGGCAACGATGTGCCTTGGACACCGAATACCGGAGGCTATGCCACGTTGAATTTTATACCATCCATCGGGACGACACTGCTCGGCATGCTCTGCGGACAGTTGCTGCTGGCGGGTGGCTATTCCCCATGGAAGAAGCTTGGAATTCTGATCGTGGCTGCGGGAATTTGTTTGGGACTGGGAATTCTAGCCAACATGTCTGTGTGTCCGATCGTAAAACGCATCTGGACGCCAAGTTGGGTGCTCTTCAGCGGCGGCTACGTCATTGGAATGCTGGCATTGTTCTATCTGATTTTTGACATCGCACCGCTGAAATTTCTGGCGTTCCCGCTGGTGGTTGTAGGTATGAATTCGATCCTCATGTATTTGCTGGGGAGTACGGTCGGCGGGTGGACTAAAGAAAGTCTGATCAATGTCCACTTCAGGGGACTCATTGAGGCCCTTTTCGGCCCGCATGCACTGGATCCAAACTGGTACGCTCCGATCACACTTGCCACGGGAACATTCCTTGTGTTCTGGCTCTTCCTGTACTGGCTGCACCGGCAGAAAATTTACCTGCGTTTGTGACAGGACTGAACGCATCTTTGCACGGCGACAGATAGGCGGCGACGAGTCGCCGTCTATTTTTCCTCCGCCGCTTGTGCAAGGTCTTCATCGCTGCCGGCAACCAGTAACGTGTCGGAATCTTTCAGCCGCACATCCGGGTTACTGGAGGCGGCCATCTTGTCTGTCAGGATGTCGTGAATTGCCACGACAGTGATTCCCAGTCGCTGCCGCAATTCCAATTCTCGCAGGGTCTTACCCACCCAGGAATCGGGAACACGCATTTCCTGAATACTAAAGCCAGTTCCAAGTTTGACGTAATTCAGCAGTCCCGCACCGGAGATGTCGTTTCTTCTGGGATTGACCGACCGATGCAGTTCGTGGATTCTGAACCACGCAGTCGGGACCAAGCCATCAATCCCAGAATTGCGAGCGTTGTCGTTTTGAACCCGCCAGCAGTGGAACCGGGCGATCCGCCAACAGTCATCAGCATCATTGTGAGCAGATTGGCGCTGTCAGTCGCCTGACCATAGTCAATCGCATTGAATCCCGCCGTGCGTGGTGTGATACTCATAAACAGTGAATTGACCAACTTGTCGCCTATCGGCAATCCAGCCAGACAGTTATTCCATTCAAACATGGCGAACAGCGGTGTCGCCGCCAGCGTCAGGAGCAACGTAACGAAAATCACGAGGCGACTCTGCAACGAAACTCGAAACGCGCGTTTTCTTTTCCAGGACACGAAGGCATACCACATTTCCGTGTGCGTCAAAAATCCCATTCCGCCAGCGAGAATGAGGCAGGCGATCACAATCAGACTTGCAGGGCTCTGTTGAAATCCTATCAGCGAATCAGTAAACGTCGAAAAGCCAGCGTTGCAGAAGGCACTCACCGCATGAAAAATCGCAGGCCATGCGGCTCCCTTCCACCCCAAATTTGGCACCCACAACACATATAACATGATGGCCCCAATGGTCTCGAACAAAAATGTAAAACGCACAATGTCGAGCGTCATGTTGCGCCCTTCCAAATGCAGAGCCGACTCAGCCGTCACGATCGCACTGGCTTCGGCTCGCAGTGACACACGCCTCCCCAGAGCAACAAGGATCAGACTGGCAAAGGTCAGCATGCCCAGCCCGCCAAGTTGAATCAGCAACAGCACAAAGCCTTGGCCCCATGGCGTAAAAAACTGAGCCGTGTCTTCCACGATCAATCCAGTCACACAGACGGCGCTCGTGGACGTGAACAAGGCATCCAGCCAACTCATTGGTTCGCCAGTGTAAATGCCCGGCAGGAGTTGCAGGCCGACAGTTCCCAGCAGAATCAGCAGCGCAAAGGAGCCGACGAACATCTGCGGAGGCGTCAATCGCTGCCAGATCGCGAGGCGTTGCCCCTGTGGGATGTCCCAGCAATGGGCTCGTCCAAGTCTTCTAAGCTTCAACCTTCACCACCGTTTTTCCGGAATTTGCTTGTCCCGCCTGTACACCAACGGATGACCTTCGTTTCGAAGGTGTTGCCACAACGTGCCCCGAACAGAATATCCTCCCGCCAAGAATAACAGTCACGCTGCGTAAAGGATAACATCTGCAAGGCCATGCGTGAACGCTACTCGGCTACCGCGGCTGAAATCACCATTTCCACAAAATATCCCGGTGCCAGTCCAGCTGCCACGCAGGCCCGAATCGGGGGATGGCCGGAAGGAACCCAATCGTCCCAGAGTGCATTTAGGATTTTACTATCATTCAGATCTGCCAGAAAAATTAACACTTGAAGCAGGCCCGTGCGGCTGCTGCCAATCCGTTCCAGAGTCACGTTGATCTGCGTCAGCACCTGCGTGATTTGGCCGCTAAGATCCGCCGACGCATCGTCCGCGACTTCCACCCACCGTGCCTCGCCGCGATAGATGACAATATCCGACCAGCGGGCCGATTCTCCAAATCTTTGAATCTCAGTCATGCAGAGGTTCCAGATGAATCCACGGATCGCAGTACTTGCGTCGCAACAGATTCGAGGCTTCGGCATCGCCGATGACGGTCTGCGTTGTCGGGATCCATTTCAATGTTCGACCATCCCGATATCGCCAAGCAACCCTGCCGCAAGCGGAACAGATCGACTTTGCCATACCAGTCCGGCCCCGGAAGTTTTGCAAAAAGCTGGCCGATCCATAAGTTGCCCCAAGAAGTTATGGCACGATTTCGAACAGACTCCACGAAATGTACGTTGGGAACAGTAACGTCGCAATTGTGCAATTCCACCGCGATCCGAAGTTTCCCACGGACTCCCGTCGCGCACGCGATTGGTTTCGCCACTGACGCTCAAACAAGGGGCCCGGATTCAAGACCCGCTGATAGAAAACGCGTTTGAGTTCCGTTGGAACTTCCGTCAAATCAAAATCGGCATCCAAATCATGCGCCGCATCTTTGTCATTCAGCTTCAGACTCTGACGATTTGGCAAATCAATGTGCTCGAGGATCGACGAGCGACATTCATAAGGCCATCCACATTGCGATAATATGTGGACATCGAAATTAGCATCGAGGGCTATGCCGGCAGTAGTCTCTTAGGAAACTCTGACTGCACCGGATCTCCGCAGCGCGTGCATCGCCATTCCGCTGCGTCCCGCACCTCCCGTCATGATTATAGGTAACTGCGGAATGTTGCGTTTTTCGCGGACACTTTGCATGAACCGAATCGACTGTGCAAAGTCCAGTCGGGTATGCCACACCTTGCCCACAAGGCGACCCTCAGGCCGGACCGCAGACTCCGCGGCGTCCTCTTGAGCATAGCAGGCACGCATCATTCCAGCCGCGATGATTGTGCAACGCAGCGTGACACGAATCCACATGTTCAAACTGTACATTTCCAATTGCTCCGTTGAATGAACGCATGTTTGGAAAATAATGGAGAAAGGCTCTCCTCTCCGAAATCATGGAGAGTTTGCCAATTCTGGTGGCTAGGCTGAGTCGCCGCACCCTTATGAATTACGAGAGTGGTTTAGCGCAATGGAGCCAATATTTCCGGCTATTCCGAAGGCTTTTTGCGCTAATCGACTCCGCTTATCTTTATTTTTGGGACAGTGCGTGGTTGAAAAGTGCCAATGGGGCAGCGACTTAAACAGCTTTATGGCCTGAGAAATGGCCGTCAGTTGCATGAGAACTCGTCCACGCCCACAATGCGCGTCACATTGCGGTTCAATCCGGCTAGTAGGCTGCGTCTCGGGAATCTTCGTTGACAATCTTTCTTAAAATCATCAACCGCGAAATACCGGCGGATATCGTCTATGAAGACGATCTTTGCTTGGCGTTTCGCGATGTGACTCCGCAAGCTCCGGTGCATGTGTTGCTCATTCCGAAAAAGCCGATCGTCTCGCTGCGTCAACTTGCTCCTGATGATGCGGAGCTTTGTGGACATCTGTTGCTGATGGTTCCCAAAGTCGCGGATATTCTCGGTCTTGATGGCGGTTATCGAACGGTTGTCAATACTGGCGCAGACGGCGGGCAGAGTGTCTACCATTTGCACATTCATATCTTGGGCGGTAGACCACTAGCTTGGCCGCCTGGCTGATCGCGACCTGAATTATCAAATCCTCCCACCTCAAACTCCCACGGATCATGTTTATGAAATGGTTCATTAATTCCGCAACCTTGTTCCTGCTGACAGCGGCTTTCTTGCCGCTGAGTAATCTGGCCTGCGGCGACGATGGCAGTGAACGCCCGGGCTTGAGTATGGCAACTGCCGCCACAAAACTTGTGGAAGTTCTGCCGGCTGAATTTAAGCAGAAGATGATGTTTTCGTACGACGACCCAGAACGGCTCAACTGGCACTTCATCCCCCGCGATCGCAAAGGTGTGGTCCTGTGGGATCTATTTGGCGAACCTCGCCAAGCGGCTGACCAACTCGTAAAAACAGGCTTGTCGGCAGCTGGGTATGCAAAGACCTTGCAGGTCCGCAGCTTGGAAGAAGTGTTGTACCTGTTTGAAGAAGGTGAAGAAGAGTATCGCCGCAACCGCCGACATCCTCATAAGTACCACATCACAATTTTTGGCACACCTAGCCCAACCGGCAAATGGGGCTGGCGTTTTGAAGGTCATCACCTGTCGCTGAATTTCATGATCCAAGACGGTGTCATCGTCAGCAGCACGCCGGAGTTCTTCGGGGCCAATCCGGGACTCATCGATGGCGGGCCAAAACGCAGTTTGCGGGTCCTCGGCAAACGCGAAGATCTGGCACGCGATATTTTGAAGTCATGCACAGAAGCTCAAACAAAGCAGATGTGGATTGCCCTTGTAGCACCAGACGATATTCGTGGTGCCGGAGAGGCGCAGCCTGTCGTGACGGAAGCCGTAGGTTTACGTTACGCCGACATGTCTCCTGAACAGCAGACACTGCTGCGCGAACTGATTGCCGAATATGTATCTGCGATGCCCGTGCAGGTCGTGCGTGACCGAATGAAGGCGATTGAAAAATCCGGAATGGACGACATCCGCATCGGCTGGTGGGGCGAATCGGAACGGAATCAACGACATCATTACGTTGTCCAAGGTGAATCGTTCATTATTGAGTACAATAACACTCAGAACGAAGCCAACCATGTGCATGCGATGTGGCGTAACATCAGTGGCGACTTTGATCTGCCCGCCAAGAAATAGTTAAGAACGCCTGACAAAACCGGTAGCTCGACGTGCAAGAATTCAAAATGCGGCTGAATTCTTCCGAATTCCGTTACGAAGAGCGGTTTTGTCAGGGCCTCTTCGAGAGTTTTTCGAAAAGTCAGAATCCCTTCATGCTTCAATCGCCTCAGAGTTTTCGTCTTTCTAATGGTCTGCTTGTCATTGTTGAACCGATGCTGGACGTGCAGTCGGCGGCGGTGACGCTGCTGGTTCCTGCTGGAGGTGTGCGCGACGCGGATGGCCGTTGCGGGACCGCCGCGATTCTGACTGAAATGTTTACGCGGGGGGCGGGGGGATTGTCCGCGCGTGAACTCAGCGCGGCAATGGACAATCTTGGCCTGCAACGCAGCATCCATGTGGGCAACGCGCATGTGACGTTTTCTGCCGCGACAACCGCCGATCGGATCATTGATGCGCTGCCTTTCATCGGACGCATGGTGACCGAGCCACACCTTGCAGACGAGGAATTCGAACCGGCACGGGATCTGGTCGAACAGAGTCTGATGTCGTTGGAAGACGAACCTCGGCAACGGTTGGGGAAAGTGCTACGTCAGTACAGTTACGCCGCTCCGTGGGGCAATTCGTCGGAAGGCGAACTGACCGATCTGCCTGCGATCACGAATGAAGACGTGCGCCGCCACTACCAGCAGTTTATCCGTCCTGATGAAGCGATTTTAGGGATTGCCGGGAACGTCAACTTTGACCAGATTCGGGAGACAACTGAAACTGCGTTCGGCGGCTGGGAATCAGCGCCGGTGTCTGATCTCGCCGGAGGCACAATGCCGCTGTCACCGTGTCACATTGAACATGATTCGGCGCAGACGCATATCGGATTGGGATGGAATACTGTGCCCTACCGGGATGCACGGTATTTTGAAGCTTGGGCGTCAGTGAGTCTCCTGAGTGGTGGCATGAGTTCTCGCTTGTTCACCGAAGTACGTGAACGCCGCGGCCTGTGTTACGCCATTTCCGCTTCACTCAGCACACTGCGGGACGAAGGCCGCGTGTTTGCCTATGCCGGCACCAGCACCGAACGCGCTCAGGAAACGCTCGATGTGACGGTGGCCGAAATTCTGCGATTGCATGAAGGAATTACCGAAGACGAACTTCAACGCTGCAAGGCTCGCGCCAAGAGTTCGCTGATTATGCAACAGGAGTCAACAACTTCCCGAGCGTCTTCCCTTGCCCGCGATATGTACCATCTGGGTCGCGTGGTGTCACTGGACGAAATTAACTCCCGGATCAACGCCCTCAGTACGACACAAGTGCGCGATTTTACGATTGAGTACGCCCCAAAAGCGATGGTCCTTGTCACAATCGGCCCCCACGCGCTGAATTCCGCCTGTGTCACGTCCCTGAGCTGAAACGTCTTTACTTCTAACTGACTACTTCCAACTGATTCCCCTCTATGAACTTTCAACAAACCACGCTCTCCAACGGCCTGACACTGATCGCCGAGACAAATTCTTCGGTCCATAGTGTCGCCGCCGGTTTTTTTGTCCGCGCAGGTTCGCGTGATGAAACGGCGGACGTGTCCGGCGTCAGTCATTTTCTCGAGCACATGGCGTTTAAGGGCGACGACAAGTTCTCAGCCGATGACGTCAATCGTGTGTTCGACGAAATTGGCGCGAAGTACAACGCTTCGACCAGTGAAGAAATCACGATGTATTATGCCGCCGTACTGCCGGAATACCTCGAACGCGCGATGGAGTTGCTCTCAGCGCTTATGCAGCCCGCGCTCCGCGTCGCAGACTTCGAGATGGAAAAGAACGTCATCCTAGAAGAGATCAGCATGTACGAAGACCAGCCTTCGTTCGTCTGTTACGACCATATTATGTCGACGCATTTCGCTGGGCATCCGCTGGGACAAAGCATTCTTGGAACCAACGCCAGCATCACGGCACTGACCGCCGAGCAGATGCAGAATTATCATCGTAGTCGGTATCACACAGGCAATATCACGCTGGCCGTCGCCGGGAATTGTCGCTTCGAAGATATTGTGGCCCTAGCCGAAAAATATTGCAGCCGTATTCCAAAAGGCGAATCCATCCGAGCCTTACCGGAAGTGATGGCGCAACCAACTGTCCGCACCGTGGTCCGCGACAGCAGCGTGCAGCAGCACGTCATGCAGATGGGACCCGGTCCAAAATCCGACAACCCGCTGCGTTTTGCTGCGGAATTGTTATCCGTTGTCGTGGGTGACGATTCCAACAGTCGGTTGTTCTGGGAACTCGTTGATCCTGGCCACGCCGAATCTGCGGACCTTGGCTACAGCGAATACGATGGGGCTGGAGCATGGATGAACTATCTTGCGTGTTCTCCTGAAGATGTGGCGGAAAACCTCGCACGCTGCAAAAAAGTCTTCGATGAAGTCAATGTGAACAGCATTCATGCGGATGAACTGGAACAGGCCCGCAACAAAGTTGCATCACGCATCGTGCTCCGTGGTGAACGCCCCATGGGACGACTATCGTCACTCGGAGGCAACTGGATGTACCGCCACGAATACCGTCCCATCGCCGCTGACCTTCAGACGATTCGCAGTCTGACACTGAACGATATCCGCGAAGTCCTCAACCGCTTCCCCATCACCATGACCACCACGGTTGCTGTCGGGCCGCTGAAGGACCTTGGAGTCTGTCCCGATACAGCAGGACCGTGAGCCGCAAGGCGCTAGCGGTCTGTTGATTTAATCGTTTAACGGCAAGCCGCAGGCGTCGGCGCAAGCAATAACTGTCGCCTGCGGCTTGCCGTTAAACGAAAACTCATCCACAGGACTCAATCAACAGACCGCTAGCCGCGGGTCATTGATCTGCAGGAACCGGCGGCTAGCGCCTTGCCACTCACAAAACCCGCGGTTATCAGACGGACTCCTGAGCTGATGTGCTGTCGTTGTTCATTTTCAGGACATACGACGATGTACAGAAACGGATTGGGCACAAGCATCTCCAGTCGTCACATTCATGATGAGAATTGCCGTGATCCCCGGAAATTTATCACTGCAACTACTGGATCTTTTCCAGCCTTGCGATAAACCGCTGCAGGTCTCCTGGCAGCGGCACGCTGAACATCAACGCTTGGCCTGTGGTTGGATGCACGAATCCGAGGTCGGCGGCGTGCAGGGCCAGCCGCGGCGCACGACTGTTGTCGATAATCGGCGGTTCCTGGAAGCGGCCCCGATACTTGACGTCGCCGCAGATCGGATGGCCCAGCTCAGCCAGATGAATCCGAATTTGATTGGTGCGACCGGTCTCAAGCTGACACTCAAGTTCGGCGTAGTCTCCGATCATTCGCAGACGTTTAATATGCGTGACAGCCCGCTTGCCGTGGATTCCGTCGGAACTGCTGCCCCGCACGCCGTCGCCTCGGTCACGGACAAACGTTGTCGAAATGGTCTGTGCCTCCGGTTGGCCCGGAACAAGACAAAGATAGCGCCGAAATGACGTGTGCGTCGCGAACTGTTCGATGAGATGGATCTGAGCTGTTTCCGTGCGGGCAAAGGCCAGCGCACCGCTAGTTTCCCGATCGATCCGGTGAACTGCTAGCAACTCGACCGTGCTGCTGTCGCGTCGATTTTCACGACGTGTAATCAGGCGGGCAAGGCACTCCTCAAGCGATGGCTGCAGGTCACGGCGTTCCTGTCGCCATTTGACATCGCCCGGATGACGCAGCGAAAGCATCCCTGCGGGTTTGTTGACGACAACCACCTGACTATCCAAATGTAGAATTTGCACATCGTCATCGCGGGGAGGCGGCGGCAACGGCTGAGTGCGAACCTCGATCGCATCACCGGCTGCCACACGTCGACCTTCATCGACACACAGAATTCCGTTGACGGTAATCCTACGTCCTGTCAGATGCTTCCGCGCCGCAGACCACGTAAGATCCACTGCGAGTTTGCGCAACGCGCCCAGCACCGCGCCGGCGGTTTCAGGTGTGACAATAAATGCTTGTGGTATCATTAATTTCGGCAAATCTGTGCGGTGTTTATGTTTTCGGATGAATTTCTGCAGATGGCAGCGGAGGTGAAACGTGGGCCTCTGTCGGCTGCGACGGCCAACCGGAACGCAGAATGAGCACGACGACACAGCGACCCTGCAGCGGATAATCGTCCTCATGCGACAACGGTTCGACAGAAACGCTGCTGAGACTCGTATCCATGTAAGGAATCCAGCGTTCGGACGGTGCATGGTGTGGAAGTCGGAATGACAGGCTGCCTGGCTGCGAATTGAGTAGCACCAATAATGTGTCACCGACGATTGGTTGACCACGTTCGTCCACTTCGTGTATCGACTCGCCGTTCAGACGCATCCCCAACGCGTGAAGTTCGCCGCTGTGCCAATAATGATGATCGTCGATTTCTTGGCCGTCCTGCGTCAGCCATGCCACATCCTTCACGGCAGCACCTTGGATCCGCCGCCCTTGAAAAAAGTTACGTCGCTTGAGTACCGGTTGCGCGTGCCACAGCGTCGTCATCTGCTTCGCGAACTCCAGAAACTGCTGCTGCTCCGCATTCAGATTCCAATCGATCCAGCCAATCTCATTGTCTTGGCAATACGGATTGTTGTTGCCATGCTGAGTTTGCTCCACTTCGTCGCCACTGCGAATCATGGGCACGCCTTGAGACAGCAGCAATGTTGCTAGCAGATTCTTACGTTGCTTCAGACGCAGGTTCTGGATTTCCAAATCAGTCGTTTCACCTTCGACGCCGCAGTTCCAATTATTGTTGTGGTTGTCGCCGTCGCGGTTTTCTTCCAGATTGGCGAGATTGCGTTTTTCATGATAAGTCACCAGATCCCGCAGACAAAATCCGTCGTGGGCTGTGACAAAGTTGATACTGGCATAAGGCTTTCGCCCGTGATGCTGATAGAGATCACTGTTGCCGGTCAGTCGCGTGGCGACTTCGGAGATCAATCCACCGTCGCCCGCCCAGAACCGACGAATTGTATCGCGATAACGTCCGTTCCATTCCGACCACAGATGCGGAAAGTTGCCGACCTGATAGCCGCCGCTGCCTAAGTCCCACGGTTCCGCAATGAGCTTGACCTGCGACAGAATTGGATCCTGCAATATAATGTCAAAAAAAGCACTGAGCTTATCGACATCATGCAACTCACGCGCCAACGCGCTGGCGAGGTCAAAGCGGAAACCATCGACATGCATTTCCTGAACCCAGTACCTCAAGCTGTCCATGATCAACTGCAGGACGCGCGGCGTCTGCATGTTGAGCGTATTGCCGCAGCCCGTAAAGTCTTGATAGTAACGGCGATTGTGCGGCATCAGCCGGTAATAAGAAGCATTGTCGATCCCACGCAGAGACAAAGTCGGGCCGCGTTCGTTACCTTCGCCTGTGTGGTTGTAGACAACATCCAGAATTACTTCGATCCCGGCTTCGTGGAGCTGCTTCACCATGCGCTTAAACTCGTTGATTACTCCATCAGGATCACTTGCCGAGGCATAACGAGTTTCCAAGGCAAAAAATGATAGCGTGTTGTAGCCCCAGTAGTTGCACAGCCCATGCGATACAAGGTGGCGATCATCAACCCGAGAATGCACGGGCATCAGTTCCACGGCCGTGACACCCAATTCCTGCAAATGCTCAATCGCCGCCCGAGATGCAAGTCCAGAGTAAGTTCCACGGATCGGCTCGGGCATATGTGGATTCAACTTCGTGAAGCCCTTCACATGCATCTCATAGATCAGCGTCTTGTGCCATGGCGTACGCGGATGGGCATCGTCGCCCCAGCTAAACTGAGAATCGACCACGACACCCAGCGGCGCACACCATGCGTTGTCACGCTCATTGATCTGCAGATCTTCGGCCTCATGCCCGACTTCATGCCCAAACATCGCATCGGACCAGACAATCCCGCGGCCAATTGCCTTGGCGTACGGATCAAGCAAGACTTTATGGGAGTTAAAACGATGACCAGAGAGCGGATCGAAAGCACCATGTACACGATAGCCATAAAGTTGACCAGGTCGAACATCGGGCAGGTACACATGCCAGATTCGATCCGTCTGTTCTGTCACCACAACTCGGCTTGCTTCTTGTCGATCCTCGATATTTTCAAACAGACACAACTCAACTTGGGTGGCATGTTCTGAAAATAGGGCAAAGTTCACACCTTCACCGTCCCACGTTGCCCCTAGGGGACTTGGTCGTCCTGGCCAGACTCTAGGTTGCATCAAGCTCTTCACTTAAATAACGTCTCGAAATGAATTCCACGGATTATGCCGCAAATATTAACGTTTGGACATCTTCGGCAAACTAGAGCACGACGGTGTATTGATTTTGCGGAATACAGTACATGCGTTCAGTTATTTCACGATAGGAGCTGGTGTCGTTTCCGACTGTAAGGACTTTAACGATCGCCAGGGTTTGGCACTGGAAGATTGCGGTCGGGAAGGGCAGACCGTGAACAGATGCGACACACCAATGCGCCGATATGACATTGCAGAAGAAAGGGTTTCGATGCGCGATGATCCTGCGCGCCGGAAGCCTGTTTGCGGAAATGGGCGGACGCAGTCGACTTTGTGTTTGACTATGTTTTTGTCAAACAGTCAGATACGGTAAAACAGGTTGTCTGATCCGAAGATGACAGTGGCTCCGGGCTTTGAGTTTTTCGTTTGGCGCAAGTGGACTCCATGAAAAGCCTAATATTTAAAGTGTCAACTGTGCTTGTCACGGTGGTTTCCGTCACCCTCATGGCCGCAGCGTTGTCGGTGTACTTTGCACATCCGGACGCCACATCGGAGATGAATACTCTGGCGATGTTGAACTACGACTTTCAGCAGTCTACGGGGGAAAATCCCATGTGGACGGTGAAGCGTCGGTTCTCAGTTGTTGCTGCCGATTCAAAGGAGCGCGGCACAGTAGGATCTTATAAGACAGTCTATGAAGCAATCACGAAGTCGCATGAAGATCTAGCAACGCAAATGGTAAGTCAAAAAACTGAAAAAGGCAGTCTGAAGACAAGCGTCGCTGAACAATTGGTCAAGTTTGATGCGTCCCAACAGCAAGACGTCCAAGCCATTGGCGACCGAGTGGCGATCCTGCAGGCCGAAGCCGAACAATGGCAGACCCAAGTGCAGGCTCGATCAGATGAAGCCCAAGCAATTTCCGTGAATACTCTCGAAGTGCGTGAAGAAACTGCGGCTCGTCGGACGGACGTGTTGCGACTGCGACATGAATTGGAAGAAGCGCGAACGGATCTCTTTCGGTTAAATGAAATTCTGCGTCACGATACAGATCAACTGCTGCGGGTTGAACTGGAAAATCAGGCATTGGATCAACGCCTGCAGCAACTGCAGCAATAGTGAAAGCATCACGCAGCAGTCCAGGTTGGCAGGACCTGTCCTGTGACCTGATCGATGTGATGTGTCCGGATCATGATTGTTTTACATTTTTGAGTACTCATCTGAACGGGTTCACTTCATGAACCTGAAAAGCGTTGGAGCAGCACGATGAATAATATCGTCAGCAAAATTTTGATTGTAGCCAATCTGGTTTTCAGTCTGTGCTTTATGTGCTTTGCCGGCGCCGTGTTTACGTTTCAGGCTGGCTGGCGTGATAAGGCAAACAAGACTCAGACACAACTGGCTAGTGCGAATGATGCGGTCAAGCAGTTGCAGGGAGATAAGGATCTCTTGACAACAAACTTTACCAAAAATCTGGAAGACCAAAAGACGCGAGCCAACAACTTTGAGGCCAAAGTCAACGGGCTAGATCAGAACCTGAAGCAGGCGATTGGCAACTTGGCAAATGCTGAAAAAGAGCGAGACAAGCATCTGGCCGATCTGCTGGTGGCCCAGAAAGAGGCTCAGGCCCGCATCACCGAAACCAACATTGCGCGAGATGAAATTAAACGGTTGCGAGATCAAAACAACGAAGCGATTACCGTCCGTAGAGGTCTAGAAGACAAGAGTCTGGGACTGGAAGGAGAAATTGCTGAAGCCGAAACTCGTGAAGTGCAGTTCCTAAAGGAGATCACGCATCTGAATGATCTGCTGCGTTTCAACAAAATCGATCCGCGTGATCCGATCATTGGCCCGGTTCCCAAAATTATTGAACTGGTCAAGGGCGAGGTTGTCGAATCGCGGAAGAACGCATCCCGGAGTGCCGAACATGTGCAGATCTCCGTTGGCAGTGACGACGGTGTCTTCAAGAATCTGAAGATGACCGTTTATCGCGATTCAAACTTCCTTGCCACGATTCAGATCACTGACGTCTATCCAGACAAAGCGGTGGGATTGGTCATCGAAGAAACCCGCAACGGCACTATAGAGCGAGGCGACAATGTCACAACAAAGTTCTGATCCCACAATTTACGACGGACTGATGTTTGTATCGCTCGGAGCTGTCATCGTGGGGATTGTCTTCCTCATTCTGGCCCTAGATGGGTACGGCTGGTCTGCAGGCTGAACGCCAGCATACGCGAAGATGCTTCTTCCCAAATGACGCACACGGTTGGCATTCACGTATTCAACCGTGAGCCCATCGCGTGGGGGCGCTGGGTTTCGCCACGTGGGGCCAAGTTAAACGACTGTGGCTTCCTGTCCTGCGCACGTGATCTACTGCTCGGGCACGATGTCTGCAACTCAAGCCGTCACGAACTACATCTTGCCGCGATGCTGGCGCTTTCGTTCATTTTCCTTCAAAAGCACCTTACGCAGGCGAATGATCTGCGGGGTCACTTCCACATACTCGTCCCATTCGATGTATTCCAGAGCCGACTCCAGCGTCAGCTCGCGTTTTGGACGCAGCACGACAGCTTCTTCCGCACCGGTGGAGCGATTGTTGGTCAACTTCTTTTCGCGAATGGGGTTCACAACCATATCGTTGTCCCGCGCGTTTTCGCCGACAATCATCCCTTCGTACACGTCTTCGCCACCGTGACAGAACAGTTCAGATCGATCTTGAAGCTTAAACAACGCATATGTCACAGTGCGACCACTGTCCTGTGAAATCAAAACGCCGTTCTGCCGATGAGGGATCTCGCCCTCAATCGCACGATAATCTTCAAAACGGTGATGCATGATGGCTTCACCACGGGTCGCGTTGAGCATCTTTGTACGCATTCCGATGAGGCCGCGAGCCGGAATACTGAATTCCAGATGCGTCATGCCAGTGGACGTAGTGGTCATAGTTTTGGCCTGACCGCGTCGCGATCCGACAAGTTCCATCACCGGTCCAACATCAGCACTTGGTACATCGACTTCCAGCAGTTCGTAAGGCTCACACTTCTTGCCGTTGATTTCGCGGACAATGACTTCAGGCTTGCCGACTGATAGCTCAAACCCTTCGCGACGCATGGTTTCGATCAGCACCGCGAGATGCAGCACACCACGTCCGGACACCATGAACGACTCTTTGTCTTCAGTTTCTTCGACGCGCAACGCGACATTCGACTTCAGCTCGCGAAACAGCCGATCTCGCAGATTGCGGCTGGTGACGAACTTCCCGTGCTGGCCGGCCAGCGGTGAACTATTGATCGTGAACTTCATGGACAGCGTCGGCTCATCAACAGCGATGCGTTCCAAGGCCACAGGAGTCAGTGGGTCGGCGATCGTGTCGCCAATTTCTGGATCGGGCAGGCCGATCACAGCCACAATATCACCCGCACAGGCTTCCTCGGCATCAGATCTTCCAAGGTTGTCATACAACTGGATCTGATCCACTTTTGCCAGTTTCTTGGAACCATCGGCACGCATCAAAGCGATCTGCTGTCCGGTGCGAATTCGTCCAGCAGCAATTCGTCCTGTCGCCACACGCCCGACATAGCGTGACCATTCCAACGACGTAACCATCAGCTGCAGCGAATCGTCCGGACGCACAATTGGGCCAGGAATTTTCTCAAGCACTAGTTCCAAGAGTGGTCTCACATCGCCACCCTTCTGGGTTGGATCGTGCGTCGCATAGCCTTCACGAGCACTTGTGAAGATGTATGGAAAATCGAGGGTCCGGTCGTCTGCCCCAAGTTCAACAAGGAGGTCAAAGGTTTGTGATAGGACTTCATCCGGTCGGCAGTCCGGGCGGTCAATTTTGTTGATTACAACCATCAATGAGAGTCCGCACTGCAATGCTTTCTGTAGCACAAAGCGTGTTTGTGGGCGTGGCCCTTCAAAGGCATCAACGACCAGCAACGCTCCGTCCGCCATCTTGAGGACACGTTCAACTTCGCCACCAAAATCCGCGTGTCCCGGCGTGTCGATGATATTGATGCGAACATCGTTCCACATCATGGCGATATTTTTAGCCAGAATTGTGATGCCACGTTCACGTTCCAGATCGTTTGAATCCAGAATGCAAGTGCCCATCTTCTGGTTTTCACGAAACATGCCGCTTTGACGGATCAGGCAATCCACAAGCGATGTTTTGCCATGGTCGACGTGTGCAATGATGGCGATATTGCGAATATCAGTACGACGCAGAACACCTTGGTCATCGACCACGGGAAGAGATACAACGGCAGACATGAAAAACACCCTGGGAGCTCGACCTCGCGCAATTGTTATGACCACGGAGTGCGTCGAGGATTGACGCGGATGGAATCCGGGAAAATAGGATCGAGAAGCGGTGGGATGATACCCAAGCCGATGCCCTCAACGAAGACGTCCTTTTTGAATTCACCCGAAATTCTTCGTTACTGGATCAGTTTCACCCAGAAAAATGCCGTATTTTTGAGGATTCTGAGTATTTGGCGGCGCGCCAGAGTCCTTCCCCCCACCGAACGATCTGTTGATTTGAGCGGAAGATCTGCTTCCAGCGTTGTCAACGCTGTTCAAAAACCCAAGAATTTTGTGCAAACGATGCGATGCAGGAACGACATGCAGCAGTGGCACAGCAAGACCATGCCGAGAGCTGACTAAACCCCGATGGAGTCCTGATAAGAATTCAATTCAATATCTGGTGTGTCGGCCACATTCACCCAAACATGCACATGCGGCTTGCCGCGAAAATACCAAACGAAGGAGGGGCCTTCAAGCCGCCAATTGTCCCAGAGCCCGTCGCTGCCGAGATCCCCTTCCTTGTAGAATGCCAATCGACAGGCATCAAGGCCGCCTTGGACTTTCACGCAACGAGTGACTTCTTCTTGGTCAGATTTCCGAAATGGTTCCAAGAGCAGTTGCAAGACAGACTGCAGATGCTCCTTCTGATCCGGCGAAAATTGGGTGACGGCAATTCCGTCGAACTTACCATCCAGTCCCCGAAACCCGACCAGTTCTTCAGACGGCATGCCTTCGATTACTAAAGCCTGCGCGCGCTGCTTGCCGTCAAACATATCGTACAGCTGGTTGGCGGCGAGTGCCTGATGCCAGAAGACGTTGCTCGGGTGATTCGGCTGTTCATAAAGATCTTCGCCCTCGTGAGCATACAAGATCGGACCACCAAAGGCGACGTGTTCCGCACTATTGCCGTCACAGCGCAGAGTCATGTGACGGCTGGCAAGGACAAACTCAAACTGGTCGGTACCTGGCGTCCCAAAAATTGCGATCGATTGTTCGTTTCCAAATCCCCCGACGTCATCTACGAGCTGCTTGTCCCATCGCTCACGCCAATCGGGATCGATCATGCCGTCGAAAATCTCGCGGATCAGATGCTGCTGATCGGACGTGTAGAAACTGCTCTTGATTGATGGTTCGGTGATCTTCCAATTGTTTTCGAGTCGCGTTCGTAGTAGACCACGATTCTTGTCTAGATGATTCCACGCGAAACAGACGTCCTTCCTCTGTTTTTCAGCGAGTGAATCATACAGGACTTTGACGAGGGTTTCGGGCGTCTGCTTGTCAGGCGTGGCAAGCAACCCGCCAGAAGCCAGCGGCAGCCCCGTTGCGGCCAGAGCCCACGCTCCCGACTGTCTGAGAAACTCTCTGCGGTGTAGCGGCAATGCGAACATGAAACCACGCTTCCTCGAAAAATTTTCTTGGGATATTCATGATGGGCGTTGGTCTGCGTTCAATTTTTGAACTGTTCAATCTGAGAACTCTTGTGCCAGACGCAAGTTCGGGCAAGACCATGTACCGTCCGTGAAAAAATCACAACGACTCCAGCCAAGCAGTCAGCAGCGTATGATAAGATTCTAGGTCGTCTTTGTGAGTCATTTCAGTTACGGTGTGAATGTATTTCACGGGACACGCCAGTGCGATGGTTCTCACGCCACTGCGGCTGCGTTGAATCATGGCTCCGTCCTGACCGCCGCGCGGAAGAATGGCACGCTGGCACTTGATCGAATTGGCTTTCGCCACGGCTTCAAATTGTGCGACCAGACCAATGTCCGAAATCATGGATGAATCCATGACATGCAGGCAGACACCGTCACCAGCCACGGACACGCGATCTTCGTCAGGCACACCGGGCGTCTTGCAGCACAACGTAGTGTCACACGCAACACCGATATCCGGATGCACACCATAGGCCGCCCCCTGCGCGCCACGGCAACCGACTTCTTCCTGCACGGTCCAAACAGCATAAATTTCGCAGTTGTGATGCTTGAGGCCTTCCAACGCTTTAAGCAGGGCCCAGCAACCAACTCGATTGTCCAGACACTGGCTGACAACAGAGTTGCCAACTTCTTCGAACGGCCCATCGAGAACAACCATGTCGCCAATCAGAACACTGTTTCGCACTTGGTCGCCAGTCAGACCAAGATCGACGAAGAATTCCGTGACTTCCGGGATTTTCTTCTTCTCGGCGTCGCTCGCAATATGAATCGGTTTTCCGGAGGCGTTCATAATGCCCGGCAGATCACCCTGCGTTGTGCAGACACGCACTTTGCGCGCAAACAAATTCCGAGCATCGAAGCCACCGACCGGATTCAGACGCAAATAACCAGCTTCGTCGATGTGGCGGACGAGGAATCCAATCTGATCCATGTGCGCCGCGAGCATGACTTTAATAGGTTTCTTTGACGCTTTGCCTTTCTCCGGACGTGGCCTGCGCACGCCGATCAGCGATCCCATGGCATCGACCGTGATTTCGTCGAATAAGTTTTGCTTCGTCACATAGTCTTGAATCACCTTCCGAATCCGATCTTCACGCCCTGGGACCGAAGGGGTTTGGGTCAATGCCTGCAGTAGCTTCATGCCTGATCTCACAATGAAAGAGCTATCCTGACTTTATTTGAATCACCAATCAAATCTAACTTCCGCACACAGCAACTTGCGATGTCTTGAGCCACCATGAGACAATGCATGTGGGCACGCGAAGTCTGTCGCATCACGGCACTGATTGTTTCACGAGCCAGCTGCAGGCATTTTTCAATAACCGACGGAAAGCCGGTTGCTCGAAGTCCCCAACATGCCCCAGTGACGTATAAAACGTTGTGCCACCGTCTGTGCGTTGATTGAGCCATGCGACCGGTTCCGCAGCTGTGTCCGGAATCGAGCCGATCAGCAGCGGTGTCGCCGTCGCTTGCAATGGACTGACTTTGTAGAGTGAACCCTTCCCCTGTAACTCCATCATGTTGATGCCCGCCAAAATAGGATGCTCTGCCGCACTGGTAGCGAGGGTAATCGTGCTCTTGGGGCCTTCTCCATGATGATTTGTATAACTTCCGCCGATGACATCGCGATCAAATTCCGTCCAGTCAACTCGGCCGTCCGGTGCCGGTTTGTCGCGCAGGCAAAACGCGTGACTGGCCGTGCGAATCCCCATTACCGGTTTTCCAGAACCGATGAAATCTCGAATCTGCTGGAGTTGATCCGGCGGCAGCGTTCGGCGACGAACGCTGATCAGAGCAAGATCTGCAGATTTCAAAACTTCAAGCCCTGGCAGCATGCTGCCGTCCTGAGCGTCGCCGTACACCAGACTCACCTTGAAATCTTTACCGAGTTCATCTTTGGCAAACTGAGTCAACGATACCTCGGTCTTGTACTCAGGCTCCGATGTCACAATCACGATGTGCTTGCGCAAATCAGCAGTAAAGCGAAATGGTTCGGCACTTGTGATGTCCGTACTGGTAATCGTCGGACACCAGTACTGTTCAATATGCTGCGCGATCAGATCATTGCCGGTGAAGTGTGAGACAAAAGGCGCCAACGCGGGGTTGTACATGGTATCGGTCATGTCGCGCATGAGGACCACGTTCTGGCCCTGTCGCACCATCTGCCGGATAGAAAAAGGGCGTCCCAATACACAGATATTCGTATGCACACCCATCACAATGACATTCTGAATGCCCCGTTGTTTCATGAGATAAAACGCTTCACCACTGTCGGTGATCGCGTCTTGTTCGGCGATTTCAAGCGCGGGATGCTGACGGCTCCACGCGCGATAATTTTTCACGGGAGAATCACAGTCGCAACCGCCATCGGAATCATCGATCGGTAGTGTGTCGCCCTCACGAGTTTTGTCGAGATGGCACCAACGCTCCAACGGGATCTTTGTTTCGACGATCGGAGCCGCCTGAGCCAGTTTGCGTTGTGGAAAGTCTTTATAAAAATCCATTGTGTCGCTGGGACAATGGATAATAAATACTCCCCGAGCGCGAGCCTGCTTAATCACCTCGTTCATCTTTGGGGCCATCTCCGACACGCGCGCCGCTGACTGTTTGCACCAGTGATCGTCCCACATGTCGCAGACGACGATGCATGTTTGTGACGGCGTCCATGTGAGCGGCTTTACGACTGAGTGCCAACGATCCGCATCCGCTGAAACTTCGACGCGTGTTCGCGCTTGAAGCGTCAATGGTTCGTCTGCGAGAGATTGGGCGCGGGAGATCCTGTCTGCGGCACTCACCAACACAACCGGCATGAGGCAGAGAATGCAAGTGAAAGTTCGCCAACGCATCATGTGACAACTCCCGAAACGTTGTTTAAAGTCCAACCACGATTGTGACAAAGTACCGCGCAGCAAAAAAGGCGGGAACCATGCTAGGCCACCGCCTTTTTAATTATTTGCTGGGCAATGCTAAACGCGTTGCGCCTCGCAAATGCCGAGCAACAAAGTTGATCAGTTGGCTTCGATTGGAACGATGTTCATGCGGCGACCGCCGCGATCAAACAGGACATTGCCAGCGATGAGCGCAAATAGCGTGTAATCTTTGCCCATGCCGACATTCCGGCCTGGATGCCATTTGGTGCCGCACTGACGAGCGAGAATGTTTCCGGGGATGACCGCTTCGCCGCCGAATTTTTTGATTCCCAGACGCTGCGAGTTTGAATCACGCCCGTTACGGCTGGAACCTTGTCCCTTCTTATGTGCCATGACACTTTGCTCCGATAATTCTCTGTGCGAAGCGACGTTCCCAAGTTGGAATGTCGTAAATCGCTGTGTTTAAGGATAAGGCGGGGTCCGACAACCGGACGCCAACACCTGCAAGATTTTTTGAGAATCGAGAAGTATGACGACTTACCCGAGATTTTCAAGAGTTGAATCGATCAGCCACTTGAAGCCTCAATCTGGGGAAGCTGAATCCCCCAAGAAATGGCCTTGGATCGTGGGAGAAACACTGATTTTTCAGGGACTCATCGGAGGTTTGTCGCCCCGGATTCGTCAGAATTCGGAGCCGGACGTAGGCCCAGATCCAGCGGAGTCCTCAGTCGCACGACTTGCGTTACCACCTCAAATCTCTCAAACCTCGGATTGCCATCGGCTTACGGTGCTTCAGCTTGAGGCGCTTGGACCGCAGGGGCCGGGACGGGGGCGTTTCCAGCATCTGGGGCAGTATTTTGTGCATCCCCAAAACTGACTTTCGCATTGCGTAATATCGTGTCCATATGGTCAATATTCAGCTTTGCATCGCGGACACGCCACTGCCAGTCCGGATAACGAACATCGATCTTTCCGTCACCGTCGGTATCCGAATCATCTTTGAAACGAAATTCCTGTTCGTCCTGATCAAATTCATCCCCTGGTCGGCGGAATCGCTGCACAATGACTTTCTCCTCGATGATGCGATTTCCTTTTTCATCGGTTGAGATGCGATAGGCGTTACTGAAGCCCGACATAATGACTGAGAAAAAATCGGCCTTGGGATCGACGTTTCTCCAGACAGCAACACCATAGACAGCTTTTGACAAAGCATCTTTATCGTCGCCCGGCACTGGTTTGCCGACCTCAGCAATCGCTTCGACACTGTTGAGCATCTTCATGGTCAACCCGCGACGCCCAAATTCCCGCTCGAAGACGGCCTTTTGAATATTTAAGTTGATTTCATCAACGTAAAGATGTTCCTCATCCCCTTTTTCATTTTCTGTTTTCAAAATAAAACGTGGCAACTGCAGGGGCAGCGTGACATTCGGATCCAGCGTATTTTCCGGATCAACATTGGGGTCAGTCAGCTTGCGGCGGAGTTCAGCTGTTTCGGCACCTGCCAATTCCGTCGGGTCTCGCAGAATCATGCGGTAGACCATGTACCGCACTAATTCCTTCTGCGCGATGCCGGTTTTTGGATCCAAAACTTCCAGCCGCCTCAGACGGACGGGCTTGTACTGCACCTCAGCAATCCAGACTGCCGGATAGCCCGGCCCCAGAATAGGTTCCGTGAGCGCGCGGGTCTTGCGTGAACCGAGCATTTCATCAACACTCATCGCAATCGAACTGGTTCGCGCGAAACCACTGTCCAGCGGCGCACTGATCTGTTGACTCAACGCCGTCTCGGCCACATTCCACAACAGAAACGCCGCCATCGTCGCTGCAATTCGCCGCTCAAACAGATTTGGCACCATGTTCTATCATCCTTTTTATGCAACTCATTGAGACCGCTAAAAACGGGAATCAGCCCGATTTTTTTTCAGCCCCAGCGCAGACGGGCAGCGTCTGCGTTTTCGCACAATACTGTGATTGTTATCGGCGAACATGTACATCAGTTTTTGCCAGCATCGTCCGATTTGCCGAATTTCAGGGCCGGATAAACAGGATTCCCGCCACAGGATTCCAAAGACGACGACAGCAGACGCTATCCTCCGGCAAATATTGCTGCTGATGGCCCATCTGCTCCGGAGTAATTCCGCCTTGTCCGGATTGTTCTTCCAATTAGACCTCTTGGCGAATTCGGCGGGGGGGAGGAGCGTTGGGACCCGTCAGGGCTGCCGCGGTAGTGGCCCCAATCGAAAACAAACGAGGGCAAAGCAGAGCCCGTGGTTGCCGGTCAGCCAGCCGGCCCAGCCTACGGGATTTCAGATTTGAGATTTCAGAAGGGGTACCGAATGGGCGAGCGCCCACCGCGCCAAATCGGGTGTGCGCTTTCAGTTGTTGATGACGACGGTGATGATCGCGGCTATGGCGAAGATGCCAGCGACGAGAAGCAAAGGGCGTTTCGATGTAAGCCGGCAACGCTCCGCGTGATGAGCTTTTTAACGCGGCGCTCGGCTGAATGTCGCTCTGAATGAGGTTGCCCGCACGCCAGCGGCCGTCCGGGCTTCTCGCAGGAATCGCTTTCGAGTTGCTCGAGGCGTACTCCTGAATGTCGGCCTTTAAGGTTTAAAGTCTAGCCCATATACTGTATTGACCGAACGCAAAGCATCTCGTACGTCGGAGTGCAGCATGACAAGTAGGCGTGATCTGATGCAGCGACTTTGGATGTTGTTGAGCGTCGGAATCATCAATGGCGTTGTGCGTGGTCAGGCCGATGAATCTGGCCCGCATTCAATCGCAGAGGAAGTTAAGGATGAGGAAATGACAGACACTGAGGTACCGCAGCCGGGGGCCCCAACTCTGGGAGGGATGCAGTTCTGGGGCGATGTCTGCTACTTTCAAGGTTACAGGATTCAGCGGCACGTATTCACCGGACATTTTCGGTTGCTCGACAAACACAACCGGCGCTATCAATCGGGGACGATCGAAGACTGTCGAAAAACGCTCAATGAGCTGCGCGCAGCAACCAATTTGAAGCCGGATACCGGGCATGCCGTGATTTATCTGCACGGCATCGGTCGCACATCCAGATCGATGCGACCCCTACTTGATGCCATGCCAACTGACGGGTTTGTGCATGTGCCGTTTGAATACCCAAGTACCCGCGTGCCGCTGGCACAGGCGGCTGACTATCTGCATTCCCTCATTGAATCTCTGACCGACGTTTCAAAAATTAGTTTTGTGGTTCACAGCATGGGCGGGCTGGTCGTCCGTCGTTTTCTGAAAGATCACAGTGATCCGCGGCTTGAAAGGCTGGTGATGCTTGGCACACCGAACAGCGGTGCGGAACTGGCGGATATGCTGAAGCGAAACTTGATTTTCCAAACCGTCTATGGACCGGCCGGGCAGGAATTGGTCACGGATCCAAATGGCACAATTGGATCGCTTCCGACACCGGATTTCGAATTTGGAATCATCGCAGGTGGCAAGGGTGGCGAGCGAGGTTTCAATCCACTGCTTGCCGGTGACGATGACGGGACAGTGACGGTCGCCAGCGCTAGGCTAGCAGGGGCCTCTGACTATCTGCTCATCCCCAAACTCCATTCTTTTTTGATAAGCGACGAAACAGCGATCGCGGCGGTAAAATGTTTTCTGGAGCACGGTCGCTTCTCACTGGAACGTGATCCCGCTCCGATCGTCGGAGAAACCACCGCATGTCGTTGATCAATGCCAGCCTGCTCTTTGGTCTTGGCCTAGCGGCGTTACCCGTGATCTTGCATATGATCATGCGGGCGAAACCCAAGCGTCTCGAATTTCCAGCGTTGCGTTTATTAAAGAACCGCAAAGTCTCGAATTCGCGGCGGATGCAGTTGCGGCATTTGTTGTTACTCATCCTGCGCTCGTTGTTGATTGCCGTACTTGTGCTGGCGATTGCCAGACCGTCGCTGCCAGCCGCACGCTACGGCCTCCGATGGTGGGAATGGATGATCCTGACTCTTACCGCGGCGACCAGTATCGCGGCGTACTTCTGGCTCACACATCGCGCCCCTGGGCCACGTGCGGCGTGTGATGATAAAGATCGTCGTAGCAAGCTGCGATTATGGTGTGTCGTGCTCGGCACCCTAGCCGCATTGCTGGCCGTGGGCATCCCGTGGGGCCTCAGGGTGCGCGGAGAACTTTCTGCACCGCGGAACGAAGCGACAGAAGACGTGCCGATCGCGGCCGTGTTTTTGGTGGACACGAGTGTGAGCATGAATTATCGCCTTGAAAACAAGACACGTCTCGAACAGGCGCGCACGGTGATTCGCGAACATCTCGGCCGTTTTCCGGCCGGAAGTCGGGCGGCAATTTCCGGCCTGAATGCCCATGATGATATTGTCTTCCAAGCGGATCTCGCCGGCGCCGCGTCGCGCCTCGATACATTAGAAACGACGAATGTTCCGGAACCCATCAATCGTCGCCTGAAAGCCGCGATTCAGTTTCAGATCGATGACCGCACGCAGGATCAGGAGCGATTAGGGACTGGCGGCACTTCCGATACGCACGCACGCGAAATCTACGTGCTGACGGATTTTTCAAAAACCGCATGGCGTGAACCAGATGAGAGTGGACTCTCAGATGCCCTCAAGGCGGCTAATTGGTTGCAGGTCTATCTTGTGGACGTGGCGGTTCCACAGCCGATCAATGCGGCAATTACCCACCTAACTTTGTCGGAAGAAACTAGCGTTGCGGGGCGCGACCTGTTGCTGACCATGACCGTGTCCTCCACGCCGGGAGGTCCAACGCTGACTACCGTCGAAACGTTATTGCTGGAAAACGGCATCGAAACCCGCGTCGGCGCACCGCAGATCGCAAAGATTGAAAACGGGGCGTCGCAAGTTCAGATGACGTTGCGGGTTACTGGGGCGCAACCATTTATGGAGGGCATCGTACGTCTAACCTCCGAGGATCCACTGCCCGAAGATAACGTCCGGGCCTTTACCTGCGGAGTTCGCCCAAAGCCCAGTATTTTGTTGATTGCCGATCGCCTCGAGGAAAGTCTTTATCTGCGAAATGCTTTGCAACCCATTCAGCTGGAGCAGCAGGGAATTAAGTACTGCGAATGTACCAGTGTGACGACGGCGCAGGCCGGGCAGGCAACTTTGTCAAATTTTGATGTAGTGATGTTGGTGAATTGCCAGCGTCCGGATGAACGGCTGTGGAAAAGTTTGTGGGATTTTGCGAACACTGGCGGCGGTGTATTTGTTGTAGCCGGTTCCAATAAAATTCAGCCGGGCGCATGGATGGTGAGTTCCGCCAAGGAGTTGCTGCCTGGCACGCCGCTGCGTTTTGTCAATTTCAATACAGAACCGGGGCAACTCAAATTGGTCACCGAACAGCACTCGCTGACGCGCGAGTTTGCACAGGATGAATCGATTCGCGTTGAATTGTCACGCGCAGCATTCGATCGCTGTTGGGCCGTGGATGCCGATCCGACATCGACAACTTTGCTGGGGTTCACGGGGCCAGGAGATCGCCCAGCACTCATGGAACGGACCGTCGGACAGGGGCGTTGTCTGATGTTTAATTCGGCCATGGACAATTTGACGGATGGCGGCATGCAGTGGAATAATTTCGTCGTCGATAACTGGTCGTTTCCGGTGCTAACCGACAAGATCTTGCAACATCTGACAGGGGCCAGCAATACGAAACGCAACTACATTGCAGGCGAATCCATCGTCATTCCCGTACCTGTCAGTCAGCGATTTGAGCAATACCTGTTGCGTCGCCCCGGTCTGCGACAGACACGCGGATCGATGTTGCCCGAAGAATCGTCTGTGCTGCTTACGGATGCCACGGACACTGGTCATTATCGTCTGAAACCATTTGAAGCTCGCAGTCCGTTTGAAGCCGCGTTCGCGGTGAATATGCGCGATGCAGAAAGCACTCTGGAAAAAATTCGCGACGATCAATTAAACGCAATGTTGGCTGGGAGCAACGTCGCCATCGTGCATGACGCTCTGGAATTGCAACGCGCGGTGCGAATGGGGCGTCTCGGGATTGAAGTCTTTCCCGTTCTGATGGGACTGGTCATCCTCTTGTTTTGTTCCGAACATCTCATGGCCAATTTCTTCTACGACGAAGAAGCCGTGCAGGGACTACCAGCGAAATAGGCTAGTACCCCACGTCAGGCCTGCTCCAAAGCCGCACATGACCACAAGGTCGCCGCGATGAATCCGGCCCTCACGGCAGGCTTCGTCCAACGCCAGCGGGATGGACGCGGCCGACGTGTTACCGACTCGGTCTAGGTTATTATAAACCTTGCTTCGCGGAATCTTGAGTACCTTCATCGCATGATCAATGATGCGAATATTGGCCTGATGGAGTACGAACAGACTCACGTCTTCAGTCGTCACCCCGGCACTGTCCAACACCACCTCAATCGATTGCGTCACAGCCTCGATCGCCCACTTAAATACATTGCGACCATCCATCTTCAGGAAATGTTCGCCCGCCGCCACGAGTTCAGGAGTAAGTGGCAATGTCGTCCCACCAGCAGGTCGGTCGAGCAGACAGCCACCCGCTCCGTCCGCTCCGAGTTGGTAGCAGACAAGCCCTTGGTCGGCATCGCCGGGTTCAAGGATCACTGCTCCGGCACCATCACCAAACAACGGTGCGATTCGCTGATCATCCGGCTGCACAATTCGACTGTTGACGTCGGCACCGATGATCAGTGCGCGGCGCGAGTTCCCAGTCGCGATGAACTGCGCCCCAGTGGCCAAGGCATACATAAATCCGGAACACGCGGCCTGCAAGTCCATCGCAGGGGCGTCAAGCTTAAGCTTGTTCTGCACTAGACAGGCAGTCGAGGGACATGTGAAGTCGGGCGTAAAAGTCCCGACAATTAACAGATCTATGTCTGAAGCAGAAACATTGGCCGCTGCCATAGCGCGTCGAGCGGCTTCCACAGCAAGATCGCTTGTCGATTCTGATTCAGCGGCAAACCGCCGTTGCTTAATGCCCGTCCTACGTTCGATCCACCCAGGCTCAAATCCATATCGCGATTCCAGCTCTTCGTTCGTCACGATGCGCGAAGGCACGTACGACCCGATAGAACGGATTCCGAAACCTGTCAGTCTCTGGACCCGCTTTGACCGGCGGAACGACAAACCATGATCGGTGCCAGAACACTCAGGAAGGGTTGGCTGCAATTCGTCTCGAACCTTCCGTGCATCAATTGAGACTTCGGCATTCACCGTGACAGCGGCCATTTCACGCGCGGGCGAATTCATCGGATAGCTTTTTAAACCCTAGACAACATCCAGCGACGGAATCGGAAAGGTACGCAGCTTCATCCAAGTCAATCTTCAAACCTGAACCCACAGGCTGAAAACTGCCTTATTTACCCAGTTTTCGTTCCACCAGAAGTCTACTCATTTGCTCTGCTAATTGAAACCGTGGACTCATTTGCACCTCAAAAAAATTCCTGTGAAGTGCGTCACAGGATCAATCTGATTGCGAAAACTCTGATGACCGGGTGGAAGTCGAGGGTGGCAGAAATTGCTGGAATACCCTCAGTTTTCTTGCTTAGATGCTAGTTACCCGCTGTTGCAACCCGGAATTTAAGACCAATCGGACGGGGATACCAGATTGGTCAGTTCCTCCCCAAAATCCCTGCGGAGAGAAAGTTGGCACCAGCCGAAAACAAATGGGCGAAAGGTCGCCTGCAAGTTCTACCTTTGCATCAGGATTCACTTTGTCAGGATGACAGCCATGAAACGCAACATTCCAGTGCCTGTTTTTGTCTTGGCACTGCTGATTGGGCAGTTGAGTTGTATTGCTCAACCGCCGGTTCCACAGAATTACAGCGACGGGGTGACTCCAGCGCAGGGTTCTAATCCGTCTCTGGTTCCGAGCAAGTACTCGCTCCGAAAGTTCGCTCCGGTTCGAACCGGAGACGCGATCATGCCCGAACATTCCTTCAATGGATTCGCTCAGATTCGCTCGAATCCGGATCTTGGAGCACCCGGTTCTGCTGGAAACGGGTTCAATCATTTTTCGACGCGTTTTGACAGGTATACGTCATGGTATCGGCCTCGGGCTGCAACCCTCACCAAGTCACAACGCTGCGCCCCAGCACCGTTTCGGCCACGCGGCTTCGGAAATATGTTCGCTCGCCCATGCGACGGCTACCGGATGGAATTTGAACCCTATTCACTGGCTGACGCCCCATCAAAGTACGGTCCCTCCTACTTCGCTCAGATGCCCGATGCTCTTTGCAACAATTGCTGTTGCGGGCAGGACAGCTGTCAATGCGAGTAATGCCGGGAAATCCGATCTGATACGTGTCATCCAGCGATCGGATGGTCTTACTCCCGCCCGCCAGTTTGGCGATGGCCTTCGCACCGCGCGGGCTGCCTCCCTGACGTTTCTGACCGCCTGTACTGGTAGGACGGCTTGTACCTGTAGATTGTGCATGTTTCGTATCAGCCATGTCTTCTAGCGAGGACTCGGACATGAATGTCCAAGGTACAACAGCCAACTACGCGAATGAGATTACCGGCATCACGAATTCCGGCGGCACGGCATGGGCGATGCCCAGTGGAACACACTGACCGAAGCTCAGTGGAACACATTCAACAGACAATAAGGGGTCAGATTCAAAGACAGACAAGAAGAGCCAAGGAGGGCAAGGACTCAATTCAAAGAGACCGCTTAATTCAAAGAGACCGGACCTCCTATTTGCTCTTTCTCCTATGTGCTCTTCATAAAATGCCATGGCATTTGCTACGGCATTTCTTGTCATCGCTCCGTCCGTGTCTTAGCCCTCCGGCTCCGCTCACTTGTGCTGCGGCACGGAAATCCGGTCGCCGATCCGTTGAAGACTACCTTTTTCCAGTTCACGTGTGAGTGATTCTTCAAGTTTGCGGCGAATTCGCGGGCCGAGACGCAGGAATCCGAGTTCTCTAGCCGTCAGCTTGATCAGATCCTCAAATTCTGTCGCGCCAGCATGCAGCACGACCGATACGGCTGTTTTCAGGATCTGGTCATTTGGCACATCTGTGATTGACGAATATGTCGGTGAAGTGGGCCTCCCGACTTTCACAACGGTGGGTTTGAGATCGAGATCTTCTTCCTCCGTCGCATCGTTCGCCCTGATCTGCGGCTCTGGGGCAGCCATCGCCAATTCATAAGCCGCCAGAATCCTGTTCACCTGTTTGGTCGGATCTCGCACCCAGTCCGTAGACCACACACGCACCATTCTCCAGCCAAGAGATTCCAAAATACTTTGTCGAATTCGATCGCGGTCACGGGCTGTTTGCGATGAGTGATAGGTGGCCCCGTCGCATTCGATACCAAGGCAATATTCGCCGGGACGATCGGGATGCTTCAGCGCCATGTCGATGCGAAAGCCACCGCAACCCACTTGAGGCACAGGCTCCAGCCCATGCCGCTGAAGTGCCGCTGCGACCTCCTCTTCGAACGGTGATTCCGCTTCGCTGGCGAAATCTACCTTCGCTCTCGCCAAGGAATCAACACCCTTTTCTGCATACTCAAGGTAGGCCTTCAGCAAGTGTGCTCCTTCACTTGTTGAGCGACTCAAATCCAAATCTGCCGCCCGAACTGAAGAAACGAAAATAATCTCCTCTTTCGCTCTCGTGACGGCGACGTTTAATCGTCGTTCTCCGCCGCTCTTGTTAATTGGCCCGAAGTTAGCAGGAGGCTTGTTCGCGTCATTGAAGCCGTATGCCATCGAAAGCAGAATCACATCTCGCTCATCCCCCTGCACCGTTTCCAGATTCTTGATGAACATCGGCTCTGTCAAACTGACGCTGAATACAGCATCAATTCGAGGATCATTTCTGCGTCGGTCGTAGATAATATCTTCAATGGCACGCTGCTGAGTCTGGTTAAATGTAATGACCCCCAGAGATTTTTCCGGTTGAGTCCGTAGGTGATGGATGACAAGATCGGCGACCCTTTCGGCCTCTTTGATGTTCTTGCGATCAACCCATCGGCCCTCGGGAACATAATCGAAGCGAACTGCGTCGCCAGAGGCATCCCGCACGCTCGGAAAGGTGACGAGATCGCCGTCGTAGAAGTGCCGATTGGAAAACGCGATCAGTGGTTCTCGCTTCGAACGGTAGTGCCATCGCAGGCGTTTACTTGGCATGTTGATCGACTTGCACAGCGACAGAATGCTTTCGAAGTCCCCGATGTCGTCTTCTTCATCCGTTTCTGCATCGGCGCGACTGAAGAAGTTTGTCGGAGGCAGCTGCTTCTCATCTCCGGCCACGATGGTTTGGCCGCCGCGGTAAATAGCCCCGATTGCATCCCAGGGAAACACCTGTGACGCTTCGTCGAAAATCACGAGGTCAAATCGAATCTGATCATTCTCTAGGAACGTACTGACCGACAGGGGACTCATCATGATGCACGGTTTAAGTCGCTGCAGAATGCTGGGTATTTCCGCAAACAGTCGACGCAGCGGCATGTGTTTGCGTTTCTTGGCGATTTCACGCTGCAGAATCCCAAGCTCACTGCTCGCACCCGTGAGCGTCCCAATGCGTGGTCGATCAGTGCGCCCCAGTTGATACTGCCTGATCCGAGTTGATGCTGCACGAATCTCCCACTCGTCAAGTTGACGAAATCGCTCGCGCACACGCTCGTGTTGTTCAATGTCAAACTCCGCCAGCGCGTGATCCGTGGCGGCGAGGTGATCGAAGAGTTTGCGATAAAACCGAATCGAGACAACATCAACGGTTTCTTCTGGTTCGTACTTCCCTTCCAGCAGCTCGTCAACCACTGCCAAAAAGCCCCCGTCCAGCATATCTCGTCGCCATCGTGAAAACTTCAACCACTCATCCATGGATGAGGCTCGTGGCTGCAGGCCTTTCAAATGAGCGGCGAGTTGGCCAACGTGGGCGTTCGCGATTGTGATTCCTGATGAAACGTCCGCTTTTAGGTCGAACAACGACTTCAGGAAATCCCACGACGATTTGAATTCACCGGACATGGCCGCCCTGACATCTGCCACTATTTTGCGACATCGCTCTCGCAGTTCTTTACTTGACGCTATTGTGCGAACCAATTGCGAAATTCGTCCGGCAGCGGCGAACTCGGCCAGCCACAGAATCTTCGGTTTGTCGTCCCCATGAGGATCGGCGATTCTCAAGGCGGCCAGGTGCTGAGAGGCTGCCGCCGACTCCGCCAGAATCACGTTGAGTCTTTCGATTACATCGCCGTCTTCAGGCAATCGGCTGATGTTGGCGTCGCACTCATTCCGCAGTACTCCGATGATGTCCTCGAGTTGCCGAAATCGGTTGCTGACAGAGTCTGTCACCGAAATCGCGATTGCCTTCATGGCAGAGATCGGTCGTCGACTGCTTTCAGTCTCAGGCTCGTTGGGTAGAGAGAGCGAGATCATGTCTTCGCATCGCTGCATTGAGCCAAGCAGGCGGTGATATGATGCGTTCGTTCCGTCAATAGCTATGATCAGTGCATTAGCGTCAATACCGCTGTCGCTGCAGAGAATCGAGTGCAGCGCTTGAGGGTTTCGCACAAGCCGACTCAAACGTTCCGCTGCGCTAACACCTGCGGTGATCCGTCTCCAGGTTGATGGGTCCGTCGGCGTGCCCCCAACTGGCATCAATTCAGGATGTGCCGCGAAGGTATCTCTTACGCGGCAGAGGTGCTCTTCACGACGAATTGCTGCAGCGACATCATTGAACAGTTGACCTGTTGACGGCGGATCCTGATCGTAGAGACTGCCGGCCTTCGTAATCGCTTCATGGCAGACGGTCGCCGCGTCGTGCAAGACGGCGACTTTTGTCGCCATTTCATCGAGCGTTAAAGATTCAAACAGCCCGGCCAGCGGCGTGCCATCCGTTGTCTGGCGAATTCGATTAATCGCCTCCGACAGTTGCGTGGCAAACGACGTAATCGCCACTGGGTCTACACGAGTTGCGGAGCCAGACGAAAGCCCTTGAGGTCCAGCGGCCATGAAGAAGGCTTCATTGGCGTCGATCGCTGACTTCAGCTGTCGCCACGCTCCCGCATCCTGTGCATCATGACTTGGCAGCATGTGCTGTCTATGTTCGTCTGCGGCAGATTTTACGTCCTCAATGCGTCGATGATGCCGGTTCAAACGATCCATATCAGACAAAAGATCAACCGTTCCCGGAACCCGGTCTTTATAGAGCTCTGCGACATCTTTCTTGAACGCTGCAAACCCGCCAAACAATCGCCTGAAGAAAGATGAGTATTGCGACGCTTTGGTAGTGATAGACAGCGACGAATCTTTGAATGCGCGGTGCGAGAGTCGGCTGGAAAGCAATTCACGGAGTGAACTCGCTTCTTCAAGATCTTCCACAGCCGTTTCACATACGGTTCGCAGTCGAACCCGCAGCCCCGCGTCTGCCCACGTACCATGTACGATTCCGGCATCGGCTATCGCAGGAGTCAACGCTGGGACTCGCCTCGCAATGCTGAGAGTGACAGAATCAAAGTGCGACATTCCAAACGCCGACCACAGAGATTTCACGGCATCACGCGTATCGTTGATCGCTTGATTCGCTGCACGACATGATTTCGCAAATTGTTCAAGGTCTCTGGGCGTTCCAGTCGGACAGCTTGATTCGCTCAATCGCCAGGCTTCCTTCAATTGTGCGACGTTCCGAACACAACCTGCCAAATCCTGCAATCGAGTCGCCGGGATACGATCGTGCAGCGTAGCCGCGATCATTTCCGCTTCGTGCAATTCCGTACGCCCAATCTCTGCAATCTGATGAAGCTCGGTCCAGTTTTCAGCTGCCAGCCACGCAGGCCTCATGGTTCCACTTTCACAGATACTTCCGGCAAGTTCAATGAGCCTCGGAATTGATCCGATCGGAAGATCTGATTTGATCGGAACATGAAGCTGTGCGACTAGCTCTGCCAGTCGGATTTCCGTGTCATTCAGAGTCCCTGAAAACTCAGTGAGTCGCCTCATCATGTCATTCACGACAAGGATCTGCCCGCGCAATGAGTCCGGGAGTCTGTCTACGAATCGAAGGGTCCACCCCTTATCATTGGTCGACAGAGCCGCGGCAGAAGAAGCAGGAAACCGTCGAGCGATATCGCCAACAAAATGGCTCAGGCGAGTTCGCAACTGGCGTTCATTGTCGTCAGCGTTCAGCTTGCTCAGCATCGCCGCCGTTGATTCGGCGGGCGATTCGAACCAAATTGCCGGAATTTCCGGTGCGGTCAAACTTTCAGCGATCGATCTGATTGTGTCATTCAGTGTCGCCGGCGTCGGAGATTCCGCGAGAAGATCCTCGGCAACAAGTGGTGACAAAGAGCGATCTATCGTTTCCAGTGCAGTGAATAGCACCGCAAGGTGATGCTGCAAATCATCCGCCAGAGACAGTGATCGTGAGGTCAGCTTGCAGCCTCGCCATGGATGGACGTCGTGTGATTTGATAACGGCAGCAGAATCAACGGCCTGGCCAAGCAATCTCAGCCATGAATCAAACGTCGTTCGATCGACACTGGCAGCGTCAGGCAGCTCGCATCTTGACTTGGTCGCAAATCCCAGACGTGTTAATCGCCCTACCTGCCCATAAAGTTCGTAAGGGGAAAGTCCCAACGGCATTCGTGGACGATGCACGCTGCGGATGTAGTCATTCAGAACATCTCGCCTCTGTTTGACTTCGTCCAGTTTTGGTTGAGCGTCAGTGTAAACCTCTGCCTGAAGCCCTAGACATGATTCCAGTTCAAACAATACCGATTTACGATTTGCCTTGCTGGAATGACATTCCAGGCAAAAATCACCGAGCCCTTTTTCGTCGAGCCTTCGCTTCACAACGCCCAACGCCGAGACTTTCTCACTCACAAACAGAATCGTACGGCCCTCGGACAGGGCATCAGCAATGATGTTAGCGATTGTTTGACTCTTGCCGGTTCCTGGCGGACCATCGAGAACCAGACTGACACCTCGGCGAGCCGCAACGATGGCCTCAAGTTGGCTGGAATCACAGTCGAGAATTGCCTTCACTTCACCGGGGGGCACGTCATCATCGAGCCTGTCCCCATCGGGAATTTCGTCAACCGGACCAAAAGAAACCATGGGGGCGATCGTCGTGTCACCGCCAATCGACCGGCACAGCGGATGATTGATTACGGCCTTGGTGTGGTCACCAAGGTCTTTCCACATAGCGACTTTGGGAAATGCAAACAGGCCGATCGCCGCGCGATCTTCCACTTCCCAGCGATCGCACTCCTTGATCGCTGTTCGGACTGAATCCAGAAAAGCTATCCTGGCACCCGGTTCCTCAAGCTCGTTGATATCCGGTAAGGGCGGCAATTCCAGCGAAAAGTCCTGGCGCAACCGTTGCCTGAGGCAAAGATTGTCAATGGCATCATCCTCTGCTTCCGTGAGCTCCCACGGCGCGCTGGTCGATTTCCGCGACAGCGTCACGGGCACCAGAATCAGCGGACTGCGTCGCTCATCTTCACTGTCCTTTGATTCAAACCACTTCAGAAATCCGAAGGCGATGTACAGGACATGAACACCCTGTTCCGACATGGCAAGACGCGCGTGTCCATCAACAGTTCTTAATCTGCGCTCAATCACCCGATCCGACATCTCTGTGAGCAGGTCAGTCTCTCTGAGACGCGGCGACATCCGACATTCGTCCAGCGAGGGATTCCAGTCCACAACCGTCATTGGTTCATTCGCAGGTTCATTTGCAGTCGGCGTGGACGACAGGGAAACAGAACCCGGATCGGAACCCTCTGAAAACAACACGCCTTTTGCCGGACGATTCTTTTTCGGTGCGAGAATCGAGCCTTCTGCGACAGGCGGCGGAATAAGCTCACGACGCCATGGAAATCGCATGGGATCGGCACCGGCCTCGGAATCTGCAGCAAGGCTCCGCCAGACGCGTTCACTGTCCGGCGTGACGATCTCAATGACTCCACGAGACGGATTGAACGAGCAGCTTACCAGTGGATTCCGGTTGCCGATGTCGAGCAGTTTGCTTCGCCACTTCTCAACTTTGTCATGGAGCAGTTCTTCAAGGCTTGCTGAATTCGTTGAATTCTCAGGTTCCATTCGTTCCAACCGTTCTTGGGGTTGTCTTGCTCGACGCTTCGTTCAGCTTACAAAATACGGCTATCTGAATTGTTGGGTCTTTCGCCGAATCTCTCAGTGAAACCCGCGATTTGGCGGTCGATTTTGTGCTGGAGAGTGAGCGGCCAGTGGACAGTCACTTTACCACATCAGGACTCAATCCAGAAGTGAGAGAGGTGCGACGGCAAGTGGTCCTCGCCGTGGCAACTTGGGTCTTAAGCCCTGAATCGCCGCTCGGGTCGCACTCCATCAGCGTTCGTCCTGTCTGAACACGAAGGGGAACGATTCTCAACGACGAAAGGTGAGGGCCCTGAAGACGATTGATGAAAATGAATTGAGACAGAACGAGGGATTTCTGGAAATGATTCTGGTGACAGTCATGATATTCGGCGTGGTGCTGCTGTTCGGATTTGTGATTGTCAATCCACGCGAAGAAATTGTGGTGCTCCGATTCGGTAAGTTCTTGACCACGTCGGTCCGCTACATCCTGAGTCGCGTGTTCGCTATCATTCGCGTTCTTCTGTCTGGCGAATCCTGAACCAACGAGAATAAGAACGCACATATGAAAGAAAAAACGTACCTTGCGGTCGATTTGGGCGCAGAAAGTGGTCGCGTCATGGCGGGACGGTTTGACGGACAACATATTTCACTGCATGAAATTCACCGATTCAGCAACGGTCCCGTGAGGCTCGGGGGAACTCTGCGTTGGAATCTGATTGGCTTGTGGAACGAAATCCAGAACGGCCTGCGTGAAGCAAGTACGCAGTACGGAGCGTCAGTGTCTTCCATCGGAGTTGACACGTGGGGCGTCGACTTTGTGCTGCTGAATCGTAACGACGAGATTCTCGGCCAGCCGTGGAATTATCGTGACTCCCGCACCGACGGCATGCTGGCGAAAGCTCTGCAGCGTGTACCCCGCGCGGAGATGTTTGCGCAGACCGGACTGCAGTTTATGCAGATCAATTCCCTCTATCAATTACTAGCGATGTGCGAGCGCGATCCCGAACTTGTCGATCAGGCCAAGAAATTCCTGATGGTTCCGGACTTTTTCAACTGGTGCCTCAGCGGCAGTCGGGTCGTCGAATTTACCAACGCCACAACGACGCAAATGCTGAATGCCAAGACGCGTGGCTGGGCGGTGGAGATGCTACGGAAACTTGAAATCCCCACCGAGATGTTTCCGGAAATCATCATGCCGGGCACGCAGCTTGGCGGATTACGCCGCGAAGTCGCGGAATTCACAGGGCTGAAAGATGTGAAAGTGATCGCTCCGGCCACACATGATACCGGTTCCGCAGTGGCGGCGGTGCCAACGTCGCAGACAGGCAATCCGGATTGGGCCTACATCAGCAGTGGCACTTGGTCGCTGATGGGCGTCGAAGTTCGGGACGCCATCCTTTCGCATAAGGCGATGGAACTGAACGTCACGAACGAAGGCGGGATCGATGGCACTTACCGGCTGCTCAAAAACATCATGGGCCTGTGGCTCGTGCAACGCTGTAAGGTGGCATTTGAAGAACGAGGACTGAAAGCGGACTATGCTGAACTGACGCGGAAAGCGGCGGGCGCAACCCCGTTTCGCTCGCTTGTGGATCCCGATCATCCGGGATTTCTGCGTCCCACAGACATGACGGAAGCCATTGCCGTCGAGTGCCGTCGAGTCGGACAACCGGTTCCGGAAGACGAAGGACAGTTTGTCCGCTGCGCGCTTGAAAGCCTAGCCCTGAAGTATCGGATGGTACTCACTTGCCTAGAAGAACTCACGGGCATTCAGGTGAAAGTGGTTCACGTCGTCGGGGGAGGAGCGCAGAATGCGTTGCTCAATCAGTTCACCGCCGATGCCTGTGGGGTTCCTGTGATCGCAGGTCCCGTTGAAGCAACCGCCTTGGGTAACGTGTTGGTTCAGGCAATGTCAGCCGGGGATATTTCGTCGCTGAGCGAAATCCGCGACATCGTCCGCCGTTCAGAATCTATCACCGAATTTCATCCGCGAAACGCTGACGACTGGAGCGATGCTTGGGAGCGATTCAAACGGATCTGCGAAGTTTAGGAGTTGCGATCCAGTCTTCAGGTACCCCGCGATTCCTCTTCGCGGAGGTTGGCTTCAAATAATTCGTTCTGAACCGGGATCAGGCAGTCCAGAATCGAATGGACGACTTCCGACGGCGATCCATTGGCATCCACTTCATGGATGATGGCCGGATCGTACTGTTGCAGCACTGGTGCCGTCACCTCTCGGTAAACGTCGAACCGCCGACGAATGATCGATTCATTCGCATCGTCCGTTCGATTTTCACGAATCGCTCGGCGGCGAATTCGGTGAATCATGTCCTCTTCGTCAGAACACTTTAGATAGATGACGCGATGGATTTCTAGGTGTTCCTGAATCATCTCGACCTGATGAACGTTGCGCGGCATGCCGTCCAAAATCAAGAGGTCTTCGCGCGGCTTAAACCATGACAAAGCCACGTACGCTTCAAGGGCTTTCCGCCAGATCTTAATCGTCAGTTCATCTGGCACCAACTCTCCGCGCGAAATGTGATTATAGACCTCGCGACCGTTCGCTGAACCGATATCGATCGAGCGAAATACGTCGCCCACTGACAGATGAAAAAAACCGGGGATATTGGACAGGATTTTCCCCTGAGTGCCTTTACCAACGCCAGGCGGACCAAACAGCGGAACACAGCGATATCGCGGTCTTGTTGTCATTCTCTTTTACCCCAGCGCAGCAAATGCCATGCATGCCTCAGTAAATCTGCCATTGTGGATCAGAAATGCTTTGGTGCCTGTCAACGTCATGATTCCGATTATGACGCAGCCTTGGCACGCTTGCCAGCAGTCCATGAAATTAAGTGTCCCGACAGCATGCCCTAGGAATACGGCTGGTCGACACATAGAAAAAGGCAACCCGCATTAAACAGGCTGCCTTGAATGTCGATCTGCGGTGGCACAGAAAGCATCATAAACACGGAATGCTTATTCACTCTTTGGAGCAGCATCAGCCTTTGGCTCTGCCGTTTTTTCCGCGTCAGCAGCCGGAGCTTCAGTCTTTGGTTCTTCTGCCTTTGGTGCGTCACCTTCATGTGCGTGCGCAGCTTCACCTTCATGTGCGTGCGGCACGACTGCACCGCCTGCTACGCCCGAACCGCCCCCACCACCGCTTGGTCCGGATGTATTTTCCTTGGCGCTACATCCCAACATCCAAGACACGCTGCCTAACAATACCAACATCCCCAGAGATCGAATCAATTTCATTTCCCAGCCTTTCAAAAAGCAATAGTCAAGACCTAGCTGTCGCGACCCTAAAACCGCCTGTCCAAACGGCTAAGCGACTGCTAGACCGTACGAAAAAGCCGCGAAAAATCAATGCCTTGCCAATGCGAAAACTGACAAGTTCCACAATTGAGGCTGGAACATCAGGAAACGACGGATACATTGCGCAATCTGAGACGATTCAACGAGTTATTCAGCCATTTTCTACGAAACATTTCTCATGGACGGCGAGGAAACAGAAGCCCGGCAGCCGGATAATCAAGCGTGCTCTTCGGCATCCAGTGCGTCACTTGAGCCGCATCAGAAAGTTCGCACGTTTCCCACAACGCCGGGCGTGTATCTCATGAAAGACGCTCAAGGACGAGTCATCTACGTCGGCAAAGCGGTCAACCTTCGCAGCCGTGCCGGAAGTTACTTTACAAAAGCCGCTGAAGTCGACCTCCGGACGGCGAAGTTGATCCCCGAAATTGCAGACATTGACTATATCGATGCCGACAGCGAAGTCGATGCTCTGCTGATTGAAGCAAGACTCATCAAGGACATTCAGCCGCGTTTCAATGCAATGCTAAAAGACGATAAGACGTTTCCTTATCTGCAGATCACGACCCGCGAAGATTTCCCGCGCGTTGAATTCACTCGACAACCAGAAATATCCGGCGTCAAACTCTATGGCCCGTTCACCAATGCTGGGCAACTGCGCGGCACGATTGCTGTCTTGCAGCGGATTTTTCGGTTTCGCACCTGCACTTTAGACATCGCTGAGAATGACGAACGCTGGCGTTGGTTTCGACCATGTCTGCTGGCCAGCATCAATCAATGCACCGCGCCCTGCAACATGCGCATCAGCAAAGAAGACTATCGCGAAGATATCCGCCGCTTGCGTGTCTTTCTAGACGGTGGTAAAGCCAGTCTGCTAAAAGAACTGGAAATCGCCATGCTGCTGGCATCCAAGGAATTGAAGTTTGAAAAGGCCGCGCGCATCCGCGATGAGATTGAATCCCTGAAAAGTCTCAGCCAACGCGGAGACTTGGAAAGTCATGCACAGCCAGAAGTCTTTTATGTCGATCCCCAAAAAGGATTAGCAGGCCTTAAAAAAGTATTGAAGCTTAAGGAACTGCCACGCCGCATTGAAGGTGTAGATATTGCGCATCTGCAAGGCAGCGCAACAGTTGCTAGCCTCGTGCAGTTTATCGATGGACTTCCGTTTAAGCCCGGCTACAAACGGTATCGAATTCAATCCGTGGAGGGCGTCGATGACTTTGCCTCCATGCGTGAAGTGATCACGCGGCGATTTCGCCAACTGTCGCAGGACGGTGAATCATTTCCGGACTTGCTCCTGATCGACGGGGGCAAAGGACAATTGAACGCTGTGCTGGAAACCTTCGCGGTTCTCAGGATCACCCCGCCCACGACGATCTCACTCGCCAAACGGGATGAAGAAATCTATCTGCCGGGTGACTCCGAACCACTGCGACTCAGCCGCCACGCCTACAGCTTGCGTCTGCTGCAGTACGTCCGCGACGAAGCCCACCGTTTTGCGCAGCATTACCATCACATCCTGCGCCATAAAACCACGTTTGACGACCAGCAAGGAAAAGGGCGGAAACGCAAACCGCAATGAATTCCTCTCAATTCTCTGCTCGTGGTGGGCCACATCGGTTTTAACAACGCCCCATCATTCGTCTGCGCACAAAATCGCAGCCAGCAGCTAACGGTCTCCAAACTACGTCAAATATTCGACAATGACGCCTATTCGATTCCGTACTTGCGGCACTTGCTGAAGAATGTGCTGCGTGGCAGATTCAGGCGGCGAGCCGCCAGAGCTTTATTTCCCGCGGCAATCCGCAGTGCTTCTCGCAGCACTTGTTTTTCAGAGTCGGTTGATGTCCCTTCGCCGCCGTTGGCAGAAGATTCATGGCTGTCTGTAATCCTCCGCGAGACACTTCGCACGGTTGATGTCGCAATTGCCGTTTTGCCCTGTAATCTGCCAAATTGCGGTTTGCGTTGGTACCCCGTTTGAAACTCATCCGGAAGATCAGTCATCGTGATCATGTCGCTGTCGGCTAGGACAACCGCCCGTTCAATCACATTTTCCAGCTCGCGAATATTTCCCGGCCACTCGTGTGCTTCAATTGCGGCCAACGCATTCGGATCGATCTGCCGAATCTGCTTCTTTGTCTTTTGAGCTGACCGGCTGAGGAAGAAGAACACCAATTCGGCGAGATCTTCTGGACGTTCTCGCAGCGGAGGCAGTGTCAGCGAGACAACATTCAGACGATAGAACAGATCCGCTCGGAACTGACCGCGTGCGATCATGTCTTCTAGGTTGCGATTCGTCGCTGCAATCACACGAACATCGACATGCACCGTCTTGTCGCTGCCAACGGCTTCGAAACAGCGTTCCTGCAGGACGCGGAGCAATTTAACTTGGGTTTCAGCGGAAATATCACCGATCTCATCCAGAAATAGCGTCCCCTTGTCGGCCGCCATAAAACGCCCGGCTTTGTCAATGTGGGCCCCCGTATACGCGCCTTTGACGTGCCCGAAAAGTTCACTCTCAAGCAACGAAGAAGACAATGCGGCACAGTTGACGCAGACTAAATTTCCGGCAGCTCGATCGCTGTTACGATGGATCACACGCGCCAAAAGTTCCTTGCCCGTACCGCTTTCGCCACGAATCAGAACAGTGGACGGACTGCGAGCCACTTTCTTCACCTGTGACAGCACTGTCAGCAAAGCCGGACTGCCGCCGCGAATTCCTTCACGGTCAAAACCTTGTTCAGATGCAACCACCGGTGCCTGTCCGGCATCGCGTTGAAGGGAAGTCAGTTCGGCGCGCAACACTGCCATCTGACGCTGTTGTTCAGCAATCCGATCCATCTTCATTTTCAGTTCGGCATCCAACCGTGCCATCGTCTGATTGGCGCGAGAACTATGCAAAGCCAGCACGCTCATCTGCGCGATGGCATGCAAGAACGCAATGTCTTCGGCAGTGTATGCACCTCCTGAGCGACGACGCCCGAGAATGATCACGCCGTGCACACCACCTTCGCCTTCCATCACACACAACAATTCCGATTTCAAATCGTGAAGCAAACGCTGCACCGGAACCATGATGTCACGGTTTGCCTGAGGAATCCTCCGGATCACTGTTTCACCAGCCACGAATACCGGGATTTGCTCAGGCTTCAATTGCGAGGGAGCATGTGATGTCGATTTTGTACCGATCAGCCGAAAACTTCCCTGCCCATCGCGGACGAACATAATGGCAGAAGTTGCGTCCATCACGTCTTGGCAGGTTTTCAGGGTGATATCGGCCATCCCGGTAGGTTCAGTCAAGTATGCAGCCGACCGATTCAACTGTTGCATGGCGCGGTCGAGTTGATATTTTTCACTGAAGAAGGTGCGATCCACCACCGTCTGCAGACGATCTCGCACCCACAGCGTAATGCCTGCAGCCAGCAATAGAATCAGAAACAATGAGATCTGTTGCGTGGTCGATGAATTGAGTGGCAAACTGTAAGAGTGCGCCGCCACCCCCCCAAATGCCAGAAATGTGGCGAAACTTCCTGAAACCAGCAGCGACATCACGATGTATCGACGACCCTTATCTTCTGGATCCTCAGCCAGCATCAGCCGGTGCCTAAACATCCCGTGTGAGTACGCCGCCATGAACAGCATACTTGCGATGAACATGGGGATCTGGGCCCGGCCCAACGCAAACTCAATCTTTTGAAAAAAGGCAAGGTAAAGCGTGTAGCTAATCGGAATTGTGGAAAGCAGAGCAGCCCCCAAGATCATGTTCAACTGCTGTCGCTCACGCGGGACTTCAATCGTAAACCAAGCATGGATCAGCTTGCAGACAATGAGCAGAAAATAGAGGCAGGCAAGACCGATTGAGGCGTAAACCGTCGATCGCAACAGATGTAGCAACGCTGTGGCATGGGTCACAATAACCAAATTGGACGCAGAACCACGAAATACGAGCTGAGTCAAAACCGCTAGCTTTTGAAACACATTCAAGTCACCACTGGTCGTACTGCCACTCAAACTCCAACTGCTCCAATACACAATCACGAGGACAAATGTGGAAAATACAACTGGTCCCAAAACCGCCATCTGGATGAGGAGTCGCCTTGTCCGAATCAATTCTGATTCACGAGGAAACACTAAAAAGAAATTCAAGACCAGCGCCGGGAGCGATGCAGCACAAACAATGAACGGAATATTGAGCAACGGATTGCCAGCCAAAACCCACCAATGGAAACCCGCCACAAACGCACCCATGGACGCACAACACATCAGGCAGAAATTCTGAGATACCAGATCAAAAGGGCGATACCAATACGACGTCAACGCAACAGCGAGAATCGACAATTGACAGGCAAACCAGAAAATCGTGATGGAGACTTCACTGACTGCAATAGGACGAACGGACACATAGACGCGGTTTTCAAGTTGTGGTTTCGACGAATGCGTGTTTCGATAGACGATTTCCACCAGCCGCTCCGGGGGTTGCGATGGATCGCGACTATACACTTCCACTAAGGGCGGAACCTTAAGTTCTGCAGGATCAGACCCAGGAGCCAACTGTCCACCCGGAGGAATCTTGGCAAATCGGAGACTCTGCAGAGACGAAACGAAGTCCAGAAACGTGCCGATGTCCTGACCATTCAAACGAACCAAGCGATCGCCTGCACTTGGCCCAATGCTCGTGTTTTCGCCAGACTGCGTTATCCACTGCGAAATCTCAATCCCACCATCTTGCAATGGTTCCGCATCTGGAAGCAAACAGCGGAGACCAACGTCTGGAAATGTCGCGACATACCATAGCACGGCTACGCAGTATGTCACCACCAGTCCCGTGAGGGTGGCGACCAACCCACGCAGGTCGCGTTTGGTCAATTGAGAACCGGTGAGAAAAAATGCCACTGTTCAATGCCTGTAAAACACCGTGTCGGCGCACGCTTCGGCGCTGAAGTTTGCCAGAATATACGGATTGAGCGCCGAAGTTTCAACCATTCTGCGGCTGTTCAGCGCCGAACTGACATTTTTGTTTGGGCGCTATATTCCAGCAGATTCTGCCAATTCCCTGTGTTTAATCGATATCCAAATGACTTAGTAAAATTTAAACAAAATGGCACAGCTTGTGCATTTGGATTTCATACCCAGCCGCCCTTTGGTGTGGTAAAGCAAGTGTTGAACGAAGAATACACTCGCTGCAAGAAGATGACCCAGATTTTTGCAGCATTCCCCAGTTCTCTTCATCGTTCTGTCCCCGCACATTGCTTACCTGCCAAAGGGCATTTTTATGCGCCTTGCTGGGTTTGCGTTTGGGGAGAATGGACTTTGAACGGCGCGGAAAGTCTCTGCTAGCGCGTTTTGTAATAACAAAATCTCACGTCACGATTGGGGGGCTCTGCATTGGTGCACCCCAGCCGGCCAATCCCATTGGCGTATGCAGCAGACGCAGTCATGACCTGCGTGCTTCGAACGGCGCTCGGACAGGGCTTTCCATTAGCCGTAACCTTGCCCGCCTTCGCGATGGGGATGCAGGACGACTGGATTCCGTGATGAATCATGCACATCTCCGAATTCTTGCGAATCCGGCTATCGGCCACTTGTGCTTGCGCGGGGGATCGCAAAACGCGTAGCGCGCGTTACAGCCTGTGTTTGGCAATCTGCACGAAACTCAGACTTCATGCGTGGTCTTGCTGGATGTAGCCATCGGCCCAACCTCGTGCTGCTTGCGGAGGAACCACATCTGCGAGTGTGAACAATATCACAAGGGGAAACTAGCCTTTGGGAGCACCGCCTGTGTACGGGCCTTCTCGCGAGAACAAGCCCTTGGCAACCATTTTCAGTTGTGTAATTCTGCCGTCGATCAGCCTCAATTGTCCCCGCAGGTCGCAGTCGCAAAGAGTTACATCCGCTCGATGGTTACGGCCATCACAATCGGTGCCGTGCGATCTGGACCTTTGACAAGTTCGATGGTTTCAATCAAATCATGCTTCTTCGGAGTCACGATAATGCGACGAATCTGCTGGCCACCGAGCGCATAGGCAAATTCAGATTCTGGCACATCGACACGTCGAATATAGTCCGCGAAATGAACCCCGTTGGTCAGTTCAAGATCCTCAATGGAACCATCTTTGTAGTGCAGTCGGACGATCATGGAAACTGTCTTGTTGGTATCAAACGGGAAACTCCAGCCGCCAACCCCGCTGAGCAAGTGGATAGCTTTCGCCTCGGAATTGCAGGGCAGTGTCACAGACTTGGGCATGGTTGGTGGCAGAACGCCATTCGGTCCGTTCAGGAGGATAATGTTAGGCACCGTCATCCCCCGTGGATCGGTCAGAATAAACGGCACGCCTTTGAAGATCTTGGGAGCCCAGTCGCCGAACACCATCCGATCGGGACCCTCATCACCGACATCAAACAGGCCTTTCGTGCTGATAGCGGTGGCATAGCGATCAAGCGACACGGGCATAAACTTGCCTTTGTCTGTCAGGAACTGGAGCAGACTCGATAGTTCTTCCGCCGTCATCTGCTTCTCAAAGCCTTCAGGCATGACAGATTTGCGAGAACGCACAAGGTTCTCGATATCTTCACGAGCGATGTTGTGTTCTTTCGCTTCAGCATCGATTAAAGTGATGGCCGTTCGAGATTCGCCCGACATCATTCCGTTGATGAACAGACCGTCCGTTTTGACGACAGTGTAGATCCGAAAATTACCTTCAACACTGCGACTTGGATCAATGATATGAGTCAATAATTCGTGCTTGGGATGCACGGCCATGCCGGTCAGATTGGGGCCGATGGTCTTGCCTTCAGTGCCGTGCATGTGGCATCGTGAACAATGCTTGACAAACATGGCTTTGCCGACCACTAAGTCACCTGACTCTTCGCAAATTGGCAGCAGCGATTTGAGGACTTTGTCGCGATCGATATCCGGCAATCCTCCGCCTGCGGCCATCAGAGTTTCGGCGACTTGGCGGACAGCCTGATTCGGGTGGACGCGCAGTGCCTGTTTTTGATCAAGCGTCAAATCCCCGATATCCAACGTACCGGCTGCAATCGCCGTGAGCAACGCAGTCGTGGTGGCGGGACGAGAAAGCAGTACGCGGATGGTGGCCGCTTTCATCTGGGGCGTCATCTGAGCAGTGCGTTCCACTAATTGCGACCCAACGGCATCTGCCGTACTGACCCCGGCCGCCTCAATCAACCCAACCGCCAATTCGGGCGTCGTTTGCAAATTGACCATGTCTAGGACAACGCTCAGTACTTCGGCATTCTCGGCCTGAAATCCAATGGCTTCCCGTGCTGCATTAATCCGATCCGGAGTCACAGCCTCAGAATCGCTGACTACATTCAAAAGTGAAGTCACAATCTCCGTTGCGTACGACTCCAATGCCTGCGATCCGCACAACGATGCAAGTTGCAGCAACTTACCTTTGGAGGAAGCGGGCACACGATCCAACATCTTCAGCAGTGACGCTTCCATCGCTGGGCTTGATTGAATCTGATATTCCCGCGGCCAGCCAGCGATCAGGCCGCGTACAACAACTTCCGTCAACTGCGGCGACGCCTGTTCAAGGCCCGTCAACAACGACTGGATGGCTTCCGCTACCGGACGCCCTCGGGCAATGTGTTCCGCGACGATCTCCGAGGTTTGCAGAGCGCCGGCGCTCAATTGAGCATGCTCCTGTTCGCCCGGCTGTTCCAATGCCTTTAAGAAGGAAACCGCATGAATCGCAGCAGCAGCAGTGACCGCATTGCTTTCCCACAGGTCGAGGTTATCGCGACGAGCAACCTTTGCCACAAGTTCGCCCGCTTCGTCAGAAGGCTCCATATCCGCGAGGCACAGAATTCCCTGCAGACGCACCTGGATGTCCGTGTCCGATGTGAGCGCATGCGCCGCAAGCAAAGCCTTAGCGCCGGCATTCCATTGGCTCAGGACCGCCGCCGCATTCCGCCGCACCCCGGCGGATGGATGAGACAACGCTGCCGCCGCCGCCTCGATGGCTTGCGCCGGGTCGTCCAATTTCAGCCCGTTGAGTGTCCAGAGTGCATGAATGACCCCCACATTGAGTCCAATCTGATCGACTGAAGTCTCTGAAATCATGGTCAACAATTGCGGCACGACGTCGGTCGCATTCTTTTCAACCAGCAAACGCTGAGCCTGCAAACGCCAGTTGAAGGATGAGTGTTTCAGGGTCGCAGCTAATTCCTCATGGGATGCTGTCAGGAGGCTGCTGAAGGCGTGCAGGACGTCTTTCTCGCCACTCGTAGGCAACAGGCGGTAGATCCGACCATGTTTCTTGTCACGCAGATCGCTTTCGTAGGCATTGCCCTTGCCGGTCATGAAACCCTGCGGAGTGGGATTGTGCTGGATGATGAAGTTGTACCAGTCCAAAATCCAGACAGCGCCATCGGGGCCCACTTCCGCCATAATCGGCGACGCCCATTCGTCGTCACTCGCAATCAAGTTCGTCGGACTTGTGGCTTTGTAACCAGTTCCGTCGCGACGCAGAACAAAGGTGCCCACAAGGTGCCCAGTCGGTTCGCAGACAAATGCCGTTTTATTCCACCACTGCTGAGGGAACGTGCGGGCCGTATACAGCGCGTGACCGGCACCGGCTGTGTAGCCGCCGAACTGGTCCACCTGCCGGACATTTTCGGTAACAGCTTTGAATAGGTATGAGTCCGCGATCGTGCCGATATCAGGAGCTGCCCAGCCGCGTACTCTTTCGTAGTAACGATTCGCAATCGGCATAAAGGTGCTTGGGTTGTGATTTGCAGTTGAGCCGAAGATCAGGCCTTCTTCTGTAATGCCAAGGCCCCACGTGTTGTTGTTTGTCGATCTTACGAATTCAAGATCGGTGACAACTGGCGGATCATCCTGCGACAACTTGAATCGCCAAAATCCTTGGCGAAATGACTGAGTCGTTTTGCCATTGAATTCAGGCGCACTGTCGTTGTAGCCCTGCATCGACCAGATCCAGTTGTCCAGCCCATAACGGAAATTACTGACTCCGCCATGCGTATCACCCGCCCCCCAGCCACTCACCAAGACCGTCTTCAGATCAGCCTGATCATCGCCGTCGGTATCCTTCAAGTACAACGTTTCCGTCGCATTTTGCACAACGGCACCACCGCGATAAATCATAATCGCCGTTGGAATTGAAAGACCTTCAGCGAAGATTGTGAACTTGTCGGCCACGTGGTCACCGTCGGTATCTTCGCAGATCCGGATGCGGTCGCGATTTTTGCCCAGTTCATTCGGATAGTCAAGCGTTTCGCAGATCCACAATCGGCCGCGTTCGTCCCAATTCATGGCGATGGGTTTCGAATCGAAGTTGCGTTCGTCGGCGTACAATCGCAGAGCCATACCTTCGGGAACGGAATAGTGCTTCATCGATTCCTCCACCGACACCGGCAGCTGCATTGTTGTCTTCGGAGCCCCTTGCACGCCCCAATTGCGACCGGGAGTGTAGTTCGGGATCTTTGGCCCTACCTCGATGAATTCAAACGGAGCGACATCTTGGCGTGGCGCGGTCATCTTGGGCGCAGCAAACGCGGCCAGATCGGCAAACGCAGGGACAGCCGAAACATCTTGCCCACAGGCCCAGCGGATACCGCGTTCTACTAGATTACTAAAACCCGGGTTCGTCCATGTTCTTAAATCATGTCCCCAGGCTGTGTAGAAAACTCGGCCTTTGCCATGGGTTCTGATCCATGACCACGGTTCACGATTTTGGCCTTCAGCCTGCTCGCCTTCCACGCGGTATTCTAGAACGGTGCGGTTCTCTTCATTGTGCAAATGGTGAATGTAGGTTTCGTCCCAACTCGAAAAACCACTGAAGCCTTTCATAATGGGATGAGTCGGTTCAATAATCTGAGTCCCAAACACTTGGCCTCCATGCCGTTGAAACTGCCCCCCCATGAGCTTCACAATTTCCGCATTGTTCCGCCAGCAGAAGGTCGCACAGTGCAGCGGGATAAATGCTTTGCCACCCGCGACATAATCCAACACAGCCGTCGCCTGGGCGTCCTCGATCCTGTCGATGTTCGCATACAGTACCAGCCCATCGAAGCCACTCAGCGTGGCGGCCGTGAGGTCTTCCATACGATCCGTGTACTTGAGCTCAATCCCCCGCTGTTCCAGCACCGGCGCGAGTTGCTGAAATAGATCAATCGGCCGATGATGCCCATTGTCACCCATGAAGAGCAGTTTCAGATCGGCAGCATGTGCGTTGTCGGTTATCACAAAACAGGTGAGGAGCAGAGCGAAACGGAAGCGTGTGAAAAGTGTCGACAGAAATTGCATGTTGCGGCTCGGGATTCAGCGTCAGGTAGAAAACAGATGAGACAGCGTAGTATAACACTCCATGTCAAAGAATTCCTTCAAATACGATCAATTCGCTTCGAGTCGGGGACGAACATGGAACCGGATGAAGTGAATCGGGAAGTTTAAGAAGTAGAACCGAATTGAGGTCGTGGTGGCAGAACGCACTTCCACCGAAGTCCTGAGATTTCACCTGAATTCACGTTCGATTTGTAACCAGCCATGAAGACCGATATGCTGCCGGCCCCCTGATGTTGCGACGCTGTCGAACACTGTGGCATTCACGTTGCTGTTGCACGAATTTCGTTGGGTCTGACTGATGTTTTATGCCGGTGTCCTCTGGATGTTTGTCAGAAACTCGCTCATTCGTGAAATGATGTTTCCGGCTAACTTCATGATTCAAGTGGTCACGCGGCTCTTCTGGTTTTTCGCGCGGGTTGCTCTATTCACCGTGATCTACAAGGAAGTCGATCACATCCAAGGATGGTCGCAGCACCAGTATTTTGCCTTCATGGCTACAGGAATGCTGATCAACGCCATTGTGGAGGCGTTCTTTATGCCAAACTGCGCTGCGTTTTGTGAGAATATTCGCACGGGTAAACTAGATTTTGCCCTAACCAAACCAATCGATTCGCAATTCTTGGTTTCGATGGAGCGTGTGAGTCTCGCGATGATTAGTCAGATCATCTTAGCCGTAGCCCTGCTGGTCTGGTCGCTCATCAACATCGGGGCGCCCATTTCGCTCACTCAAGTGGCCCTGTATCTCTTCTATATTGCGATCGCCGTCGCTTTCTTTTATTCGATGATGATCACGACGGCCTGCACAAGCATCTGGTTCGGGAGGAATCAGGGACTCTACGACTTCTGGTTTTATATCACGATTTTCGCTCAATACCCTCGGAGCATCTACGATGGAACTGACAGCACTCGATTTGAAACCGGCGAAGCGCTGCAATTTGGGTTCACGTGGATTGTTCCCGTCTTGCTCGTCGTCACAGTGCCTGCTCAGATCATTGTCGGCACGCTCGATGATCGCATGTTTGGGATTGTCGCCGCTATCGCTGCCGCAGTTGCATTGCTGGCGTCGCGGGGGGTGTTCCAATGGAGCCTGAATCACTATCGCGGCGCCAGTAGTTGACTGCAGACTCAGTCACTGCAGTCATCTGATTTTCATTGAATTGCGACCGACTGGAGTTGAACCAGCACGGGTGTTACCCCACATGCTCCTGAAGCATGCGCGTCTGCCAATTTCGCCACGATCGCTTTTGTTTTACAGACAGACTTGATCCTGAAGGTAACCCCTCTGGCAATTTTGCTACTTACGCCTGCCACTCATCATTGGAAAGTCTACATCCTTTACCCACACACGACAACCGATGGGTTCGCGAAATGCCGCAATTGGAAATGGACATTTCAGCCGTGTGCCTCAGCCGAGAAAACAAGGACTCTTTTCGTTGTCCTTCTGCTCTTAAGTCGGGGTTATGTGGAGGGAATCGCCGCTGGAGGTCGCCCTGCAGCCGGTCGTCCCGAGATCGGTGCTGGGCAGCAATCAAGCGGGCACACGTCGTGATTGGCAGGGAATTCGCCGAGACATTCTCGCTTGGCTCCGTGCATGCGTTCTTGGATAAGTTTTCGGATCATCCTGACGAACTGCGGATGATTGCCTGGGGTGCTGGCGCGAACCATTTGAATCGCATGTTCGTCGCAAAATCGTCGGGCTTCATCGTCAAGGTCGTAGAGGACTTCCATGTGATCAGACAAGAATCCGATGGGAGAAATCAATACCTGATTGATGCCGCTCGCCTTTGCCTCCCGCAGATGATCCAGAATGTCGGGTTCCAGCCAAGGATCTTGAGGGCGACCGCTGCGACTCTGATAGACCAGTTTCCAGCGGGACTCCGGGATCTCAAGTCTCTCAGCCACAAGGCGGCACGCTTCACGAAGTTGCTTTTCGTAGTCCGACGTCGTTGACATGCTCAACGGGATACTGTGCGCTGTAAACGCAACATGGACTGCGTCGCGGACTTCTCCCGGAAATTTTTCGAGGGCACTTCCAACTTGTTCAGCGAGGACGGCAATAAAATCGGCATGATTATAGAATACGCGCAACTTGTCGATCTGCATTCCAGCCGCCTCAGGCTGCTCCAACGCCGCAGCAATATTTTCGCGATACTGACGACAGCCTGAGTAGCAACTGAAACCAGATGTGACGTAAGTTAATACGCGTCGGACTCCGTCGCGTTTCATTTGAATGAGGGTGTCGTTGAGATAAGGAGTCCAGTTTCGATTACCCCAGTAGATCGGCAAGCGAATATCGTGCGCATCCAATTCCTGCCGGAGGACTATGATCAGTTGGCGACACTGTTCATTGATCGGACTGATGCCTCCAAAATGATAATAATGCTCCGCGACTTCAAGCAGTCGTTCGCGCGGCACCGGTTTACCACGCAGCACGTTTTCCAAAAAAGGAATCACGTCGTCACGTTTTTCGGGACCGCCGAACGACAGAAACAAGATCGCATCGTATTGCGATAATCCTGAGTTGGCCATATTGAGACATTCAGTTCCGGGGATTCAGGGACTTGCCAAAGGCTTCCAAATGTTGAAAATTATCGCAGTACGTGGTGTAGCGGAGAAGGCGCCGAATGTCAGCCGTCAACGCCTGCCCGCCGACGACGATCGCGGACCCATGTGACGTCGCCGTCTCACAGAGCGTATTAAAACTGGCAATGAATCGATCGGCATCGCGAATCGACGTGACACTCAGCCACATCAGCCGCGGCCGATCACGCTCCAGTGCTCTCCGCAGTGTCTCGAAAGGCAGCATGTTGCCCAATGAGTTCGCCCGCCAACCACAATCTCGCAGCACCAATTCTGTCATACACGACGCGAGCGTATAGGGGTCACCATCCAAAGTCCCCCCCATCGCCTCCGGCCCACCGATCATTCCGGTACCAACCGCACGACGCAGTTCATGGATGACGCGACTGCATGTTTCACAGGCGCGACGTTCTTCGTAGATCTCCATGCTCCCACAATGCCACATGCTACCAATTTTCTGAAACCCAGGCGTGATGATCGTGTCGCAGATCGTCGCGACAGAAGTGTTGTTGAGATACAAGTCAAGGACAACGCGTCGCGCGGTAATTTCATCTCCGGAGGCTAATGCCTTTTCAAATTCAGTACTGGCACCGTCTCCGAATAACGCAGTGGATCCGAGTCCCTCAGGCAGCCCAATCAGTTCCGGTCGCGTAATCGGTTTGCCAGCCTCCCGCGCAAACTGCAACACAGAGTCTAGTTGCAATCTTCGATGTCCACCGCCCGTTTTTTCCGCCTGAATCAAGCCTTTATCGACCCATCGCTTCAGTGAAGATTCGCTGACACCCATCGCAGCTGCAACGGCTTTTGGCGAAAAAAAATGGCTCATCGAATCTAGCTCTCCGACCTGCTGAATCATGCGGTGAGCGGCGCGGATTGACACCAACAAATCTGAAAAAGCATCCGCGCGGCACTGTCATTCCCGTGTTGTAGGCCGTCTTCCATCCGCGTCCATTGCCGATCTGAACGGGATGAACGTTTTTCTGAAAAATGACAGTCGGGCGTGCGGCGTCACTCTGGTTGCAAAATATTGCCCCGCTCAACATCTGGCTGGCTACGGTCTCACGGGAATTGTCGCACTGTCAGCGCCGCCAACGAGAATATGGCCAGCAAAATCCTGTTCAGGGATCAAGCACACAATGTATGTGTTTCGACCGTTTTCGATTTGGACGGGGATCGTTTGCGGTCCGCTCGATGAATCATATTGCGAAAGTTGGAGCGTTGTCGACCAACGTCCAGCCGGTAGTTCTGTGCGGGCGATATCAATCCGAGCAGGAAGCAGTCGCCATGAGCGAGTGTCGGCTTTTTCCATCGCTTCCCACGCGATGCCCGCCACATTAATTCCTAGATCAACAAATGAATTTCGGTGAATGTTTTGCGCTTCTTTCAGCACATAAACTGCGCCTTTCTTCACGACACGACGCGTGATCGCGTGCGCTATTTCTTGGTCCCGATGCTCGTGGTACGAAGCACGGGCAACTTCATTCAAATCGACAACCGTGGAAAATGTCAGCGGTGCAGATGCCGCCGCGGTCGCTCCGTATGGCCCGACTAGACACTGCACACTGCCGGTCGGGATTGTATGTCCGCATGGTTCCGGACGGGCAATCTGGACGCATGCTATCGTCGGAGGCAGCGTATGCTTTGCTGTCGCGCTGATGATTCGGTCTGCAATAAGGAGCGAGACTGTTGTGGGTTCGGCCGATTCTGAAACCCAACGAGGCGCTTTGCCGACAAGCGTGATCACATGCAGCGTGCCGTTGCCGGGCTGACACCGCGTTCCAAATTCACCAGAGGGTGAGGCCTGATCGTGCCGGCGAAAAGCCGGGTTCCAGAACTCAATTTCGTGCAGCGATTTCTCAGTTTCATCGGAACGCGTCGGCTGCTCGGACTGCACCGCCGTCGACAGATAAGCACTCAGGGCCAGCGGCTGGTCAAGCGGCGAAGCGACAAGGCTGACAGCTGGTCGTTGTGCGTCGTAACTGGCGGGAGTGATCACGTTCATCGCATGGAACGCGGGAGTGGTTTCGGCCACTGAATTCGAGGCAGCTGCCTTGAGTGCGGCGTTTGTCAGAATTGTGCGGCGGTTGGCAGCGGCCTCTGTGGCTTGGAGCGAATACGCAAACGCATCCTGACCGTCACCCAAGAGACTTGTCAGTAACGCCATATTCAAAATCATGCGGCGTTCAAAGTCTCGTCCAGAATACGCCACCGCCCGCGCGTCCGTCATCATCGACGACGCCTGCTCGCTCATATCTTTTTGTTCTAGATGCTCCAACTCGCGGCGCAGGGTTCGAAAGCGGGCTTCTGCCTGAATCACATTGCCGGATGCAAGATCCAGCACCCCCGCATCCAATTCCAGCATCTTCTTTTCTGAGCGAAGCTTTCCCTGTGATTCTTTCAATGCCGTGCGGGATAACTCGAGGTCACCACGACCAAACTGAACCACTGCCGCTTCGTGAGACTTCTGCCAGTTTTGACAGCCGCTACAAAGACAAATCACCCCCAAACATACGACGCATACTCCCGCAACTCGGGCAGAACGCCTGAGCCACCAAAGCAATGGCAAAGAATGGGGGTGAGGGTGCGTCATCTGATCCGAACGGCCCTGAATGAAATGCCTTAATCGTGATAGTGCTTCAGCTTGCCAAAGAATCCCTTGTGATAGCCTTTTCGCAGCGTCGCGGAATCTTTCTGGGAGTCACCCGTATGAATATCAAGCAACTCCAGCGTTAAAAGATAGTCGCGCTGATAGTCGCCGTTGCTGTTTGTCGTGCCGGACGTGATGCTGGCAAATAGCAAATAGTCAAAGGGTTGTTCCGAGCGTTCAAGGGCCAGTTGCAACTCACGCTGTTTAGCGGGAAGGACCAAAGTCTCAGGACGACAGCGACACTCCGACATCGCAGCT
>QWQG01000120.1 GCA_003670925.1 Planctomycetota bacterium | reverse complement strand
TTCGTGGTTCAATCTACTTCAATGATTTTAGTAATTAAAGACGGCATTGAGCGCGTCATTCAGGGGTGATTCATTTTTCACCACAAAGACACGAAGGCAGAAAGAACACGGCAGAATGAGTTTTTGCTTCGTGTCTTCGTGTCTTCGTGGTTCAATCTACTTCAATGATTTTAGTAATTAAAGACGGCATTGAGCGCGTCATTCAGGGGTGATTCATTTTTCACCACAAAGACACGAAGGCAGAAAGAACACGGCAGAATGAGTTTTTGTTTTGCTGACAGTTTTTGCTTCGTGGTTCAACGATCTCTGGAAAACCTACTGGAACGCTGAATCAGACACGCGACCGAAATCCGCGACTACACCGCTGTCAGAGAAAGTCTGCGTGGAATCGTTGTCTTTTTTGTCGGCAGCTGATTATGCTGCGCGGAGTTGCTTTGCTATCTGCCCACATTAATCCTGACCTTTTCCTGAAAGGTTCCCGCCATGGCACTCAGGCCATCTCAAAATCGTCGTGCATTTCTTCAGACTACAGCTGCCGGGTCTGCCGCGGCTTTGTCTGCGTCATTGTTTGTTTCAGAAGCTGGAGCTAAGCCTTCCCGCAGTCTACTAGAAAAGCTGAACATCGCTTGCATCGGCACGGCAAATCGGGCGGCTGAAGATGTGAATGGTGTGATCGGCGAAAACATCGTCGCTATCGTGGATATCGATTCCGGTTACCTCGATAAAGCCAAGGCGATGCTGATTGAAAAAAACCACCTTGAACCACGCTGCTACGCCGACTATCGCGAAATGATCGAAGCGGAAGGCGACAGGATCGACGCGGTGGTCATCGGGACTGCCGATCATCATCACGCTCCCGCCTCGATTCGTGCGATTCGAGCGGGTAAGCATGTGTATTGCGAAAAGCCGCTGACGCATACCGTATTTGAAGCCCGACTCATTGCAAAAGCCGCTGCTGAAAAAGGCGTCGCGACTCAATTGGGGACTCAGATCCACGCCGAGAACAACTATCGCCGAGTTGTCGAAATCATCCGAGCAGGCGTCATTGGCGATGTGACCGAGGCACATGTGTGGGTCGGGAAGGGTTGGGGTGGCGGTGATCGGCCTGCGAAAGGCGATCCGGTTCCGGCAAATTTGAACTGGAATCTGTGGCTCGGACCAGCTCCTGAACGACCGTATGCAAATGGAATTTATCACCCCGCAAATTGGCGTCGCTGGTGGGATTTCGGTCAGGGTACACTGGGCGACATGGCCTGCCATTACATGGACCTGCCATTCTGGGCTCTCGATCTTCGTCATCCTACGCGTTGTGAAGCGGAAGGGCCGCCGGTTCATGCTGAGACTTGTCCGCTGGGCTTGATCGTCAAGTATGACTTTCCGGCCCGAGGAACAATGCCAGCTTGTAAACTGACTTGGTACGACGGCGACCTGATCCCCCAGAAGATCAACGGCCAAGCTGTGCCTGCCAACGGTGTCATGTTTGTCGGGACCGATGGCATGATGTTCGCCGATTACGGCAAGTACAAATTGTTTCCCGGTGATAAGTTCAACGACTTCAAACCGCCAGCGGAATCGATTCCCAACTCAATCGGCCATCATGCAGAATGGATCAAGGCGTGCAAAGACGGTTCGCCGACCACTTGTAACTTCGACTACTCCGGTGCGTTGACCGAAACGGTCCTGTTAGGCAACGTGGCGTATCGTCTCGGCAAGGCCCTTGATTGGGATGCTGAGAAGCTCGTGGTTACGAACGTACCAGAAGCCGCAAAGCTGATTAATAAGCCATATCGCGCGGGCTGGGAAGTGGCTTAAAACGCCTGACAAAACGCCTGACAAAACGGCCGCCGGACACTCCACAGGGAATAACCTGCCACGGAGTGTCCGGCAACTGTCAGCACGCCTCTTTTGTTCGCACTTCTGTCATCTGGTTTCAGAAAAAGCAACCACATCTCGGCGGTGCCGTTACTCGCGAACTTGCTTCACGAGTTGATGCACGGTGGCTGCGATTCGATTTTCGATGTCACCGGCCCAGCGGAAGGCCGGCCGGCCGTATTCGAAAAGGTTGGCTCCGCCTTCGTAGCCACCTTCATCCCAGACTCGGCGGGACGGGATGTAGGAAATCATGTCGTCGGCATAGCCAAGCACCCACGTGCCTTCGCCGAACTCGGCTTTGAATCGCAGTGCGTAGTCGACGACGGTTTCCGCTCCCATTCCGATTAGCAGCATCTCACTGCCGAGCTGCCAAGTATGAACGGGATACGGGTACGCCGCGGGAAACTGTTCACCCGCATCCAGTTTTGCCAACAGCCGTTTCGCCCAGCGTGCCTTCAGGGCGTTGCTATCCACAAGTAACACCGTCAATTCTTCACGCGACACGACATTAAGATATGGCAGATCAACCATCTCGAAAGCAAGTTTCAGGCCGGACGACACATTTTTTAGAGGCTTCGCAAGCACCTCTTCCACGGCAACGGCCAGCATGTGCCCGTACTTCTCGCACAACTCCACTTGGCGACGAGGCAACGGATTCTGGTCGCCTCCGCAGGTATTCACAAACATCGCCGTCGCACCAGGGTGCTTGTTCTCCAGCTCCAGCTGCGCGAAACCGGGATAGTCGCCGCACCAAGTCGTGAAGCTGAGGGTCGTCGGATGACAGGCGTAACCAAACAGGATTGCTTCGACCTTGCCGTCTGGTCTCGTCACGGTCATGACGGGAACGGTATGATCCACTGGCCCTACGAGCGGAGTTCCTTTCGCGATCAGGTCGGGAACGTCGGCCTCGCGATTGTTGCGACGATTGACTGCGAACGTTGTCTTCCCTTCGCCAGTTTGGAGGCTAGCCGGGGCCAGGCTAGACAAAGCCTCGCCCACAAGTTCAATGGTCCGCGCCACCATCACATCGGTGTACTCCGTAACCAAGAGTTCCTGCTCGGCTTCCACCGGATAGTAGTCGATAAGGTCATCACCTAGCCGCGGTCCGCAGTGATTGTGAGAAAACGTGAACATGATCTGCGATCTGTCTAGCTGAAATTTTTCCTGCAACTGCATGAAGACGCGGTCGCTCATTGTCTTCGGCACGCCCTGGAAATCGCTGGTGATGAGCACGGCCTGCTTTCCGCTCCTGTCTTCGAGAGCCAAGGCCTTCATCCACAGATCGTGGAGTTTTCCATCCGGCGCTCGTTTGGATCCATAGCCCGCCAGCCAGACGGATGTTTCAGGAGTGATCACAGTTCGCGCAACACCTGCTTTCCATCCGGCGGCGGATTTATCGTCGCCACCCACCGATGCCGCGGCCTCATCGAGAATGCTGCCCGAGCACGCGGTGGCCGAAATCGTCGCAGCAGCGACACTCGCAAGAAAATCTCTTCGCCCAAATAATCGACGCATCTCATGTCTCCCTGCAAGTTCTAGTGAATCGAAAACGTGAACCTGCCTTGCGCATGGCACCCGCGGCGGCCTTGGGCCAGCCGACTCTCTGCGCAATGCAGTTTGACGACGAGGGTAACATGTGCCAGAGCCATTCGTCACGCGACTAAGTCCCTAAAGACTGATCGTGGCGGAGCGAGATGTCGCATGCGCCGCAATGGCTGAGGTGTAGTTCTCGAGGCCTATCTTAACTTTGTTTTCGCTGCCGCCGTTGCCGAATGTTGTGTTCTCCGCTACGCTGATTTGCTAGGCGGAAGAAATGTTTGTCACGGAAGTGGCACTTATCCCGTTGAACGAACTCGGCTCACTGAGGGCCTCAGGATTGCAGGTTGCAAACGCAGGATGCTGGAACATCACTGATGCAGACTTCGATTTGGTTGGCATGAAGAGTCGCATAGTCTGTTCGGAAAGGACTGTCTCGTGTCTCGAAAATTTATGCAGTTGTTTGGTCTCACGGTATTCACAATCGTTCAGACTGAGGCAGGTCTGCTACTTGACAAAGCTCGCATTCCTGATGGATTCGAGGTTGTGTCCGAATCGAATGAAAAGGGGTTGTCGGAGTATCGTCATACAAAGACGGGGATCGTCTTTGTTCTACTTCCCGGTGGATCCTGCCTGATCGGAAGTCCTGACGACGAAAAGGACCGCGATGAAGACGAACGGCAGCATCCCGTCACACTTGATCCGTTTCTGATTGGGAAGTATGAGGTGAGCCAACGGGAGTGGGAGGCCGTCATGGGGAACAATCCGTCCAATCTGGAGAAAGCTCCGGATCTCCCGGTTCATCGAGTTTCTTCGAGGGATTGCCGGGCTTTTTGCGCACAGACGGGCCTCGTTCTTCCGACCGGTGCTCAGTGGGAATACGCGTGTCGCGGCGGAACCACAGGTCCCATTTCTGGAACGGAAAAACTGGACGACATGGGTTGGCATCGCGAGAATTCTGGCGGAAAGGTGCATCGTTGCGGGACAAAGCAGGCGAATGGTTTTGGCATTTATGACATGCATGGAAATCTGTTCGAACGCTGCCAAGACTTCTACGACATCGACTTTTTCAACCGGCCGGAGGCGGGTGGCAAGAATCCGGAATGTCGGATCGACACCGGACTCGGGGAACGGAGGGGTGGAGACTTCTATCACCCGTACAAATACGCGCGGAGCGCCAATCGAGGCGGTGATGCGATCGATGACCCTGAACATGTCGCCGGTGGTTTTCGGGCTGCCATGTCGCTCAAGGCGAACGGACGTTGAAACAAGCAAACCGAATCGCTAGCGACAACCCCATGATGATGCAATCGCAGGACGACTCACAGCGCACCCTGCCGCGCGAGATCGTTGAGCGAAACTTGTTTTGGTGGAAGCAACATGCTAAGGTGGGATCGAGAAGATTTCCGTATACGAAAGCTATACCTACCTGCCATGCGCTCATCCCGATTGTCTGCTACTGTCCTTACGACGTTGTTCTTGACGGTACTTTCGTTCAGCCAGACCGCCGCGGAACAACCGCCGTTCGGTTTAGATAAACGCACTCCTTGGACCACATCCAACTTTCGTGGTCGCCCTGAGGCTCCGCCTCCTTATCGGCCTGAGTCAATCTATCCGCAACTGCGTTTTGAGAAGACGACGGTGCTGGCCTTTGAGCCTTCAACGAGCACATTCTTTGTGGCTGAACTGGGCGGAAAGATTTTCGTTCTGCCGCAAGATCGCAATGCGACGAAGGCGGAATTGTTTCTCGATGTTGCGACGCTCGTGGATCGGCTCAATCCTCCAAACATGCCCCCGCTGGCGTTGGAAGCGTTGTATGGGCTGACGTTCGATCCGAAGTTTGCGACGAACCGCTTCTGTTATGTGTGTTACGTTGTGAGGTCACAAGAACGCAATGCAGCGCAATTGCCCGATGGGACACGCGTTGTGCGTTTTCGAGTTACTGACACCGATCCGCCGCGTTGCGAAATCGACAGCGAGACACTCGTCATTTCTTGGCTGCAGGGAGGACACAACGGGGGCTGTTTGAAGTTTGGCCCTGACGGGTTCTTGTATATCTCAACAGGGGACGGCGGCGTTGCGTTTCCTCCGGATGGTCTGAATTCCGGCCAGGACATGACGACGCTGTTGGCCAAAGTGCTGCGGATCGACGTGCATCGCGGAGAGCACGGCCAGGCATATGCCATTCCGCCGGACAACCCATTCGTGAAGCTCGACCAAGCTCGTGGCGAGATCTGGTCTTACGGCATGCGGAATCCCTGGAAAATGAGTTTCGATCGCGAGACCGGTGAGTTGTGGGTTGGAGATGTTGGCTGGGAGTTGTGGGAGCTCATCTATCGGGTTCACAAAGGCGACAACTACGGCTGGAGCATCGTCGAAGGCAGCCAGCCCGTGCATACCGAACGGCAACGTGGGCCGACACCCATCGTCCAGCCGATCATGGAGATCCCGCATACCGAGGGCGCGTCCATCACCGGCGGCTTCGTCTATCGCGGCCGAAAATTTCCGGAACTGGTGGGTCACTACATCTTCGGTGACTGGGAGACGCGCCGGATCTGGGGCGCGAAGATCGACGGCGAGAAACTCGGCGAACGTCGGGAACTGATTGATTCGACCGTTCGCATTGTGGACTTCGCGGAAGATAACGAGGGTGAGTTGTACTTGCTTGATCACGAGAATGGGGCGATCTCCACGCTGGTCTCCAACCCGCAGAATGGTGAACCGAGTTTGTTTCCTCGAAAGCTGAGCGAAACAGGCTTGTTTCAATCGGTCACGCAGCACGCGCCTGCTCCGGGGGTGCTCCCATTCGCGATCAACGCCGAACAATGGAGCGACCACGCCACTGCTGAACGTTGGATCGGTGTGCCGGGATCAGAATCGATTCGCCTGCACGCCAAGGCGCAGCCGATCCCCAATTCGCAGTTCAGTCGAGCGACCGATTACCCGCTCGACACAGTACTACTCAAGACGTTGTCTCTGGAACTGGACACAGGAAACGCATCGAGTCGCCGCCGCATTGAAACTCAGGCGTTGCATTACAACGGTCGCGACTGGCTGGGTTACACTTACGAATGGAACGACGAGCAAACCGACGCCGTATTGGTGGACCGCAACGGAAAGAGTCGCACGTTTCATGTGGCAGATCCGAGTGCTCCCGGCGGTCAGCGCGTGCAGACATGGAAATTTTCATCGCGGAATGAATGCCTGCGCTGTCATAACCCTTGGTCCGAATACACGCTTGCCTTCAATGTGGCGCAGTTGAATCGAACTCATGACTTTGGCGAAACCTGCGACAACCAACTTCGCACGCTGAAACACATCGGTCTGCTGGACGATGTGATTGATGATCGAGACCAGCAGCACCCGCTCGCTAGGCAGGAATGGCCGCTGACTCCTGAGCAGTTACCGAAGCTCACCCCGCCATTTGACGCTGTGGGAGACATCAACCTGCGAGCCCGGTCGTACTTGCATGTGAATTGCAGCCATTGCCATCGCTACAACGGCGGCGGGTCTTCGTACATCTATCTCCAGCACGACTTGTCGCTGCTGGACACGAAGGCTGTTGGCGTGCGCCCGACTCAGGGCACCTTCGCCATTCATGATCCTGAACTGCTGGCCCCCGGGGATCCGTATCGTTCGGTCCTTTACTTCCGTCTGGCGAAGACAGGACCTGGCCACATGCCGCATCTCGGCGCATCGACGATTGATGAACGGGGTCTGAAACTGGTCCACGACTGGATTCGTCAACTCCCCGTTCGCATTGATGATATCGACAGGATCAAACGCCTGATCGAAAATGACGAACCCCTCGCGCTTGCCCGCGAACTCGACGAATTGCCACTTAAGGAATGGAAGCAGGCGCTAACTCAGGCGAAACAGGATAAACGTGACAGCCCCGGCGACGCCGACTTCGCTGCCGCCAGAATGCTGCTTGCCGAACAAGCCGCCGCTGCCTTGACGCGACGCGCGACCGATCGTCAGCAACTGATCGACGAACTGCTGACGACTCCGGCGCGAGCCATGCAGCTGGCCGCCTCACTTCGCGAAGAATCGCTGCCGCCGACCGGTCGATCTCTCGTCCTGGAGTCTGCGTTGCGACCGACAACAGATCCTGCCATTCGCGACCTATTCGAAGCCTTCATCCCTGAGTCACAACGCACTCGACGCCTCGGCGATTCGATCAATTCCGCTGATATCTTGCAGCTCGACAGCGATCTGGCGCGTGGCCGGAAATTGTTCCACGAATCAACCGTTGTGCAATGCCGCAGTTGCCATCGCATCGACGGAAAGGGAACGGAACTCGGTCCAGACCTAGATGCCATCGGGAAAAAGTACGATCGTCCAAAGTTACTGGAGAGCATCCTTCAGCCGTCATTGCAGATCGACCCGAAGTTCACGATGTACCTTGTCGAGACCATTTCCGGCACGGTGCATTCCGGCCTATTGGTAGAGCGAAACAACACCGGCATCGTCGTGCGAGACGTTCAAAACAAGACGCGTCGCGTCGAGACCGCAGATATCGAAGGCGTGTATCCACAAACAAAATCGCTGATGCCCGACGTCTTACTCCGCGATTTGACTGCCCAACAGGTTGCGGACTTGTTGGCCTACCTTTCGTCGCTGAAGGCGGATGTGACGAAAGCCACGGCTCCATAACAAACATAATCGAATCTCTGATCCGGCCGGCGAACTGGACATGCCCTTCCGCGACTGGACCCGCTTCGCGCTGAAGTCACCGAGGCGCTGGCTTTGGGAAATCTGACTCGCTAGACTGGGAACCGAAGGGCGTGAACAAGCAAGAGCACACCATGAGTTAATGTGTTCGCGACGACTGTGTCTACTCAAGCAGGAACTCCTCATGCTGCGAATCACTTTGCTTTTGGCGGTCACCGCATCGGCATTCGGTGCCGCGCACGCCGCCGAGCCGACCAAATACGTTCCCTCTCAGGCGTATGTCCTCCCCAAGTACACGGCAACCGAAGGCGAAGGCTATTTCGCCATCATCGAGGGGCATAACAAGTGCCTCTACGTCGGCACACACGCCAATGCCGTGAACTCGTGGCTGGTTGAGTTCAACACGGTGGATAAACAGAT